>CALZJV010000035.1 GCA_945787595.1 uncultured Desulfobacterales bacterium | reverse complement strand
TGAAAAACCCAGAGCATCAGCCGCTTCCCATTCAGTTTGTCAGACTCTGAATCGGGGCAGGTATTAAACCACCATGCCTGATAAAATGATTTTGTCCCTGCCCGTTGTTGACGGGGATGATCGTAGATTGCCCAAGAAGACCGCCAAAGTAGGCACTTTCACCGGCCGCTTTACCGGGGACCGGTATTAGGCGAGTTGCGGTGGTCTTGTTGTTGATGACTCCGATGGCCATTTCATCAGCAATTATAGCAGAAATGCATTCTTCGGATGTATCTCCCGGAATGGCCACCATATCAAGCCCCACGGAACATACGCTGGTGATGGCTTCCAGTTTGTCAAGGCCGATGTACCCTTTGCGGGCAGCTTCCGAAATATTGAGATCTTCACTAACCGGGATAAAGGCACCGCTTAGTCCCCCCACTCTAGAGCTGGCAAAGGCACCTCCTTTTTTAACAGCGTCGTTTAACAGCGCCAGCGCGGCGGTTGTCCCAGGAACACCGATGCTTAGAAGCCCGAGACTTTGAAAAATTTCGCCTACGCTGTCCCCCACATTCGGGGTAGGGGCTAAAGAAAGATCCACCACACCAAAAGGTACTTTCAAATTATCGGCAACTTCCCTACCGATCAGTTCCCCGACGCGTGTTACTTTATAGGCGGTTTTTTTTATCAATTCGGAAATTTGTCCGAGGTCCATATCCGGTTTGGCATCAAGAGCCCGATCAATGGCCTTTTTCACCACGCCTGGTCCGCTAACGCCCAGGTTAATAACGGCATCCGCTTCACCAATCCCCAGATAAGCACCAGCCATAAATGGAATATCCTGGGGAATATTTGCAAATACACAAAGCTTGGCACAGCCGATGCCATCTTTGTCGGTTGTCAACTCTGCTGCTTTTTTGATGATTTGACCCATGAGCAGCACAGCATCCATGTTGATGCCTGCCCGGGTAGTAGCCACATTTACAGAGGCACAAACCCTCTCGGTGGCAGCCAAGGCATGGGGAATTGCTTCAATCAACGCACGGTCTCCGCGGGCAATGCCTTTTTGTACCAGGGCTGAAAAGCCGCCGATAAAATCTACATTAACTTCCCGGGCGACGGCATTGAGTGCTTTTGAGATTTCCACCTGCTGAGATGATGACAGCGCCGCCCCCACCGCCGCAATGGGGCTGACCGCAATTCGCTTGTTTACCACCGGAATGCCGTATTTTTGACCGATACGGTCGCATTCGGGCACCAGATTTTGGGCAAGATGGGCTATTTTCGAATAAATTTTATCCTTAACACGGTTCAGGTTGGAGCCGGCGCAATCGAATAGATTTATTCCCAAAGTTACTGTTCGCACATCCAAATTTTCATTTTCGAGCATCTCAAGGGTGGATATGATTTCTCTATCAGTTAACATGGGTTGCCTTTACTTTTCAGATCCTGTTGATGGTTTCGAAAATGTTGCGATGCTGGATGCTGATATCCAGCGTCAGGGTTTTCGCTTTTTCTCTAAGTTCCCGATAAAGTGCCTGCTGGTCAATGTCGATGGGAATATCCACTTCGTATATCATGATATTATCACCGGGTTCATCACCGCCCTTGAATACCGCTTGGAGATTGGTGATGTTTACACCGTGGGCGGCAATGACTTCACTGATACCGGCCACAAGCCCCTGACGATCCGGACCTTTGGTGGTAATGACAAAGGGTTCGGACTCCCTGGTAGCAAATGCCGCTTTTTTTTTCAGAAGTGGTTCAATGTGCACATGTAGATCCATGGGGGTTAAATTCTCTATGAATTTCTCATAAAGATCGTCCAAAGACAGGTCTTGGGGCATCGTTACAATAAATGAGCCGGAAAATTCGGTTTGCAAGATTGTCTGGCTGACGTTTTCGATATTGCAGTTAAGATCAAAAAGAATACCGGTCACCGCCGCCACGATTCCGGGTCGGTCATGCCCCAGAACCGACAGGATGGCCTTATTCATGGAATTGACTCCGTATGCGAATGCGTTATGTTTTGACCTGGTGTGTCCAAAACGAATACCTTAACGAATATTTCTAATATAATACGAAATTCCGAAGCCGAGATGACTTCATTGATAAAGAAATACCTTTTATTCAGCCCTTAAATATCAAATAGAAGGAGTCTGTCAATAGACGTTATATTTTTTATCTGTCGGACAACCTTAACCGAACGAATAATCCAAAGGTTGAGAGCCAAAGACGATCTTGAAATTATCTATTGGGGGCATTATACCGGCGGCGGAATTATCCTAGCGAATTTCAAATGTCAGAAAGAAATCAAAAGACCTCTATTCAAATCAGCGATCATATGTCATTTTCCGTTATGACGGGATAAGATAATATCCATATGAAAAATGTGGCCAAGAATTTAAGAGAAAAGGTTCTACGGGCGTATCGTTGGTAAACAACAATAGATTTGGTAGGCATCATTTTCAGGTGGGAGTTTTTCGAAATGTAAGAGCCGTTGATTCCAAAAAAGCTATGATATTAGTCGATATGGCACCGCTCCGGCCTAACATCCCACATGAAATCCAGCTGAAACCTGTTTGCCTGCCTGAAGCAATCGATTGAAGGTTTGGATGGCATCGGACGTTTGTTCTACGATCAACTCGATGTCATTTTTTTTAAGGTGCTCCCGTAGTGATTCAGTGACTTTCATATAGCCGGGTTGGCCCTTGCCGATTACCAATATCGTCGAATTCGAATCGATAACATCCTGTACATCCTCAACCTCAACAGTATGACCGCTGTTGCGCCACCAATTCGGCATCAGTTTACCGCTTACGATTTTGATGTCATTGTTGCAGGTTTGACCATCGACGATAATCCGACCGAAAGAATATTCTAGATTCATGTTAATACCACCTGACCCGGATAAACCGGAAGCAATCATGGTGAATTCGCCGCCCAGACACGCGGACTGGCTATCATTATTCATTTATATTCATTTTTGTCAAGCAAATCAAAGGCTAATTACAGAAATTCATTACGTCTGCAGAGGATAGCCCGGGAGATCTTATCATCCGGTGTTCCGGGTTTAAGTTTGAGCTCTATAAGGTTTTTTGTGGCAGGCAGTAATCGTTATCAGGTGCTGGATTGAATTATCATCTGGATGTAATTATGTTATTGAATTGATTATACATGCCATATATACACAGGACACAATTAGAAGGTTGATCAATGATGCCTGTATATAATTCTATGACCAACGGGCAGACACTCATCCCTGCTTTGCCGTTGATCAGTGTCTCGTTTTTCATAAAAGGTGCTTTAAAATGCTTGATCATGAGCCACACATAAAATTATCCCAAAATTATTTTGACTATCTCGCCCGCCGCTTTCCGGTGATGTGCAGCAGCGATGAATTTCACTTTTTGCCCCGCGCTCAGTCAGCAGCCCGGCACTATGACCGGTTGGACGATCTTGATTCCAAGGTCGTTGAAGAAGATATTGCCACATTAAAAGGGTTTCAAACGGATTTTGCTCAATTGGCTGCTCGAGAAAACAATCTCGAAAATTCGATTGATCTACAACTTTTACAAGCCAACATTGCTGGTATTTTAATTGAATTTACAAAAAAGCGCAGCTGGCAAAACAATCCCCTGTTGTATCTGAAAATCGCTTTCATCGGACTGGACCATGCTTTAACAAAACCGTGCACTGGCCCCGACGAATGCATCGAACGGGTGATGTCCAGGTTAGCCGGTATCCCAAGCCTGTTGAAACAAGCAACGGACAATATCACCCAAGTGCCGCAGACCTATCACCGAGCTTCTCAAAACATGCTATCGGACTGCAAACGATATCTTCATGAGATTGGAAAGAATTTGCTGCAATCTTCAGCCGGAAAGCGGGCTGAAATCCTGCTGACGGGTTTAGAAAATGCCGCGGCAGCGTTGAGGACTTTGGATGGATGTTTAGCCGCAATGTCCCCTGAACCGGATCATCGATTCGCCAGTGAAACCCTGGAAACAACCTTAAAAGACCATTTTTTAACTGTTCGATGTGTGGACGATATTTACCGAATGTCACTAGAAGATTGGGAGGTGAATCTCAACAATTTGGAAAAATTAAGATCAAAGATAGACCCAGCATCTACCTGGCAGGAGCTGTATCACGGTTTTTTCCCGTCGGACGTTGATAATAAAGATATCATATCGCTCTACGCCGGGGAAATGGATCGTTTACGGCTTTTTTTCAGCCATCGCGGTTTCAGTTTAGTGGATTTATCCAGACCCCTAGAGATTGCTGAAACGCCGGCCTATCTCAGGTCCGTCCGTGGCACAGCGTCTTTTGCCGCAGCCTTCACCCCGGACGTCAGCGAAAAAAGTTATTTTTATATCACAACTCATCTGCCGGGTTTTCGGACAGGTGAGGCCGCCACCCTGCTTAAGAAACGATTCCATCGCGAGTTCAAAATGTTAACGGCCCATGAAACAATTCCAGGCCATCATTTCCTGGATTCCATACGCCGCAGATTGGTAAATCCGATTCGTCGCCAAATCGAATCACCGTTATTTTATGAAGGCTGGGCTTCTTATGCCGAATTTCTGCTCATTGATTCAGGGTACATTGACAGCCCCATGGAGGCTCTGGTGGATTATAAAAGGCGGCTGTGGAGATCCGCACGCTGTCAGGTGGATGTTGGTTTGACAACCGGAAAAATCAATCTGGAAAATGCCATTCGTCTGTTAAAGATTTGCGGATTCTCTTCCGAAGAAGCCCATCGACAGGTGGACCGATTTAGATTGAATCCTGGCTATCAGCTATGTTACAGTCTGGGCAGCAATGAATTCAAACAGTTAAGGGTTTCCTGTGGCCGTTATATGGATGAGACCCGGTTCCACACATTTCTATTGGAAGGCGGAGAACTGCCGTTTCACCTGATCGAAAAAAGATTGGCTGCTTCAATCCGAAGCAATAATTTAAATGGAAGTTGAGAGTCCATCTTGCACAGTATAGAAGGATTAAAATCTGATTATCCAAAGCATTAAAAACGATGCTATTTTCTATATATCCTGGTCTTGTCAAAGATGCTTGACAGGCTGCCTCAAATCCATTATTTTACCTCGTACAATGATAACAAACAGTTTTAAGGGAGGAATTCATGGTAGAAAAGCTATCTTTTGAATGTGTTCATTGCGGTAACAAAACAGAAATAGATGCAAATGACTCGAATATTCCGGAGTGTTGCGGTAAGCCCATGCAAGCTGAAGGACTGGATGCATGCCAGACGAGCAGCACGGCCGAGCACACGCGATTCGATGACCTAGGGGAGCCCTGCGACGACGGACGGTCCGGACAATGATCGTGTCGGACTTCAATTTGAATAAACAGCATCTTGTATGACTCACCATTGATCACGACACTAGCAAAGCCCATATAAAAAATACACGGGATGACCTTTTATATGGGCGCACTCCAATTATTCAACCGCATACTCTCCGATAAATCCAACACAGTCATCCAACTATCCCTTCGCTGGTGTGTTTGCGAAAGATCTATTTGAGGAAAGATGCCTGTTTAATTTTAAGCTGTCAATTTGTCTGGTTTCACGATTACGCAGAATCTGTCATCCGGTTCAGATCGATGTGACCTCGGCAGGCGACATGGTCGCCGTCATGGAAAAAGAAGGAAATCCGATCACGGTAACCTGCTCCTGTTAGTCCACTTATCAGGATTCTCACCCCGATACATAGTTGTCTTAAAATTAATGTAAAACATTTAATTTATAATACAATCACTTGTTATATATAAAAATAATAAACAATTTTCAAACTGTCCCATGCCAGGCATTTGTCCTGACTCTCCATTTTCCGTGAATTAAGAAACTCGATACCACAGAACTTGTCCGTTAAATAAAAACCACGAAGGAGACTGACTATGTCGTATGAAGAAATATTGTATGCCACCAAAGGACCGGTCGGTTACCTGACATTGAATAATCCTGAAAAAGTCAATGCCCTGTCAAAAAATATGATCGGCGAGATGATTCATGCTCTAGACGAGATTGCCGAGGATGAATCAATAAAGGTGCTGGTTATCCGTGGTTCGGGTAAACATTTTTGTGCCGGGCATTACTTGGCAGAGATGATTGATGAAGGTGTCAAAGAATACAAATTTATTTTTGATCAATGCTGCAAAATGATGCAGATGATCCATGAGATACCCCAACCGGTAATCGCTCAGGTACAGGGTATTGCCACCGCCGCAGGATGTCAGCTGGTGGCCTGGTGTGATCTTGCCGTAGCCGAAGAAGGCGCCCGGTTTGCTACACCGGGGGTTAAAATCGGTCTATTCTGTACGACGCCAATGGTAGCCGTTACCCGGGCCATCGGCCGCAAAGCCGCTATGGAAATGCTGCTCACCGGAAGATATTTTCCAGCGAGTGAAGCCAGGGATCTGGGCCTGATCAACAGGGTCGTACCACGGAAAGATCTGGAAATGGAAACCGATACTCTGGCCCTTCAGATTGCCGATGCCAGCCGTTTCGTCCTGGCGATTGGAAAGCAGGGATTTTATGCTCAGGTAGACCAGCCCGACAGCAATGCCATGCATTACGCCAAACACACCATTGCGATGAACCTGAGCGCAGCGGACGCTCAAAATGGGATCAATGCGTTTTTAAAGAAATCGACACCTGTTTGGAAAAATCGTTAAATTGCCGCTGCCAATCTGGCGCCTTGATCAATCGCTCGCTTGGCATCCAACTCGACGGCAAGCTCCGCGGCGCCGATCAAAGGAACCGTAATTTCTGCTCTCACCAGCCCTTCTTTGAGGTCCCTATTTGATTCCTGTCCGGCACAGAAGACGATTGTGTCCGCCGCTAGAACCTGGTGTTTACCTTATAAGTGTAATATGCAAACCTTCATCCTCGATCTTGCAGTATGTTACTGCGTTTATCATTATGAATCGAGCAATGTTTGCGATGCACCGCAAGCATCGTAATATCATCAAACTGCGGGGCATCATCCATATGATTATATAAATCGACTTTTATATGTTCTATTAGTTTTGATGCAGTTGGGACAGGACTTTCTAAAATAGAAAAAAACCTTCTCTTCGTATAAAATTCTTTATTGGGAGAAAGTGCTTCGGTCACTCCGTCGGTATAACCTATCAAAATATCTCCGCATTCGATTTGAACCGGCTTTGCCGTATACTTCGATTCGGGCATCATCCCCACCGCAGGTCCGGTGGCTTTAAGTCTTTCTTTCACCCGACCATGATTGACGATTATAACTGGCTCATGCCCACCGTTGACATAGGTCATTTTTCCGCTCAGGGGATCTAATACCCCGAAGAAGAGCGTAGCAAACATGCCCTCATCACCATGTTCTTCGGCAATATAGTCGTTGGTAAGCGAAACAGCGTGCAAAGCGAGATGATGATAATCACCGGTTGAATTCGACCCTCTCTTGTCACCGCCGGATACCGAGACACCCTGCAAACTGATTTGACCTGAAAATACTCGGATTAAACTGCGAAATAGTGCCATGAACAGAGCCGATCCAACACCCTTATCGCAAACATCTGCAATTACCAGTCCGATAAGATTTCCCGGCAATAAAAACACGTCATAAAAATCACCGGACACCTGCCTGGCGGGGTGGAAACAAACTGCGATTTCCCAGCCCTGAATGCGGGGTAATTGATCGGGTAGAAAATCCCGTTGTATTTTCTTGCCTTTTTCCATCTCCGCATCAAGGGCACTTGAATAGTTTTCGATTTTCAGTTTAGCCAGTTTCAATAGCCGGTAGGATTCGTCTAGCCGCGTGTAAAGCCTGGTATTTTCGAGAGCACTGCCGATTTGACGGGCGGTTAACAGCATGAGATTGGCGGTTTCTGCGGCGAAATGCCCCGGCTGAGCGTGGAGCAGGGTCAGAATACCCAGCAAATTATCCCCCCGCAGGATCGGGACTGCCAATGCCGATCCAACCATATAAGGTTGATCGGGAAGATCCAGCCAGCGATCATCATCTTTAGTATCAAGAATTAGTCCCACTTTTCGATGTTTTCGCACCCAACCTGCAAGTCCTTTATTTAGTACGCTCCCTATTATTCTGGCACTTTGCTCCGGAGTGGCGTCGCTGCGGGTTAAAAGGCTGTCCGTCACAGCCCCATCGGAATCGAGTAAAAACAGACTGCCTTTTTCCGCGGCGGTAATCTCGGAGGAAATTTCAAGAGTTTTTTGCAGGATAGCCGTCAACACCTTTTCTTTGGCCGCCGATCGGGCCAGGGTCACAAACTTTTCAAGCAGCCTGCTTTGAACTTGCAGGGCTGCCTTTTCGTGTTTTAAACGGTTTAATTCCTTTTCAAGGGTATGTGTTTCTTTCAATGGTTTTGAGCCTCTTTAGTTTGATCTAAATCTTCCATTATTAGAGGAACATCAGGAAATGTTCTACCGAGCTGGGTAGAAAACAGCCAAGCCATGGATAATAGGAAATTCGAATCTCGAAATGCTCCGGTCCAGACCCAAATCACAATGGTAATCTGAATTTAGATCGATATTACCCGTTTGGACGAAGGAGAGCTATTTAAAGCAGTCGCGCCAGGGCGGGCCGAAACCAATTTATTCCAGTGAGGTATTGTCCTCACCTCCCTCAAGAAGGCTTCTTGATACCTCCCGTTTTGCCGGAGAGATATTTCATAAGATCGCCACAAGAAAAATACACTCAGAATTGCTGCAAGGCCGCGGTTTTCGTTGTTTTCAGTATTAAAATATGGTATAGATTTAAGAACTTATAATTCTATTGCGAATTAGTCTGTTGTTCGCTGCAACAGATCCATAAGGGATCGAAGCGGATGCTCTGAATATGCTGGGGTGATGAAAGGCGATTGGCGGAAGTGCATGGGAATCGAACCCACCCGGGACGGTGTTAACGCCCCACACCGGATTTGAAGTCCGGGAGCCGCACCAGCCAGCTGCGCACTTCCGTTAGGACAACTTATAATATATTCGCAGTTTTTTTTGTCAATATTTTAATTCGGATAGAGATTTTTATGTTGGCTTACTTTGATTGTTTTTCCGGAATCAGTGGAGATATGACCCTGGGCGCATTAATCGACCTGGGTGTACCTTTAAAGTATCTTGAAAACCGCCTTAACAGCATCCTCCTTAAGAATTTTGATGTTACTGTGACCCCGGTTCATCGCAACGGTATCAGTGCAATGTCGGTTGTTGTTGGCATGCATGATGATCGAACAGCACGAAATTTTGCCGACATACGATCTTTGATCGAGAACAGCCCTTTGTCAGAGAGGATCAAATCGACCAGTCTTCAAATTTTCAAAAGGCTGGCCAAATCGGAAGCTCATATCCATAGCTGCTCTATTGAGAAGGTTCATTTTCATGAGGTCGGGGGGGTTGATGCCATCGTTGATATAGTAGGGACCGCCATTTGCCTGGATTATCTGGGAATCAAAAGCATCATCGCCTCTCAAATCCCTCTGGGAAAGGGATTTGTTACCTGTAGCCATGGTAAGATCCCCGTACCGGCACCGGCAACCCTGGATATTCTAAAAGGGGTCCCGATCTACGGTACCGAAATCCCCCACGAACTGGTCACACCGACCGGAGCTGCGATTATCGTCACCCTTGCAGAAGGGTTCGGCACTTTGCCTGATATGACCATTTCAGGTATTGGGTATGGGGCAGGGCAGCGCGAACTTGAGGCCGGGCCGAATCTATTGAGAATCATCACCGGCGCTCAATCAGAAACAGCCACCAGATCCCCGGGTGAGATACAGGAGGATCGCATATCTATCCTCGAAACCTGCATTGATGATATGAATCCGGAGTTGTTTGGTTATCTGATGGATCGGCTATTCGCAGATGGGGCGTTGGATGTTTACTGGATACCTGTTTATATGAAGAAGAACAGGCCCGGCACCATGCTCCAGGTTCTATGCAATATAGACGACAAAGATAGTCTGATTCGTCGGATCTTGTCTGAAACAACAACATTGGGGGTGCGGCATTCTGAATCCCGCCGCTGGTTGCTGTGGCGAGATCGGTATGAAGTGAAGACGACCTATGGCGATATACCGGTAAAGCGTGTAAAAGACCCTCATGGGAATATCCGCATCGTACCCGAGTATGAAATCTGTAAGAAAATTGCGCGTGAACAAAATATACCCTTGAGAATTATTTACGATACCATCACCCGGGAGACAGGGGGATAGCGAATGACGATTCAACAGTTCAGCTACTTAACTACCTATCCATATCTGATCTTGACAAAAGTGGTGCGAACTTATAGACACGGGCCATGAAATTGAGAGAAAATGCGGTAATGTTTCTGGCCACGGGTTTCTACATCGGAAACATTCCGTTTGCACCCGGCACGTTTGGATCTTTAATCGGGCTTCCGCTTAGTTTCGTCTTGTCTGGAATTTCACTGATGCCGGCAATGCTATGCATCTTGTTCTTTATTATTTTTGCCGTGTGCATCGCAGATGCCGCTGAGAAAATACTAAAACAAAATGATCCGGGCTGTATTATTATCGATGAAATAGCCGGCATGATGGTGACTTTAATCGGATTGCCCGTTAGTCCGATTACGCTGGTGAGCGGTTTTATTATATTCAGAATTCTGGATATCTTGAAACCGTTTCCAATTCGAAGCCTAGACAAACGGATACCAGGTGGTTTGGGCGTGGTAGCGGATGATGTGGCTGCCGGAATCATCGCTAATTTACTTCTAAGAGGTCTTTTCTATTTTTATTGATCAGGATAGATATGCCGCTTGCCGAGAGGCAGAAACGTTTGCAGGCGGATCCATATCGAAATCAACGAGCTTACAGCTGAGAAATTATCGAAAGGTATCGAAAAACTTGAAACGGAAACATTCAGAGGAAAAAGACGAAATCGCACCTAAAAAGGGGCATTTTCGGGAAAATATTGAAGCCATTCTTGTAGCAGTTCTCATTGCACTGTTTATACGCACATTTGTGGTGCAAGCGTTTAAAATACCTTCAGGATCCATGAAGCAGACCTTGCAGATCGGTGATCATATCCTGGTGAATAAATTTCTTTACGGGGTCAAATTACCTTACTGGAATAAAACCATCATTCCCTTTAAAGAACCCCGGCGAGGAGACATCATTGTGTTTAAATTCCCAAAGGATCCGAATAAAGATTTTATCAAACGCGTGATCGGGGTAGCCGGTGATGTCGTTGAGATCCGGGATAAACAGCTATTTGTGAATCATAAGCGTGTGAACCATGATTTTGGTATCCATACGGATCCCCACATCATTTCCGACGACATCCGGCCAAGAGATAATTTCGGACCCATCACAGTAAAGGAAGATTCTCTCTTTGTGATGGGAGACAATCGGGATGAAAGTTTTGACAGCCGGTTCTGGGGATTCGTGAATCTTAAGGCGGTTAACGGCAAAGCCTTTATTATTTACTGGTCATGGGACAAGCAAAATATTGGCGTCAGATGGAACCGACTGGGTAGAATTTTAAAATAAGTATTTGGTAACCGTTCAGTGTTCAGCGTTCCGGGTTGATGTAGACTTTTCTCCTTTGATTAGTGTGCACTATCAGGCAACGCCATTTTCGTGTCAAGACATCATGGAAAATATATGAGAGTAATACGACTTAAGAATATTGCAGTAAGGTAACCTTGCCTCCGGCAAAGAGGACATACCGCCCCGGAGAGAAGAGCGAACTCTGTAGCTCAAAACCTTCGAACCTTTGGCCCAGACCTAGTATGTCAAGATGTGGTGATGGAAACCCAATTCCATAAAATGTTAAAGCAATTACATAGGCCCTTCCGGTCGCAACAGGGCGGGCCTGAACTTCTAAACCTGTGAACGATTACTCTGATTCTTATCACTTTCATGGGAGGCAGGCGATGCAAATCCGAATAACAGGCGGCAGATTAGTTGATCCCGGACATTTTGTCGGTATTGCCGATATCCTTATCGAGGATGAAAAGATTGTTGCGATTATTGAAGGCGGACAAACCGGCAAACAGGATCAAGCGTCAAACATTCAACGGCCTGGAGACCGAATTTTTGACGCTTCGGGCAAAATCGTCACTCCCGGTTTAATCGATATGCATGTTCATTTGCGTGAGCCGGGCTACGAGTACAAGGAGACCATCGAATCTGGGTGCCGGGCGGCCGCCCACGGCGGATTCAGCACCGTTTGTTGTATGCCGAATACCAATCCCGTTAATGACAGCAGACAGGTCACCGAATATATCCTTGCAAAGGCAGTTGAATCCAATCTAGTTCGAGTGCTCCCGATAGCCGCTATCAGCAAAGGGATAGAGGGAAAGACCCTTTGTGAATATGAAGGTTTGAAACAAGCAGGTGCCATTGCCCTTTCAGACGACGGCAACCCGGTGATGGACAGCCGGTTGATGCGCAGAGCTCTGGAGAAAGCAAAAGATCTTCATCTGTTGGTTATCTCGCATTGCGAAGATTTCAATTTGGCTGCCGGCGGTGTCATGAACGAGGGAATTATTGCAAAAAAATTGGCCATCGCCGGTATCCCCGGTGTCAGCGAGACCATTATGGTGCTGCGCGACATTGCACTCAGCGAATTAACCAGTGCTCCGGTTCATATCGCCCATGTCAGCATGGCAAGTTCTATAAGGGCCATCCGGGATGCCAAAGCCAGAGGTGTCAGGGTGACTGCTGAGACCGCACCGCACTATTTCACGCTGACGGAAAATGCCGTTGATGAATGTGGCACTCATGCGAAAATGAATCCCCCGCTTGGTACTGAAAGCGATCGGGCGGCGATCTGCGAAGGCCTTGCAGATGGGACCATTGATGTCATTGCCACCGATCATGCTCCGCATTCAAACGAGGAGAAAGCCCTCGGATTAACCTCTGCTCCAAACGGTATTATCGGGTTGGAAACTTCAGTGTCGTTGAGCCTGAAACTGGTTCAAGCCGGTGTGCTGACATTAACAGAACTGGTTGAAAAGATGTGCACCAATCCGGCCGGAGTACTGGGGCTTGAATGCGGTTTGAGAGCCGACGGTCCGGCGGATATTACCATCATCGATCCCGACCTGTCTTACACGGTGGATGCCTCCGATTTCCGGTCTCTAAGCCGTAATACCCCGTTTGACGGCTGGCAATTGAAGGGCAAGCCTGTGCTCACCATGGTTGGCGGCCGGATTGTGTATGAATATGGCAAACATTCAAACACATAGTATGTCAATACTGGCGCACAGATCTGCAGAAATTTTTGAGTTATGTTGTACTATGTATGATCTGTGGTTTTTCCGTATCGTAACAAGAATAACAAATCGGAATGGTTATCATGACAGAAAAAACGTCGCATATCTTGGTGGTAGACGATGAGTTGAGCATGCGTGAACTGCTCGAATACATGCTGAACAGGGAAGGCTATCAGGTCACCTGTGCCGGGGATGGTCGTAAGGCGATCAAGTTACTCGAAAAAAACCAATACGACCTGCTGCTCTGCGATATCAAGCTTGGAGATATCTCCGGCCTGGATGTGCTGCGGGCATCTAAAAAAAATAGTCAGGATACCGTGGTGATTTTGATATCCGCATATTCCAGTACCGAAACTGCGGTTGAGGCCATGAACGAAGGGGCCTATGATTATGTTCCCAAACCTTTCGACAAAGATGAGCTGCTACAGACCGTCGCCAAGGCGCTGGATATAAAAACGATCGAACATGAGAAGGAGCTGCTCGATAGCCAATTAAAGGAAAACCTGCACTTCAGTTTGCTTGTGGGATCCAGTCCGGCCATGCGCCACATTTACAAGCTGATCCTGCAGGTAGCCAAAACCAAGACCAATGTCCTGATCACAGGCGAAAGCGGCACCGGAAAAGAATTGATAGCCAAGGCAGTCCATCAGGAAAGTGATCGCAGCGATCAGCCTCTTGTCGTCATTAACTGTGGCGGTATACCCGAAACACTCATGGAAAGTGAACTGTTTGGTCATAAAAAAGGATCTTTTACCGGGGCCACCTCTGATAAAAAGGGCCTTTTCGAAGAGGCCCATAAGGGGACCATTTTTCTCGATGAAATCGGGGAACTCAGCCTGCCGATTCAGGTAAAACTGCTCCGGGCGGTTCAAGAGAAGGTCTTCAAAGCGGTAGGGGGCAATGAAGACATTTCCGTCGATATTCGCATTCTTTCGGCCACCAATAAGAACCTGGAAAAAGAGGTCATTGCCGGCAATTTCCGTGAAGACCTTTTCTACCGTTTGAATGTCATCGAAATTAGGGTGCCGCCGCTGCGAGAAAGAAAGGCCGATCTTCGCCCTCTGGCCCAGTATTTTCTGGAAAAATATTCCAGAGAAATGGGAAAGGAGATCACCAAGTTTTCATCCTATGCGATAGATATGTTAAATAAATATGATTTTCCCGGCAATATTCGTGAGCTGGAAAATCTCCTAGAGCGAAGCGTCGCCCTGTCCACCACCAATATCATACTTCCCGACAGCCTGGCCCTGTCGATACACAAGCGTCGCTGGATTGAGGGCTTTAAGGGACGGCGCTTCGATCTGGATGAAGTGTCCCGGGGTGTGTCCCTGGATATCATCCTGGAAGAAATCGAGAGCGCCTATTTGAAAAAAGCCCTTGACTGCAGCAACGGAAACAAAAATAAAGCTGCCGAGTTGCTCGGCATCAGTTTTCGCTCCCTGCGCTATCGATTTGATAAACTGAGAATCGAGAAGTGAAAAGTCCTGGCATAAAGCACCCGGCTTTAAATTGACCCCGGAGGGCTAGCATTTACCGTTAGATATCGAATGGAATAATGGCCTCCGGCTCGGAGAGATAAATGCAATGTTGGGTATGCAAGCGGATAACACTGCAGCGACACTTAATTATAAGAATACGACTGTTACCTGGTGGGAGCGGCTTCCACAAAGGAAGATAACCCAGTTAAACCAAAAGTGTCGCTGCAGTACTAATTCCTGATTTTAATCTCTGATGAATGCTCTCTACATAAATAAAGATTCCATTCAGCTCCACCCATTATAGCGCCAAAGCTTCACTTCATGCATACCCCACGGCAGCAACTCCCATACCTTATTATAAGACTCCCAAACCTCACCACAGCACTCCCACACGTCGTTTGAATTTGCCATTTAGATTTTTATGTGCCGGCCGATACAATAAACAACCGGTTGATATCTGATTTGATCTCAAAAACACAAAGTGGACGTCAAACAGAAAAGCGGATGACAATTTTTGTCAAATAAAGAACAATATTCGTTAGCCGTCAAAATTTTTTAGCGGGAAAAAATGGCATGGGAATTGTGGAAAATAAATTATGTAATAAATACGGATAGATAAAATTTTTACCATAAAAAAATATGATTTGGCATGTCTATTGCTAAAACAAACTACAACAATTCATCACATGGCTAAATTTTAAGATGATTAACAATTTAACCATTTAAAAGGGGGTGGGAACGGAACATTAAGGAGATCGTAGATAAGGTTACAAAAGAGTTTTTAACATTTATCCAACAAACCATAACCAATAAATTAACAAAGGAGATGTTATCATGCTACAGAAACTAAGAGGAAATTCAAAAGGTTTTACACTCATCGAACTTATGATCGTTATCGCAATTATCGGTATCCTGGCGGCCATCGCTATTCCGAACTTTATCGCTTACCGAAACAAAGCATATTGCAGCGCGGCTGAATCGGACGCCAACAATCTCGCGGCGGCCCTGGCGGATTATTATTCCGTTCCGAGTCATACCGGATTTCAAGCAGGGGCAGTTGGCGATCCAGCTGACTGGGTTGGCCTCGGCATATCCGGAAACAACACGGCAATGCTGTCCGGAGACATTGACAACATTGGGATCTCCGTCATAGATGCTAGCAACAGATGCCCGGACGATTATATAACATCACAGACCGATTGGACTGATACTGGTACTGTCAAAGTGTTTACAAAGAACATGTAATCTGTAATCGCATAACTTTGATTATACACTCTTAACGATGTTAACTTCATAAAGAAGCGGGGAGAGAAATTTTCTCTCTCTGTTTCTTTTGTATATTTGTAAATGGCCAATAACCTATTAATTTTTTAAACAATAAAGCGGTTTTGAGTTATTATCCTATCAAATAACTCAACAAAGAATTCTGCTTCCCTTTTGCACTGCTGTACTTAAATGCTAATCAATCGCGACTCGCATAGCCAATGGGGCACCGGTTTTACTTTTTTACTCCTCGTATTTATCGTTTTTTCAATCTATTCAAATACCTTCCAGTGCGCATGGCACTTTGACGATACACCCAACATTCTGCAAAATTATCGAATGCACCTGACAGATGTAAGTCCTGATTCCATATTCAGAACTTTTTTCGCTCATCCGACTAATGGTTCTAAAATCTACCGGCCGCTGGCTACGATGTCATTCGGCCTTAACTGGTACTTTGGCAAAGACCGCGTCACCGGCTATCATATCGTCAATACCGCCATCCACTTATTAACCGCATTTATTCTGTATCTTACCACCATCGGCTTGTTTCAAGCCCCGAATATCAAAGCAACATACCCGCGGGACAGTAAATACTTCATTGCCCTTTTGGCTGCGGTTTTGTGGGCCGTCAACCCGGTTCAGACGCAGACGGTGGTTTATATTGTTCAGCGAATGGCGTTGATGGCCGGCATGTTTTATATTTTAAGCATCTATTTTTTTGTCAAGGCCAGGTTGAGTTTGGCTTCATTGAATCGGATTCTGCTTCTGTTGGGCTGCTCTATCAGTTTTGCCTGCGCGATCGGATCCAAAGAAAATGCCGCCACTCTGCCGCTGGCTTTGCTGCTGACTGAAGTCGTATTTTTTCAAGATTTCAAAGAGCCCGAAACAAGAAAAAGATTTACCCGCATCGCTTTGATCGGAATAGTGTCTTTGATCGTTATCGGCGGGTCTCTTTTACTTATGGGTAAGTTGGAGTTCTTGCTCAAGGGATATGCTGTTCGTCCTTTTACGCTCGCACAACGTCTGATGACCGAACCCAGAATTCTAATCTTTTACCTTTCGCAGATATTCTTTCCACTGCCCGGTCGCCTGTCGTTTCTGCATGACATTGGTCTTTCGACATCGTTTTTAAAACCATGGACGACGACACCGGCTGTTCTGGCTGTATTCCTGCTGATCGGTTTCGGGTTTGCGCAGGTAGGCAAAAGGCCTTTTCTGGCTTTTAGCATTATTTTCTTTTTTTTAAACCATCTTATCGAATCGACCCTCATCCCCCTTGAGCTTATTTATGAGCACCGCAATTACCTGCCGTCGCTGTTTCTCTTTGTCCCGTTGGCAGCCGGCCTGAAATGGCTGCTGGACCACACCCATCGACAAAACCGTGCCCTGTACGCGGGACTCATCGTTTTGGTATCCATTCTGCTCATCGCTCTAGGCAGCGGCACTTTCATCCGTAACAAGGTTTGGGCCACGGAAACCTCTTTGTGGCTGGATGTAATGAAAAAAGCCCCGGGTTATGCCCGACCCTATCAAAATCTGGCGGCCCAGTTCAAAAAGATCGGACGCTTTGATGAATCTTTAAGGCTCTACCGGAAAGCGCTGACCCTGAAAGACCCCAAACCGAAACAATCACAGAGCCTGTCGCTTAATAATATCGGTAATATATACGCCGCCAACGGGGAATATGAAACCGCCATCAGCCACTACCAAAGGGCCCTGGACGTTGACCCCGGTAATGAAAAAGCCTGGTACAATTTGGCGGTGGCCCTCATAAAGACCAAACAGTGGGAGGCTGCCTCCAATACCGCTGATATTCTCGATTACAAATGGCATCATTACCCGAAATATCTGAATCTGAAAGGATTTATTCTGCTCAAATGGGAAAAACCGCAAGAGGCCATTCCGTACATGATGAAAGCACTGGAATTGGCGCCCTATGATAGAGGCACCTTGATAAATATGGGTGTGGCCCTTAGTTTGTCCGCCAACTACGAGGAGGCCGGCAGGATTTTAAAACGCGCCGATTCCATTTATCCGGATGATATCCTAATTCTATTATTTTTGGCGCAAAACAGCCTTAAGGCCGGCGATATAAGCCGGGGAAGCGCCACATTGGATTATTTGGTTGACACGTTCGGCCCAAAAAAATTGGAAGATTTTCTGATAAAGCAATCTGAAGACAAGCTTTCAATACCCTTGTCATATGAGTTTTTATTGCCGCTAATTGTTGACCAGGTAAAAAAAAAGGGCGGAGCATTCTCTGAACATATCTTAATATTGACCGATTCACAAAAAGGCCCTTTTTGAGCTTTTACGTGACGATCAAAATTGATTAATACGGTAGCGTCTTAAAATCAGATATGACTAAAGGCTTTTCGAATAAACAGGATTTTTTCAATATCCGCCAGGATCTTCTGGTTTGTCTTTTTCTGGTTGTGGCAACCTTGGCCGTCTACGGGAAGGTCGGTCACCACAGCTATGTCAACTACGATGACCCTTACTATATTACCGAAAATTCCAGGGTGCAGGCCGGCCTGACAGCCGAAGGCGTCGTGTGGGCATTTACTTCAACCCATGCCCTTAACTGGCACCCGATTACCTGGCTGTCCCACATGCTGGACGTTCAGCTTTACGGAGTAAACCCGGCTGCCCACCATCTAACCAATCTGCTATTTCATATTTTCAACACCCTGTTGTTATTTTTTGTCCTCAGGCGGATGAGCGGGGATTTATGGCGCAGCGGTTTCGTTGCCGCGCTGTTTGCCCTTCATCCACTGCATGTGGAATCGGTGGCCTGGGTGTCGGAGCGCAAAGATGTGCTGAGCACTTTTTTCTGGATGCTGACCCTGTGGGGGTATGCCCGCTATGCGGAAAAGCCCGGAGTTTACCGGTATTTGCCGGTTCTGCTGTTTTTCGCGCTGGGGCTCATGGCCAAGCCGATGGTGGTCACCCTGCCGTTTGTGCTGCTGCTGCTCGATTATTGGCCCCTGGGCCGACTTCAACGCCGTCAAGTCGAGGGTATCTCCGGCAGCTTGAAACAAAAGCTGCCGGTTTTTTCCCTGATATTGGAAAAGTTTCCCTTATTAATGCTTGCGGCCACAGCCGGTATTGTGACCCTGCTGGCGCAACAATCCGGGGGTGCTGTCGCCTCTTTGATTTCGTATCCGTTCAGTGGCAGGATCTCCAATGCACTGGTTTCTTATGTCGGATACATCGGCAAAATGATTTGGCCGGCAAATTTGGCCGTTTATTATCCCCATCCGGGGATGCCGCCCTGGTGGCAGGTGATGGGGGCCGGATTGCTGATCGTTGCCATTTTTATTCTGGCGGTTTACCGGGCCGACAGACACCCCTGGTTTCTGGCGGGCTGGCTGTGGTATCTGGGAACCCTGGTGTGGGAACCCTGGTGCCGGTTATCGGTCTGATCCAGGTCGGATCCCAGGCGATGGCCGACCGTTACACCTATATACCGCTCATCGGTTTATTTATCATCATTGCCTGGGGCGGTTACGAAATTTTTGCCCACCGGCGTATTAAACGCACGGCAATGGCTGCAGTGGCAGGCGTCGTCGTTGTTGCCCTTATGGCGGCAACCTGGAGCCAGGTGGGTTACTGGAAAAATAGTGTGACCCTTTTCGAGCATGCCCTTGATGTTACAACCGATAATTATCTGGCTCATAATAACCTGGGAGTGGCTCTTTCAAAACCGGGCGGAACCGAGCAGGCTATCAAACATTATGCCGAAGCCCTGCGTCTATTGCCGAATTATAAAGAGGCCCATTTCAACATGGGAGTTGCCCTGTACTCGCAAGGCAAGATAAAAGCTGCGGTGAATCAATATACCCGTACTTTACAGATTGACCCCGGGTTTAAGCTGGCCCATAACAACCTTGCAATTGCTCTGGTTGCCCAGGGTAAAACCGGGGAGGGCATTCGTCATTATTTTAAGGCCCTGGCCATTGATCCTGCTTTTAAAGCGGCGCACAAAAACCTGGCCGCAGTTTTGCTGGCCGAAGGCAGAGTCGAGGAGGGCATCCACCATTATTCTGAAGCCTTGCGTATCGATCCGGATGATCCAGGGGTGCATAATAATTTAGGAAATGCGCTATTCAGACAAGGTCGCACGATTCAAGCGATCAAACATTATTCCGAAGCCGTGCGGATTAGTTCCGGCTCTGCTGAAGCTTACAACAATCTTGGAGCGGCAATGGTCCGTACCGGAAAGGTAAAAGAAGCCATACCGTTTTTCCGAAAGGCCATCCAAATCAAGCCCGACTTCATTCAAGCACGTGACAACCTTAAAAAAGTATTGGCTGTGCGTGAAAATTAATAATCCGAAAAGGACCCGGTAAAAATAAAGGCTATGGAACCTATCACTTCGAATCGATTTGAAGTTTTTTTTGAGGAAGACAGTTATATTACCTTAAAGAATCACCTTTATAACTATCAACTTCGAAAAAAGGCCGTTGAAAACCATTTCAAACAGGGAACGTCCGGGCACATTCTAGAGGTCGGAAGCGGGATCTCCCCTGTTATGACAACGAGCGGACAAATTGTTTATTCAGATTTTTCCGTCACCGGACTCCAGATCCTCAAACGCACACAGAAAAGGGGCTGGTATGTTGCCGCAGATGGGGTCAACCTGCCGTTTAAATCCGGTGTTTTTGCCCACACGATCTGTTCAGAGGTGCTGGAGCACATAGCCGATGATATGGCAGTAATAAAGGAACTGGCACGTGTGATGCGACCGGCGGGACACCTGATCCTGACCTTTCCGCATAGAAAATTCTACTTTGCCTTAGACGATCGTTTCGTGAACCATTATCGCCGCTATGAACTTTCCGGAATGGAGAATAAATTATCAATCCACGGTTTGATGCCGATTTCCACCCAAAAAGTATTGGGCCCGCTGGAAAAGATAACGATGTGCATTGTGATTGGATGTATTTCATTGTTGCGTATAATCGGCCGGCAAGCACCCAAAACGGATCGCACAAAAAAGGCCCCGAAAAGGATAAACATAAATGTCCTAACGGCGCTCTTTAAGTGGGCCAATCGATTTTACATGGGACTAGCATGGCTTGATGCCAGGATTATGCCGCGATTTCTTGCCACAGTTTTATTGATTCACGCTACGCTGCCTGATTCTGCATGTTCAGAAATGCCGGCGCCCCGGATGGGTGATCAGAATCAGATAAAAAATCATAAATAGATACATTGCGCTCAATGAAAAGAGAAAAACAGATCAACCCGCTCCCATATCCGGTTTATTTCTGGGTTGTAATTCTGCTGGCGGCTTCGGGCCTTGCAGATTCCATATACCTGGCCGTATCCCACTATCGGGTCTATACGGATATCGCTTACAGCAGTTTTTGCGCGATCTCAAAAGCCATCAACTGCGATACCGTCTCACAAAGCGTCTATTCAATTTTATTGGGTATCCCGATTCCAGTATGGGGAAGCATTGGTTATACATTTTTATTACTCATTCTACTATTTGCCCGCAAAAAGGAAGCTAAAGGACAACGGTTGTGGCCCATAATTTTTAGCGTATCGTTGGCTTTTAGTATTTACAGCGTTATACTTGCCATAATTTCTGTCTTTTATATACATAGTTATTGCATTATGTGTGTTGTGAGCTATGGAATCAATTTTTTGTTATTGTATTATTCATGGATTATCAGAAAGAGGTTTGATAACACCGAATTAATCGCGGGGCTAAAGCTGGATATCAGCTTTTTGTGGAAGCTAAGAAAGAAGGCCCTGTCTGTTTTTCTTCCGGCTCTAAGTTTTTGCTTGATTCTACTTATCTTTTTCCCATCTTATTGGAACTTCTCCTCTACGCTTCTACCTAAAGATATGCCCAATGGGAATACAAAGGAAGGGTATCCATGGATAGGTGCCAGAAACCCGGAACTTGAGATTATGGAGTTTACGGATTACCAGTGCTTCCAATGTAAAAAAATGCATTTTTTTCTGCGCCGGCTTATAGCAAAGCATCCGGACAAAATCAGACTCATCCATCGTCATTTTCCAATGGATCACAAGCTTAATCCAATAGTTAAGGAGCGGTTTCATGTGGGGTCAAGTACAATGGCGCTATATTCAGCACATGCCCAAACCCGGGATAAGTTTTGGGAAATGAACGATGCCCTGTATAGTATGGCCGGCAAAAAAAGGGTCATAAATATTAAGGAGCTTGCGGAAAAAATTGGTCTGAATTACAGGGCGCTTTCCTATTCAACTAGAGACAGGAGCATTAGATATAAAGTCAAACATGATATTTCAAGCGGCATAAAACTGGGTATTAACGGTACCCCTGCCTACGTGATCAATAATAAAGCTTATTTTGCCAATATTCCCCAACAAATACTAAAAAAAGTCCTGGAATACTGAAAACGACTGTAACCACCCGATTCTCTGGAATAGCATAAAGCACCTTTATTGCCTGGTTAATCCGGTTCTTTCAACTTTCAGGCCCAAATTATTCATTGTAAAACTTTAAAAAATGATCCTCAACCTATCAGGCATATTTAAGAGAGCTTTTACCCGAACAAACATGCAATGGGTCCTTTTCTTACTTTTGATCGTTCTGTTTTTCTCGATTATCATCCTTGCAAGTGTTCCACCTGTCAGCCGAGATGCACTGACCCATCATCTCATCGTTCCCAAGCTGTATCTACAACACGGCAGTATATACGAAATTCCATCCATAGCTTTC
>CALZJV010000034.1 GCA_945787595.1 uncultured Desulfobacterales bacterium | reverse complement strand
TTTGGAAAACAGGGGCTTGCCGTTTAACCGGACACCCGAAGGACGCATCGATCAACGCCGCTTTGGCGGCCATACCCGCAATTTTGGCGAAGCGCCCGTACGCCGCGCCTGTTATGCCGCTGATCGGACAGGGCATATGATTCTGCAAACTCTTTACCAGCAATGTATCAAGAACAATGTGTCTTTTTATGACGAATTCCAGGTACTCGATTTGATATTGGACGATAACCGCTGCAATGGCGTTGTCGCGGTTGAACTGGCCACCGGTGAATTGCATATTTTTGCTGCCAAGGCCGTCCTGTTTGCCACCGGCGGTTTCGGGCGGATCTTCAAAATCACATCCAATGCTCATGCCAACACGGGTGACGGTCCGGCGATATGTGCCCGGCGCGGCATTCCGCTGGAAGATATGGAATTCTTCCAATTTCACCCCACCGGCATCGAAGGCTTGGGCATTTTAATCACTGAAGCAGTGCGGGGCGAGGGCGGCATCTTGCGCGACCGGGATGGAAAGCGTTTCATGGAGCACTATTCGCCAACTCTTTTAGATTTGGCGCCACGGGACATTGTTGCGCGGTCAATTTTGACGGAAATTAGGGCCGGTAAAGGCATCCGGGGCGACCGTAAAATTGATGATTACGTCCATCTGGATGCTACCCATTTGGGCAAGGAAATCCTACGGACAAAACTGCCGGACATTACCAGCTTTTGTCAAACCTATCTGGGTATTGATCCGGCCGACAGTCCCATCCCGGTGCTACCCACGGCACATTACGCCATGGGCGGAATTCCAACCGATGACTATGGCCGCGTCATCAAAGACGGGCAGGGAACCATAGTGGAAGGATTGTATGCTGCCGGCGAATGCGCCTGCGTCTCGGTACACGGTGCCAATCGGTTGGGGACCAATAGTCTGCTTGACTTAGTGGTTTTCGGGCGGCGGGCCGGCCAGCATATCGGCGACTATGTCAAAGATGTGGCAGTCCCATCCGTCAGCCCAGATGTCGCCGACATGGCCAGTCGCTGGATTAAACAACTGACCGATGGCCGGACCGGACCGCATGGCGGGCATATCATGGAGGAAATGCAGACCGTCATGATGGAAAAAGTCGGCATTTACCGCAACGAGCAAGACATGCAGGCGGCGGCTGATCAAATTCGAAACCTGCTCGAACGCTATCAACAAGTACGCGTGCAGGATAGCGGCCGTGCCTTTAATACCGACTTGCTGGAACTTATCGAACTGCGCAATCTGTTGGACTTGTCACTGCTCACAGCAGCCTCTGCCTTGAATCGCCAGGAGAGTCGAGGTGCTCACAGCCGGGAAGATTTTCCTGATCGTGATGATGACAACTGGCTGAAACATTCCTTAGCCTATTTGGACGGTGACACGGTCCGTGTCGAATACAAGCTGGTCGATACATCCATATGGGAACCCAAACCGCGGACTTATTGACATAAAGACCTCGTTGAATAGTTTACTGGTTGAATGGTTGATTAGGTAAATTATAGTCATAATTTTAGAATGTTATGATTGTTAAAACATGAAATGTCCAATTATTTTGTAAATATGGGATAAATCCATATTTACAACCACTTAACCAATCAACTAATCAACCAATCAACGATATCTGTAGAAAGGACAGGACCATGAAAATTACTATTAAGATAAAACGCTTTAATCCCGAAAGTGATGATAAGCCCTATTTTCAGGAATACACGGTTGAGGCAAACCCAAATGACCGCTTGCTGGATGCCTTAATGCATATCAAACGCTTTCAGGACGGCACCTTGGGATTTCGCAAAAGCTGTGCGCACGGCGTATGCGGCTCCGATGCGATGCGGATCAACGGCAAAGATCATTTGGCATGCAAAACCCTGATAAAAGACGTAGTGACCCAGGATGGCGATACAATTGCCGTAGAACCGCTGCGCCATTTTACCGTGCAGCGCGATCTGATTGTGGATCAAACCGATTTCTTCAATAAGTATCGAGCGGTCAAACCCTATCTTATCAATGATGAGATGCCTGAAGAAAAGGAACGCATCCAATCCCAGGAAGAGCGGATGGTCTTTGATGACACCACTAACTGCATTTTGTGTGCCTCGTGTTATTCGGCCTGTCCGATTCCTGAAAACCATTCAGCCTTCTTAGGACCGGCAGCCATCGCCCAGGCCTTCAGGTTTTTGGCGGACACCCGCGATCAAGGATTCGAGGAACGCCTACCGGCACTTGACCACCCTGACGGCGTTTGGCCCTGCCAAAACCACTTCAAATGCACCCAAAGTTGCCCAAGGTCTATCTTGATCACCAAGCGAATAAACCAGACCAAGAAAATGATTGAAACGTACCGCCAGGAAAAAAATGAAAAAATAGAGAATGGGAAATCCTGAAAACCTCTATCTTGACAATTCGATTCTGTTTTGGCATTATCGCTGCCAAATTAGGATGTTTGTCATTCCATAAACCTTAGTTCAGGCTCCTTGGGATCGATCAAGCTAAGACATTCTACCTGCACCCGCAGAGACCGAATCCTCCGAGTTGTCATCCTCGATAATTTAGGCTTTCTTGGATACAAATGGATTCGATATAATAACGAAGTATCCCTGCCGGGCCCTCTGGGCTCGGATTGTTTACTGAACCAAAATTAGCCCAAACCATACAACCTATGGAGGATTTATGATTACTAACGAGCTGGTTGCGCACCACACAACCTTGAGACAGCTTTATGCCCAATCTGAAAATGACCCGAACGCATTTGAAGAATTCACACGTCATCTGATTGTTCATCACACCATGGAAGAAAAATACTTTTATGACATTTTGACAAAGATACCGGAGGCAGAACATGATTCATTGGAGGCAGTCAACGAACATCACATCATTGAACTGATTATTAAAGATGCAGAGGGATTCCCACCTGAACACGAGCATTTTCCGATAAAGATTGAAGGCTTGGGGGAATATACGACCCACCACCTTGATGAAGAAGAAATGGAGATTTTCCCGTTGGCCCAGCAAGTCATGTCCGCCGAGGATCTTGATAACCTCGGCAAACTGTTTGTCGAAGCCAAAAATATATTACTGGGGATTAAATTGCCTGATGTT
Organism: uncultured Desulfobacterales bacterium; assembly: GCA_945787595.1. The sequence continues at coordinate 25,830 of CALZJV010000034.1, read as the reverse complement.
CCCGGTGCCATCGCCACGCAAGCCGCCAAGCCCGTCCCAGGTCCTCAGCCGGCTGTGAGCGGCCCCGGCACGACCACTGCTCACGGCCTAGGTATCGGAAGTTTGAAAGCTTGAGCTGATTAAAATTTAATTGTCTTGCAGCTAGTGAAAGGAGCTAAAATGGATATTTTAAAGAGAGAATTGGCGCCGATTCCCGCCGAAGCCTGGATGGAAATTGACGAACAGGCCATCCGCAGTTTAAAAGCGATTCTATCTGCCCGGAAGGTGATCGATGTGACCGGTCCGATGGGAACCGATTTTCCGGGTGTTCCCGAAGGTCGTTTGGAATTTCCAAAAAAGCAGCCCAAAGATGCCGTTACCTATGGCATTCACAAGGTTCATCATCTTGTCGAGACGCGGATACCATTCGAACTCGACGTCATTGAATTAGATAACGTGGTCCGCGGCGCCAAAGATGTCGACCTTGCCAATTTGGAAGATGCCGCACGAAAAATCGCTTTATTTGAAGAAAAAGTTGTCTACCACGGCTTACCCGAAGCAAATATCAGAGGACTTGCGCTTTGCACCGGAGACGAATGCCTTACGATGGGCTCCAAACCCGAGCAATTGCTCGAAGCGATCGCCGAAGGTATTACCGTTTTTGCCGGACGCGCGGTTGAGGGCCCTTACGCTTTTGTCGTCGGACCGAAGCTGTGGAGTCTGATGTCGGCACACTTGCAAGGCTACCCGGTAAAGATGCAGGCAGAAAATATTCTGGGCGGCCAGGTGGTGCTAAGTCCCTATCTGACGGGATATGGCCGTCGGTTACGATTCCCACAGTTCCGACAAGGTCAAACTTTATTACACCGAATCATTCACATTTCGGATTCTCGAACCCGCAGCGGTGATACATTACAATGCTGCTTAGTGCTTCGATTCGCAATTACAGTAACATATAATTGTTGATCAATCCGACATAATTGCTTACTCAGCACTAAGTCCTGAGTGAGTAAATACGTTATCGTATTTACGAATCGATGGACTTAGCAATTGCGGACACTTGACGAATTTGTTCGCTATGAGATGATGCCCCTTACCTTAGAAGGGGCATCTGTTCTCCCGTGAAAGTGGCTATAGGTTCTCTTTTCAGTGCTCGCAGATGATCTTTGCAAACGCTCTTGCATTGGTTGCCAACAGCAATGCAAGACGTCGTCCTCTCGGGTGTTTATTTCAGCCAGCGAATTGGCAACCATCATGATATCTTTCTTCAGGGTATTTTCAGATCCTGCAAAGGGACCCGGCCCCGGGGCAGGATTTACAGCCGCCATAATATTCTGAACCTTTTCATTTTCAGGCATATCCATCCTTAGATTTAATATTCCCTTTGGCTACAATTTAACGCGGTTAATCTCTCCAAGGTTCTTTCGCTAAGTTTCAGACCACTATTCCGTTCAATAATATTCGGGTTCAGCGCCGCCGCTGGTTTGAAAAGCGGCCAGTTTGATCGAATAAAAAACTTAACAGCATAAACGTTTGATTTTCTGACAGGATCAACAGGATGGACAGGATATAAAAAAAACGATACCAAACCAGAAATATCCTGTTAATCCCGTAAATCCTGTCTAATTGAATGAAGTTTCATACGAGGAAAGCCGGATCAACAACTCAAAGCAACAAGGTTTATTCTAGTTTTGTCAATTTTCAAAATACAACCCGATAGAGACATATTTTTTAGGATGAAAAATAATTGTATCTTAACATTCTGTAATTCAAATATTTTTTTATTAATCGACTTTATTCAAATATTTTATTTTTGACAAGGCCCCAAGATTGTTTAATTTGTGTCTAAATAATAACATATGACCAAATTCCTAATTTTCAGTTAAGTCAATCTTCTGAATCAGGTCACAACTATCACTTTGGAGATTATAAAAATGGTAACAGAATATATTCCCCCGGAAGAAAAAGCGGTGGTTAAGGTGGACCCTAATCATATACCTGATGAGATTCCAATTTTACCGTTAGAAAACCAGGTAGCATTTCCATCTCTCAACATGTCGCTGGCTGTCACCTCTCGTGCCTCATCGCTTGTCGAAAGCGCAATGAATGGGAATCGGTTAATCGGTGTTGTCGGCATCAAGAACCAGACCGATGAGATTCCGCTGCCCGGTCAGGCATATGAAACCGGAACGGTGGTCCGGGTCCTTTATGTCACCCGGGCACCTGACAATACTGTGCTGTTGATTGCACACGGCCTGAAACGATTCCGTATTGCGGAATGGATCCCCGGGAAAAATTTTCTGAAGGCCAGAATAATGCTAATACCGGAGACCGTCGAAAGTGACATCGAGACCGATGCATTGCACCGCAGTCTCCGCGACCTCACCCAGGAAATTTTCTCATTGTCTCTCGACGTTCCCAAGGAGGCAGTTGATGAACTGAGACGGGTTAAAGATAAATTGTATTTAGCGTATATTGCCGCAGCACACAGTGAAATCGACTTTGAAACGCGTCAGGCGCTGCTTGAGGAAGACAGCCTCAAAACAAAACTACGGAAACTGTTAAAGCTTCTATCACGTGAAAAAGAGATACTTTCACTGGGTAAGAAAATCAAGTCGGAGGTGCGCGATGAAATGAGCAAGTCCCAAAGGGATTATTACTTACGGCAAAAACTCAAAGCGATTAAAAAAGAGCTGGGCGAATCGGATGAAACCCAATCGGGACCGGACAACTACCAGCAACGAATTGCGGAATCAGACATGTCGGATGAAGCCCGCAAGGAAGCCATGCGAGAGTTGGAGCGCTTAGAGGAGATGTCGCCTCAGTCTGCAGAATATGCAATGGTGAAGACCTATCTCGTCTGGTTGTTAGATCTCCCCTGGAATCGTTCCAGCGAAGAGCAAACCGATATCGGTATTGCCCGAAGCGTCCTGGACGAAGATCATCATGGCCTGCAGGGAGTTAAAGACCGCATCGTCGAATACCTGGCGGTACGAAACCTTTTGGCCATCCGCGACGCCGGTAAAAAGGCAGATTCGCAATCGAAGGTTTCTGCTGCAACAGGTGTTATTTTGTGCTTCGCCGGACCGCCGGGCGTTGGTAAAACGTCTCTGGGACAGAGCATCGCGCGGGCCATGGGTCGAGAATTTACCCGTATGAGCTTGGGCGGTGTCAGAGACGAGGCTGAAATCCGGGGCCACCGCCGGACTTACATTGGCGCCATGCCGGGAAGAATCATCCAGGCAATCAAACGCGCCGGCACCCGCAACCCGGTCTTTATGCTAGACGAGGTCGATAAGATCGGCATGGACTGGCGCGGTGATCCCAGCAGCGCCCTGCTGGAAGTTCTGGATCCGGCGCAGAATTCGGCCTTTCGCGATCATTATCTGGACGTTGATTTTGACCTGAGCGATGTTGATTTTATTGCGACCGCCAACCAGTTGGAGACCATCCCGGCGCCGTTGAGAGATCGCATGGAAATCATTCAGTTGGACGGGTATACCGAACTGGAAAAGCTCCAGATAGCCAAGCGGCATCTGATACCACGACAGCTGACCGGTCACGGACTCAAGGATAGTGATGTCACTTTCATGGATGAGGCGGTTCGCAAAACTATCGGCGACTACACCCGCGAAGCCGGCGTTCGTCAACTGGAGCGACTCATCGGTGCCATCTGTCGAAAAGCAATTGTAAAATTGACAACCACGACCTGGGAACACGTCATGATCACGCCTGAGCTGGTGGCGGAATACTTGAAAAAAGAAAAGTATGAAAGTGAGGTCTCCGAGACGATCGATGTGCCGGGTATTTCTACCGGTTTGGCGGTTACCAGCGTCGGCGGGGACATTCTGTTTGTCGAGGCAACCCGTATGGAGGGCAATGGAAAACTAACGGTCACCGGTCAGCTTGGCGATGTTATGAAAGAAAGCGCCAGCATCGCCCACAGCTACGTTCTTTCAAAGTCCAGAAACTTGGAAATCGAACCGCAAACGTTCAAGGAGACGGATGTCCACTTGCATGTACCGGCCGGCGCGATCCCCAAAGACGGGCCTTCGGCAGGAATTGCGATGGTCCTGGCGCAGGCCAGTCTGTACAGCAACCGTGTCGTACGAAGCAATGTCGGCATGACCGGCGAGGTGACTTTGCGCGGGCGGGTGCTTCCGGTTGGCGGCATCAAAATGAAGATCCTGGCAGCCCATCGGGCCGGATTGACCACGGTTATATTACCGAAGCGCAACGAGAAAGATCTTGAAGATGTGCCTTCCGAGGTGCGCAACGCCATGGATTTCGTTCTGGTAGACCGCATTGATGACGCCATTGAGGTCGCATTAATGCCGCCCAATGAGGGTATTAATGCCGCTGATTCCAATCTCAATCGAATCCTGAATCGACCCGAGATTGAATTTTCGCCCGTTTCGGCGTCGTCAAATTATTAAGTTTGATAAATATTAAATTATTTTTAATCATAACATTGACAAATAAGATACGGTAGTTAGAATCAAAGACAAAGAGTAACCAGATTTTATTAACAATTAAAAAAAGGAGTTCTAAAATGAAATTAAAAATCTTAGTAGTTGGTGTATTATTGGTGTTTTTGTCAACAACAGCCTTGATTGCTAGTTCGCACTCCAAAAAGGATATCGTCGACACAGCAGTTAGTGCCGGCTCTTTCAAGACACTTGTGGCTGCTGTTACAGCCGCCGATCTGGCTGAAACCTTAAAAGGTGAAGGACCATTTACCGTTTTTGCGCCGACCGATGACGCTTTTGCGAAACTTCCGGCGGGAACGGTGGAGGATCTTCTGAAACCGGAAAATAAGGATAAGCTAAAGGCAATACTCACGTACCACGTTGTTTCCGGTAAGGTTATGGCAAAAGATGTCATGACCATGAAAGAGGCTGAAACCGTCAATGGTCAGAGTTTCATGATTGCTATGGATGCGAACACTGTCATGGTCGACAATGCAAAGGTAGTCCAAACCGACATCGAATGCAGCAATGGCGTCATCCACGTCATCGATACTGTCATATTGCCTAAATGAGTCATGGCTTGGATAAATTTCTCTTAGTCTGGGGCAACATAAATATTGTCAAACGTCACTTGAATTGGATAATATCAAACATAAAAGTTATCGGCTATCCGAAACAATGACGTTTGACTCTTTCTCAAATTCCAACAGACACTTATTATACCCTCCGCACATTGACTAGAGGTTTTTTTTTCTGCTCAAATCTACCTCCGGATCGTAATGAGGCGAAATATTCATGTGCCACCTCCAATTTCCAGCGGCAGCCTAAGTTCCTCTCGCAATACGATTACACAAAAAATTTTCTTTGATATTGCATAAGTATTATTTATTATATGTCTAATAAATTGTTGCAGTAAACTCTGCCGACATTAGGGTGGGTAGCAACGAATACCGGAACCATATAAAATATCTGGCTGATGGATGCTCATACGCCAGCATTGTTATCAACAGTTGGGTATGGTTTTGCCGGTGACATCCTGAAAGGACAGCGACCCCACGCCCCGGGCCAAACTGAATAGCAGCAGAAATGTCGCCACCAAGATTCCGGCTGCAAACGGCGGCAAGGTCAATGCTGCGACGATCATCAATATCAGCATCAACAGCTGCACGATGGCCGATCCCACCCAGAACCACTTCCTGACGGGAAAACGTCTCATAGGTGCTGGTATTATGTTCTAAACTAATGACTAAATTACTGAGATCAATAGGTTGTCGCCAGATATAATCCGGAGATCGTCTAAAAATATAATTTCAATAACTTAGCTAGCAGTATCGGAATCTAGTAATCATTATCCTCGAGGTCGCAAAAAGGTGGGCATAACTATGGGTAGAAAAAATGGGAAAAAAACACGAAATTTAGTCCTGGTATTCGGCGATCAACTTGACTCGGGTTCCGCAGCATTTGACGATTTTGACACTGGTAAAGATGCAGTCTTGATGATGGAAGTCAAGGAAGAGGCCACCTACATTCCCCAGCACAAAATTCGTCTGGCCTTTTTCTTTTCAGCGATGCGGCATTTTGCGGAAGTCCTAAAAGACTGCGGCTGTGCCGTTTACTACGTAACGCTCGATGACCCCAACAATCGCGGCAGCTTCGAGACGGAAATCACACGATGGGTTCACAAGATACAACCACAGCGGATCATTTGTGTCCGACCCGGTGACTTTCGCGTCCTTGAATGTGTACAAACAACGGCCAAAAGCTTGAATTGTGAGCTTGATGTGAGGCCGGATCGCCATTTTATGTCGACAATTAATGACTTCAACGCATTTGCCAAGGGCCGCAAATCCCTTCTTTTGGAAACGTTCTACCGCAAAATGCGACGGGATCATGATATCCTGATGAAAGGTAAGGATCCGGAGGCAGGAAAATGGAATTTCGACCAGGACAATCGAGGGGTTTTCGGAAAAAAAGGCCCACCAAAAATCAAACCGCCCCGATCTTTTCATCCCGATCAGACGACCCAGGATGTGATAAAACTCGTGCAGCGCGAGTTGCCGGACAGCCCGGGCCACCTGAGAAGTTTCGATTACCCGGTCAATCGCGAACAGGCGCTTGACGCACTGCGGGATTTTGTAAAATATCGATTGGCGCATTTCGGCACCTATCAGGACGCAATGGTGACAAATCATCCCTTCTTGTATCATTCCCGGCTGTCCTGTGTTCTTAATCTGCATCTGCTCGATCCACGTAAGGCGATTGATGGGGCGATTCAAGCCTACCGGGACAAAAGCGCTCCGATCAATTCGGTGGAGGGCTTCGTCAGACAGATCCTGGGCTGGCGGGAATTCGTCCGGGGCTTATACTGGTTGAAAATGCCTGAATATGCAGAGATGAATGCCTTGCAGGCCGATTTACCGATGCCGGCATTCATGTGGACAGCGGAAACAGAAATGAATTGCATCCATATCTGCATTCAACAATTGATCGACCATGCCTACGCCCATCACATTCAGCGTCTGATGGTGATGGGGCTTTTTTCGCTGCTGCTCGGCGTCCGGCCATATGACGTCCATCGATGGCATCTTTCCATGTATGCGGATGCCGTTGACTGGGTCTCCCTTCCCAATGTGCTGGGGATGAGTCAATACGGCGACGGCGGGATCATCGGCACCAAGCCGTACGCTGCATCGGGCAACTACATCAACAAGATGGGCAATTATTGCGCGAATTGCATCTATGATCCCAAGGATTCGATTCGAGAGAGCGCTTGTCCATTTACGACCCTCTACTGGGATTTCCTTTCAAGAAACCACCATCGGTTGCGAAAAAATCCGCGGATGGGGTTGCAGTTTCGTAACCTGGATCGGAAGAGCGATGCGGATCTGAAAAAAATCCGCAAAAAGGCCGATCGCCTGAAAAGCGACCTAACTAGAAAAACTTATTTGTGAGGCATTCCCAGTGAATGAAGACCGCAGGTGGAAGTTAAACCACGAAGCGAATGATCCGCAAGTTTATGGTTTTAAACAATCATTGATTATTTGAAGATCGTGGTTTTGGAATCCAATACGCATCGTTCTACACAGCCAATGCGAGGACATTCTGGAGGCGGCACCCGGAATCGAACCAGGGGATAAAGGATTTGCAATCCTCTGCCTTACCACTTGGCTATGCCGCCATGTTGAATTGATAACTTATATTAACACATAAGATAATCTAAATCCACCGAGATGGGCCGATGAAAGCGATTCAAAAAAAATATAATCTCTAAAGCGACGATTGCATGACCTCTACCGCAAATACTAGGGAGTTTCCAGTGGCAATAGATGGCGGCGTCTGAAGATAATCCCCGGAGAAAGGATATGTCATGGATAAAAAAAATATCTTTATTGTGGGAGGAAGTTCAGGAATTGGATTAGAACTAGTAAAAGTTCTCAATGACGACCATCACGAAATTTATGTGGGTTCGAGAACCGCAGACACATTGGCTGAGATTCCGGGCGTTCATCATCTTATGTTCGATATAAAAGACGAATTGCTCGACCTGGAAACGTTGCCCAAAACCTTACAAGGACTCGTATACTGCCCGGGCACGATCGTGCTTAAACCATTTCAGCGTCTGACTATCGATGATTTTAGAGAAGATTTTAATATTAATCTTTTGGGAGCGGTCAGGGTAATCCAGGGCTGTATAAAGCAGTTAAAAAAATCCCCGTCAGGTGCCTCTATTGTTTTATTCAGCACGGTGGCAGTAAATACCGGGATGCCCTTTCACGCCTCGGTGGCCAGCGCTAAAGCGGCCGTCGAAGGGCTGACCCGCTCGCTCGCTGCCGAATTCGCTCCCCGGATACGGGTGAATGTAATCCCTCCTTCTCTTACCGATACCCCCTTGGTACAGAATCTTTTATCCAGTGAGGAAAAACGCAAGGCATTGGCGGATCGTCATCCGCTAAAAAGGGTCGGAACCCCCCCAAGGAAATTGCCTGCGCGGCGGCTCATTTACTCTCAGACGCCGGAACCTGGATTAGCGGTCAGGTTCTGCCCATTGACGGGGGCATGAGCGCGTTGAGAACCTTCAGTTAAAAAAGTTGATTGCTGCATTCGTCTGTAACTTTTGCCGTCAAATGGTCTATTTACGAAGTGAAAATGCTGTGATTTTCATTTTCTCCTCCATGTGGTGGTTCAGATTATGATGCTGAGTTTTGTCTCCTTTCCTCAGCCGGGAATTGGTCGCTGAACCACCACAAAACCCCCCGCGCCCTTCTGGAATCCTTTTTAAACTTCATCAGGCCGAATTATTGGCTTTTGGTCGAAACAATACGGTAATATGAACGTTTCGTATTCCGAATCGATCCAATGGTATAAGAACCGCATGGTCTTTTGTAAGACCCGGTGGAAATGCAATGGAAACAGGTGCCTCACCGGTAATCGCACCCTCACCGGCGCATCGTCTGCATTCATAAAATCCCACGCCCCCGTGGCCTCGACATGTTGGACAAACGGCCTGGGCTGGTACCATGATCCTGGCATTGCCACCGCGACGCGCCTGCTCAGATGTGAGCGTCACCTCAAGCGTCAGGTGTTTAACACGACCGGATTTTGGTTGCTCTAAACTGGAAAAATTATTCCACAGCCAATCGAAGATTTCGTCAAATGAGGGTGTGAAGGACTGAAAAGATCGCACTGGTGATACTTCACCCAGATCGACCGGGCTTTGCTCGGGAATCAGCGGTTCGGGTTCAGGATAGTATCCTCGTCTCAAAGGTGTTTTTGGCGACACTTTTCTGATATTCTGCTCATATTCACGTCGTCTCCGGCTATTTCCCAGCACCGAGTAGGCCTCCTGAATATCCTGAAATCTCTCGCTGCCACCTGAATAATTATCCGGGTGAAATTCCTTAGCAAGACGACGATATGCGCTCCTAATTACATCCGCTGTCGCACCCGATGAAATACCGAGAATGGCAAAGTAACTTTTTGCCATGACAGACCTCTTCAGCTAATTATTATGCTTTCTAAAGTCTTAAAATTGAATCCTTAATAAATATCAGAGAATATTATTGGGTTTTCTATTTATAGGCCTCAAGCGGTTTAACCAAATTGAGCTGAATGGCTGATGAAGGTAGGGGTGGTCTGGGGATGTCTATACATTTTTCCACCTCCTATTATATCAGCCTAATTTAGCACCAACCAAACAAAAGGCGAATGTATTCAAAATCTGTTAGACGAAATTTAAATTCGCCCAATGGATTTAATCAAAGCCGGAATCCCGCAAATCTTGCTCGCGCAGGTTTCCGGCTCCTTAATCCAATTATCCTGTCTTGACGGTAATCCTTTTAGGCGTTGCCTTTTCCACTTTTGGAAGCGATAAGCGAAGAACGCCGTCATTTAGCTTCGCATCAATGTTTTCCTGGTTAACCAACTCACCTAATGTAAACTGACGGTAATACCTGCCGGTTTCATACTCAACCAAAATTTCTTCCTCACCGGTGTTCTCAACGGGGGCAATATCTGCCGATAAGGTCAGAGTGTTGTCGCGCAGATCAATCGTTAGATCATCTGCTTTGACGCCCGGCATGTCGGCGAGCAGGGTAATTTCCTTTTCCGTTTCAAAGATATCGACAGCAGGTGTGAAGACCAATCCCGGTGTGGTTTGCTCGGCAGGACTGGCCACCTCTTGCTTTTCTCGAACCTTAAGCTCTTTGCTCTGTGTATCAGCCATGGTTAGTTCCCTCCTTTGTGAAACTCTTTTTTCACGACTTTATGGTAATCTGCTTGGGCTTTGCGATCTCTGCTTTTGCAACCACAATGGTTAAAATACCGTTTTCCAGATTGGCCTCCACCTTATCAGTGTCGACTTCTCCCGGAAGTCCTATCATCCTGGAAAATGTGCCGGCTTCGCGTTCCCTTCTGTGATACCTGGCGCCTTCTTCTACCGCAGCGATCTTTCTTTCACCGGAAATAGCAAGGTTGTTGCCGGTAACCTGAATGTCAAGCTCATCTCCTTTCACACCGGGTAATTCGGCCCGAACATAATAGTTGTCCTTGTCTTCAGTTAGATTGGTCAGTGGAAAAACGCCGGAACTTGCTCGTTGTTGCGGAGTATCATCAAACATCTGTTCAAGCTGCTGTCTCATCCGATGTAACTCATCCCACGGGCTCCTGATTCTATAAGTGGGCATGTTAAAAAATCTGCGATAAATCATTTTTACACCTCCTTAGTTTAGCTGTTAGTGACCATAAAGTTTCTATGTTTCCAACCCATCCACATGACATTCATCGAATTTTGATTATATAATAAAAATAAATTACTTGTTGTCAAGATCCACAATAAAAAAAATATTGCATTACTGAAATATTTATCTATATTATAGTAATATCATTGGATGGGCTTTGGAAAATGAGCTAATTTATGAAAAAAACTGTAAAAAATCAAATAGATATGAGAATATCTGTGTCTAACCCATCAGCGCTGGATCTCCGGGGGCGGCAATCGGTGCGAGCCACATTTCGACTTTCTGAAGATTGTATTGATGCTATCAGTATCCTTTCGGCCCAGTTGGGGATCAAACAAAAATCGGTTTTTGACCATTTAATGGAAGATGTTCAAATCTTAAAGAACATGGCCAGTGAACTCGAAAACACCGAATTTGATCGCCATCGGCGAATCCAAAAAACCTTTGTCATCAGCCGCAGGTCTTTGTCCTTTCTGGATATGATTTGCAATGAGCATAATGCCCCAAGGGATGCTTTGGTGGAGTATTCAGTTCGAAGGCTTTTGCCGATTATTGCCGGGGAGCGCAAAAGACACGAGAAACGAAAAGAATTATTGGCTGAAATATCGATTCATTTTTCAAAAGGTGAGAAGTTACTATCTAAAGCAGAGAAGAGGTTGGGTACGGAAGATCCGATCGTCGATAAACTGCAAACAGCAATGACTGTTTATAAAAATGCCCTTGATGACATCACCAACTTCATTGAGAGGGGAAAAATAATAGAAAAATTTAGGACTGATTAGGTGGAGAACACGGCATTCATTTCTTACGATCTTGCTGTATGTACTGTCATTATTAACCTATGGTGCCTTGCGTTAAGGGATTTTAGTTGTTATTGTGAAAAAAAATTAAAAAAAGATCTGAGAGATGATCGCAAAAATCACCTTTCCAAAAATCAAAATCCTATGTGCCATAGAATAAGCAGTCGTACAATTGCAGCCGAAAAAAAGGGCATTAGATGATAAAACTCATTAGAATCATTTTAATTCTATTGTTCGCCGGAATTTTGACAGCCGTCCCGTATTCCGACGCCCAGGATAAATCAGACGCTGCTGCAGAAAAGAAGGAACCTTCAATCGCCATATCCGATAAAATGGACGACGTCATGATTCGGGAGGCCACCAAGGTCAAGGAGGAGTTTCAGCAGAAAGCGCGTTCGCTTTTTGACCGCATCCCTCTCGGTTGGAATTTTAATACCATCACCTATTTATACGATCTGGCGGTGTCACTGCCGCGAAAAATCCCGGTCTTTACTCGTTTTGTGATCGAGCAAAGTAGGGTGCTGGGCGTGATCGGATCCATTCTTGTGTTCGGTTTTTTCGCCGGTGTCTTATACAGCTTGCTGGGTCAGCGGCGGGTGATGGAATGGGTGGAACGTAAGGTTGACCCGCTGTCTGCGTATATTCCGGAAGTCACCTATCCTTTCGTTATGTCCGGCATCAAGGTGGTGGTTTCGGCTTTGATCCCGCTATTGTTGCTCGGGGCATTTGCGCTTATCAACGCCCTGATTGACTATGCGGCGGCCTGGTTTCAACTCATCGGGCGTCTGCTCGGGTTCTGGGCTGCCGGGGCTCTTTTATTGCGGTTGCTGAAGGAATCGCTTACCCGAGACCTCTTCAAGGTGACTGCCCAGTATGGCCGGACAATTTATCGCTGGGCACGGCTGGCATTGCTGTATGCGATTTTCGGTATAGCGGCATACTGGACGGCGGAAGTTTTTGAGATCCGCGAAGATGTCCTGGCGCTGTTGCGTTTTGCGATATCGGTATCCGTCATCGTCGTATTATTGATAATGCATCTCAACAAGAAAGCCTTTATGTCGCTGTTGCCGGAACTGCCAATTCAAAGCTATTTGTGGTTTCGAAGGTTTCTGGGACGGTTTTACTTTCCCCTGCTACTCGTGTCTTTTCTGGCCGCTCTGTTATGGAGCTTCGGATATAGGGCATTAGGCCGACTGGTCTTGATTAAAATCTGGTTTACCGGCGCTGCCTTTGTTGTCATTATGTTGCTCTTTCACACTCTGAAGCGCTATCTGGACAACTGGTATCTTAGACTTGACCGCACCGATGAGGACGCCCGGATGTTCGTCGGCGCATTGCGGTCAATTCTCAAATACGCCACGGTTGTGGCGACCCTGATTATTGTTCTTAATATGCTCGGGTTATTAAATCCCCTGCAGCGCATTATGTCTTTCCCAATTTTTCAGCTCGGCGATACCACTGTCACCTTTTGGCTAATCGTAAAGGCGATTCTGATTCTGCTGACCATTGTCTATGTTTCCCGCCTGGCCCAGGCTTATTTTGATTACAAGCTATACCCCTCATTTGGCATCGATCCGGGCCTCGGGTATGCCCTCAACACCGTATTCAAATACACCGCTCTCGGGATCGGATTTTTAATTGCGCTGAACATCCTGGGGCTCAACCTCCAATTCCTGTTGGTGTTTGCCGGCGCCATCGGCATCGGTATCGGCCTCGGCCTTCAGGATATGGCCGCCAATGTGATCAGCGGCTTTACGATTATTTTTGGTGGAAAAATCCGTAAAGGTGACTGGATCGAGGTCGAAGGCATGATGGGAAAAGTAACGGACATCTACCTGCGGGCCACCAAAGTGCAAACCCGCGACAATATCGAATATCTGGTACCCAATTCCAACATGATTTCCAACACCATGGTGAATTATACGCTGTCTTCACCGCTGATCCGCATAGAACTGTTGGTCGGTGTTTCATACAAGGCAGATCCGCGCCAAGTTGAAAAGATCCTGTTGGCGGCTGCGGAGAGTGAACCGGAGGTGAATAAAATCCATCGGCCGGCAGTACGCTTTGTGGAATATGGCGACAACTCCATCAATTTCGAATTGCTCGTCTGGATTGACGTCCGCAAGACGCCGCGGCGCAGTGTTCGAAGCAATCTTTATTTTGTGATATTCGAAGAGCTTGCCAAAGCCGGCATTGAGATTCCGTTTCCCCAGAGAGACGTGCATATCCGTTATCAGGCGGGTTCTACCTAAATCACATAAAACGTTCTGCTCGCACAGATTTGGACCTGCTTTTCTTTCAGTGTCAAGCAACAGCATTTACGAGTTTGTCTTTCATTAGGTTTGACATTGCGTCGGCGAACAATTCATTTTTTCGAGTGTCTTTGTCCATGATATCCTCCGGAATATTCTTTTTTTACCCTCTCCACTTCTTAAAATCTTAATAAATTAGTTCTTAGACAAATTTAAGACAACATGTCATCTTGTCAATGTCATGATTGAACTATAAACAATAATTCTAACATTATCAAAAGATAATGTTCAGGTAATGTCATCATAATGTAATCTTGGTACATTAAATTGCTTGAAATGTCGTTATTTATGCATGATTTGACTGATACACAATTATAATGATACAGAAAAGTTCATTCGTGTTTATGCTATGGATACAGAAGCGCCTGACGAGAAAGCAGGGGAGGTAAAAATGCGAGTTTGTCACACGAGATTGAGTCCTTATCGCTTTATTACTGGGTGTTGTGGGCTTTTGTGGGCACTTTATGGATGCAGTGTCATTGGGCCCCAATCAATAGCGAACGGCCGAGCCGCTTACAATGAGGTTATTAACCAAACGGAGGACCAGCAGATGCTGATGGCAGTTGTACGCAACCGATATGGAGAAACCATCAGCATGCTGGCGGTGACAAATGTGACCGCCAACCTTCGCTTCGCTGCCGGCGCCGGCGCCGAATTTGCACTTGGTCGGCGCGAAAACTATGAGACAAACCTGGTCCCCTTGAGCGCTGAACTAGGTTACGAGGAAAGTCCGACAATTTCATATGCCCCGATTGAGGGCGAAGAGCAATTCAGTCGGTTAATGTCGCCTGTGCCCTTGGATGTCCTGGTAGTATTCGCACGTTCCGTAAAGTCAAGCCGACTTCCGTTCCTGATGATTACCCGAAGTGTCAATGACCTGAGAAACCCCGACTTTATCCGATCTCCCCTGTCAGACCCCGATCCGCGCTTCCTGCGCCTGGTTGACCTGATGATCGACCTAAATCATACCGGCCACCTTTACTGGGCCCGAGTTCCACGCGAGGACGTTCAATTTTCACTCGTCATCCGTGACTGCGAACCAAAGCGGACGCAGGAAATCCGAGAGTTGCTCGCATTACTTGATCAGCCTCAGAAAATAAACATGTCGGAGCCTATCATACTGCCGGTTTATCATGCAATTCAAGAACCGGATTCAGGCAGCATAGCGATAACCACGAGTTCAATTTATGATCTAATTGAGATGCTGTCTGCCTCAATCGATGTTCCGGAAGAGCATGACGAATCGGGGTTGGCAATCAACTACCCGGCACCGGGCTTGGCCGGAAAAGAAGTCCATATTTTTCGCGCAGATATGCGTCCCAGAAATGCATCGGTAGCGGTGAAGTACAGGCAATCATGGTTTTATATCGATGAGACCGATCAATCCACCAAGCTGATGTTTAGGGTTCTCAGAACGCTTTGGAAAGACAGGATTGCGTCCACCACACAGCTTCAATCAGCACCGGATTAAACATTCCCGTCGGTGATTAAACCAATTGATATAGCTTATGAGATCTACACCGAACCTAAATTCGCTGCCTCGAACAACATCTGGGAAACTTCGCGTTCCAACGCGCGCGAGCACTATTTAAATAGTGCCCAATTGGGGATAAAAGCCCAACTTAGCGATATTGATACCAGATTTTTATATGCAAATTAATGAGCTTAAATTATGCGACTGTTGCTGATTGAAGACGATCAAAAGATAGCCTTTTTTGTCAAAACCGGTCTGAAGGAAGCCGGTTATGCCGTCGATCATGTTATCGATGGAGAAGACGGTTTACATCTTGCACTGACTGAACCGTATGACGTCGCCGTAATTGATTTAATGCTGCCGACCGTCGACGGATTGACAATTATCAGAGAGATTCGAAATCAGAGAATTAACATCCCGGTGCTCATTTTAAGTGCAAAACGTTCCGTAGACGAACGCGTCGAAGGGTTGCAGACCGGCGGTGATGATTACCTGGTCAAGCCGTTTGCCTTCAGCGAGTTGCTCGCCCGGGTTCAATCGCTGATGCGAAGATCTACCCGGATCACATTATCTGTCGAGCTTAAGGTTGCTGATTTGACCCTGAACTTACAAACTCGTAAAGTTTTCAGAGCAGGTCAGGAAATAGATTTGCAGCCACTTGAGTTTTCTCTGCTTGAATACCTCATGCGCAATGCCGGACGGGTTGTTTCCAAGACCATGATAATGGAGCATGTCTGGGATTACAACTTCAATCCCCAGACAAATGTCGTAGAAGCGCGCATTTGTTATCTGCGGGATAAAATTGATAAAGGTTTCGACACTAAATTGATACATACAGTGCGTGGGGTTGGCTATGTTTTTAAATAAAATTAGTGGGTTGGGAAATTCTCTCTTATTTCGCTTAACCATTCTGTACACGGTAACCTTTACTTTATTGGCGTTTATGAGTTTTGCGATTTTCTATTACCGGATCTATTCGGTGACAATGGAGCGATTGGATCGTGAGATGCTCGAAGATGCAGAAGTGTATTCCGAACAATTTGCCAAATTGGGTATCGAGGGTCTCAAGGATAAAATGGCTGAAGAAGCCGAATCTGAGGATCCGGAAGATGAATTTTTTCGTCTCATTGATTTTAGCGGCAATACACTTCTAACAACCGATATGTCATCATGGGGTCTTGTTGAAAAAAGAGACTCTATTTTGAAGCTGCAGGGTGATAAAACAAAGCATATATTCCAGACATTGGTCTTACCGGAGAGTGATTACGAAGCGCGAATGATTTCATCCGTTATCGGACCCGGTATTATACTGCAAAATGGAGAAACCTTTGAAGAAGCCAATGAATACCTAAAAATTTTCCGCAATTTATTTTCAATCTTAATGGGTTTCCTGATCATTAGCTCAACGCTTATCGGTTGGTATTTGGCTAGGCGGGCTCTGATTGACATGGAGGAGGTTACCCGGACGGCCGAGGATATATCCAATGGTTCATACGATCGACGGGTGGAGGTCAAAGGCAAACTGAATGAAATCGAAAGGCTTAGTACTACTTTCAACAAAATGTTGGATCGGATTCAGATACTGCTGAATTCTATGAAAGAGATTAACGATAACATTGCCCATGATCTTAGAAGCCCTCTGGCGAGGATTCGCGGCATCGCTGAAATGACTTTGGTTAGCGAAAAAACAATGGATGATTACAAGGACATGGCGGTCAGCACCATGGAAGAGTGCGATAGTCTGACCGATATGATTAATACCATGCTAGACATCACCGAAGCCGAAGCCGGCGTAAATGGAACCCATGAAGAAAAATTTGACATTGTTGCGATGATAAACGAAGCCTGCGAGCTCTTTAGACCTGTCGCCGACGAAAAAAGAATAGAATTAAATTGCAGTTTGCCGGAGTCCTATCCATTTAGAGGCGCAAGAAAGAAGATGCAGCGAATTGTGACAAACCTGCTGGAAAATGCCATCAAATATACGCCCGATCATGGGACCGTTAACGTATCTGCGGTGGTACAGGATAGTGAGATCCAAATTTTCTTTCAAGATAACGGAATCGGTATTGCCGAAGAAGACCTTCCGCACATATTTGAGCGTTTTTACCGTTGCGATCGAAGCCGATCCCAGGGTGGCGTTGGTCTTGGCCTCAGCTTGGCAAAAGCTTTTGCGGGTTCTATGAAAGGAATCATTCAGGTAGCCAGCAAAATAAATCAGGGAACCACATTTACCCTTAAATTTGCGCAATGATCCATACTAAAATTCGTTAGTCTCACCAATCATGAGTATACCGATTAGGATTATTTAAACCATAATTCCTTTTTGTAGCATAAATCAACGGTTCAAGTTTGACGTAAACCCCGCCCCCATGACCCCTTGAAACCATGCGCGATTCGTTTTTTTACGTAATTATCAATTCGTGATCTCCAGGTAATATTCTAATAATCCTTATTTTATATAGTTGAACACCATAGTTTAAGGCTGGAAAACTTAGTTTCAAATATCAGGGTTGATATGGCCGCAAAAAGGCGCAAAAAGCACAAAAATCAATTTTCAGGGCTTGTAAATTCAATGTGTTACAATGAACAAAAATCGAATTTCAGACCATTTACGAATCCATCAGGGGTTATTTTTCAAAAATGATTTAACCTTAGCCCTGCAGCACAAAGCGCTCATCAGGCGGATGCGGACTTGACCCTTGACGCCTTGGCTCTGAAGCCCCCCGGCTTTTGCAACGATAGGGATAACTCATTTTGCAGGATTGCGAAGGTATCATCCGGGTTCAAAATCGCCGTTGACAATCCAAAGCACCTTTGGTAGTTCGCTGTTGCTGAGGAATAACTCCCGATTGGCTTTAGCTCAATCGGGGTGATTTCATTATCCTAAGATGACTTTATATCCGAAAGAAACCAGGTGGCCAATTAGCAATGACCCGGGTAACAAAAGCATTCAGGTGTTTTTACGTTTCGCTGACGATGGTCGTTGTCGCCATCCTAATACCGCATCACAACCGCGCTCAGGCCCAGGAGGATCTAATTGTCCAGCCCGCAAGTCGCGACATCACGTTGACCGGCTATACCCGCAGTCAAACCACCGTGACGCTCTCATCGGAAGTCGCCGGCAGAGTTCTCAAAATCAATTACGATGATGGTCAGGTGATTGGCGAATTGCCATTTCTCAGTATCGATCCGACATTTATTGATTTGGAGATCAGCAGCACCCGGCAGACCCTGGAACAGTTGAAAATTTCCCAAAAAAAACGACGGTCCAAAGTTGACTATCTTGACAAGGAATTTCGTCGCATCCAAAACCTTTTTCGGCGCGGCAGTACGCCGGAATCAAGACGGGATACCACTCGGGAGGATCTGGATCAGGCTCGGTTCGACCACAAAGCCGTAGGAGTCGAGATTGCCATTGCCCAAAACCGCCTTCAAGAACTTCGAGAACGCAAAAGACGGCACACGATTAGCGCGCCGGCAGGATGGATTGTCGTCGCCAAGCTGGTGGAAGAAGGTGAACTGGTCACCGTCAACACCCCGATCGTCCGAATCGCCGATTTCGAGCATCTCGTCGTGCCGCTGTCGGTTTCGGCCCAAGAACTGTCGGCCATCCAGAACCTTACCCCTGAATTTGAGGTCCTGCTGGATAGTAAACCTGCTCGGGCGGCTGTGAATTGGATCAACCCGGAATTTGACGAAAAGACGCGCAAATTAAGTATCGAGCTGATTCTGCGTAGTTACCCGGTACCAAAGCGCGGCGGCCTGACCTGCCGGCTCGCACTGCAAACAGCCACCGAGGGCTTGTGGGTTCCTAAAAAAACGGTCATGGACCGCTATGAAAATCCGCGCGTATTTCTGAAGAAGTCCGGTGACGAAGTCAAGGTGCTGGTGCTCGGCCAAACTAAAGACCATTTAATCATCGCCGATGATCCCCGGCTGACCCCGGGAACACTGTTACGTGCGCCGGCTGTGTCCCGATTGGAACCGGTTCAGGAACCGGCACGCTGAGCTACGCCGTCCTCTGTGATAATAGCAAACCGTATTTCGTATCCTCTCCAATTGGAGATTCGATGAAAAACCAAATCGCCTGAGAAATTCCACCAATGAAATCCGTTGTCCAGTTTTCCATCAAACAGACCGTGCTCTTCAATGTCGTCTTCGTCATCCTGGTGGTCGCTGGGGCCTTCAGCATCTTTACGACACCGCTTGAAAATATGCCGGTCGTGGATATGGGCAACGTCTTCATTAATTCGGTCTATTATGGCGCATCGGCCGATGATGTCGAACAGCTGGTCACAGCCGAAATCGAAAAGGCGCTGGATGGGCTGGAAGATGTCGAGTACATCAAATCGGACTCTTACCGTAATTTTTCATCGGTGGAAGTAAAATTTTTGGATGATTCGGACTATCGCTCCCGCTATGACGAACTGCGCTTTCGAGTGCTGAATATCAAAGATGAACTGCCGCCGGATGCGGACGAACCCACTTTTATGTACCTGGATACCAATGTCTGGCTCCCGGTGGTCATCGTCAATATCGCGGGGGATTTGTCCCAACGCAGTTTGGAACGCTATGCAGAAGAGTTGCGCATCAATCTGCTGACCATTGCGGACGTTCGCGATGCTAAAATCGAGGGTGAATATGACACCGAATTTCATGTCTCGCTGGACCCGGCCAACTTGCGCCGATTCGGCATCACCTTCCAGCAGGTGGTCGATGCCATCCGATCTGCCAACACCAAAATTCCCACCGGCCGCTTCCGGACCCGCGAATGGGAGTACATGCTGGATGCCGGCGACCGCCTGAATTCTCAGGAAGAGGTTCTTAAAACAGTCGTTCGCCGAGACGGCGACGGTAATTTCGTTCGGGTCCGCAATCTGGTTACCAGCGCCCGCCTGAGCCACCGCGATCCTTCGGTCATACCGTCCGTCAATGGTCAAAGCACCGTCCGATTGTCGGTCACCAAGGAAGAAACGGGAAACGCCATTGAAATCTCCGAGACCGTTAAAAAAGTTGCGCGGGAATTTGAAGCAAAGCATTCGCGTGACGGCATTCAGGTCGTTTTCACGAATGACTCCACTATCGAAATCAACGACTCGCTCAATACCTTGGGGGGCAACTTGCTCCTCGGTTTGGGCCTGGTGACGATCGTGTTATGGATCACCTTGGGCTTTCGCAACGCCATGCTGACAGCCATCGGTATCCCGTTTGCCTTTTTGTGCAGCGTGTTGATGATGAAAATTACGGGGGTGTCGTTGAACACCATCAGTCTGTTTGCCTTCGTGCGGCACCGCCGAAGTCATGTTGCCGGTTATCGCCTCGGCCCTGACGACAATCCTGGCTTTTATTCCCATGCTGATTATGACCGGCTCCACCGGAGATTTCTTTGCCTACATTCCCAAAACCGTGACCTACGCCCTGCTGGCCTCCCTGATTGAGGCGCTATTCATTTTACCGATTCATTTTTTGGAATGGGGACCCAAAGACGGATCGCCAGCCACGCGTCCACCGCGGGAACACGACCCGGAAGATGCGTTTTCCCACCTGGAAAGCGGCTTATTCGCCCCCTTCTGGAAGGCCTATCGCTGGGCGGTTGAAAAAATCTTAGATCACAAAATCATCACCTTTACGGCAATGACATTCCTTCTGATCACCTCCGTCGGGATTTTGGTGCTATCGGCCAGTGGGGTGCTGCCGTTGATCAAGGTCGAGTTTTTTCCGGGTAACTATTTCCGCTATCATGTGACGGTTTCCGCTCCAGTCGGGACCAGCATCGAAAGAACGGATGCTATTGTCCGTGATTTGTCCGGCTACATAATGTCATTAGGAACCGCTCAAGCCCATTCAACCTCAGGCAGTGCCGGTTATTACGAAGATGAGGATTACGCACGCCACGATGGCAGCCATTTCGCTCAGATTGTGGTGACGCTGCCGGAAGATAAGTATCGTGACTTTCCAGAAAATCCTTCCAACGATCCGCAGCTCCACCTGGATTACATCCGCCGCAAACTGGGCGATTTCGTGCGCCAAAAGTATCCTGCCGGTGAATTGGTGCCCATCGTCAGGGTGTTTAAGGAAAGTGACGGTCCTCCCACCGGGAAGGCGGTCAACATCCGGGTAACTGGGACCACCTTAGTCGATGCAGTTAATGCCAGCAACCGGCTTAGGGCCTTCATGCAGCAAAATCCGGAGCTAGCCGATCTGGTCGATCTAGCCGACAACCGGCCGAATTTCCACAGAACTTTCAAATTCGTGCCCAAACAGGAAGCCGTTTTCGAGTTCGGACTGCAACCGGCGACGGTCACTCAGATGGTAGCGGGAGCGCTAAATGGTCAGTACGTGGGGAAATTTCGCACGATCGATGAAGAAGTCGATTTAATGGTGCGGATTGCCCGCGCAGCGGATACGGGCAATATCAGAGGTACCGGTCTAGCAGAGCCTTTGGACATTCTCGGCATACCGGTTGTCGAAGACAGCGCCTCTCCGATTCTACTGCGGGATTTGGTTGAGGTTAAACCGGTCTCTGAACCTGATGTGAATTCTCGCTATAAAGGCAAACCGACTGTTACGCTGACCGCCGATATTAAGCCCGGTTCCCGGCTGTCTCCGGCCCGGGTGCAGGTTCTGGTAAATAATTATGTGAAATCCAGGCCCGATGAATTCAGCGGGATTACGTTTTCCTACGGCGGTGAATTCGAATCCACCAGCAAATCCTACGCCTCGCTGACCATGGCCTTTTTTATTGCCTTGCTGGCCATTTACATGGTGCTGGCGACCCAGTTCAAAGACTATGTCCAACCGCTGATTATCATCTCGTCAGTGCCCATGGCCCTGATCGGTGTGGTTTTCGGATTATTGATCACCCGCACCACCTTCACCATCGGCAGTTTTCTAGCCATTATCGGGTTGGCCGGTCTGGCTGTCAACGATTCGCTGCTGCTGATCGATTTTATGAACGTGCGGCTGCGCCTGGGAAAACCATTGCGTCAGGCCATCATCGAGTCCTGCGCAGCCCGCATGCGCCCGGTCCTGATCACCACTGTAACCACCACCCTGGGGCTTTTGCCGATGGCTATCGGAATTCCCAATAAATCCATCTCCTGGGCCCCCATGGCGACGGCCTTTGTGTCGGGCCTGATCAGCGCGACGACATTGACGCTTTTAATTACCCCGGCTAATTATGAAGCCTTCGAACAATTGAAAGCGTTTTTAAACCGAACCTTACGTCGCAGGGCAGCGCGCGGCGAATTGACTCAGAATATTAAATGAAATCATTAACTTCAGATATCGTTAACTGGTTGATTCGTTGATTGTTAAAGTGGTGCAAATATGGATTTATGCCGTATTTGCAAAATAATTGGACACTTGATGTTTCAACACTCCTTACATGCTGAATTGATAACCATAATTTACCAGATCAACCAGTCAACCAATAAACTACCCAACGAGGTCGGAACTTTATCATGAATAGTTTATTCTCAAAGCGCATGTCTTTATATTTTTGCGTTCTGTTAAGTGCAACCCATGCTGAATCCGGTCCGGCGGAAAGACCTTATCAATTTGCACCCTGTCCGGATTCGCCCAACTGCGTCTCGACCCAAAGCACGGATAGTGCGCATTATATCGAACCACTGCAATATGCCGGCAGTCTCGCTAATGCCAGGAAAAAACTGATCGAGATCCTGGAAAACACAAAGCGAGTGCGCATGTTGAAGGTTGGAACGGACTACGTCCATGCTGAATTCCGTTCCCGAATTTTTCAATTTGTCGATGATGTGGAGTTCTACTTTCCGCCGGAAGAAGGTGTCATTCATGTAAAATCCGCATCTCAGTCAGGCTATTACGACTTTGGCGCAAACCGCCGGCGGGTGGAGGGGTTGCGCTCGGTATTTGAAAAATCGGCAAAATAATCGACTCTCAGGATGGGATTTAGTAGGAACGTGAATCCTTCTATTATAATGAAAGACGGAAGTAAACCTAAAGATGATAAAATAGTATAAATGATTCGAGGTTAATATGAACACTTCCTTTTATCTGAAGCTATATTTTCTCACCGTTCCAGTTTTTTTCCTGATAGACCTGATCTGGCTGGGAGTTGTGGCCAAGAATTTTTACCAGAAAAATCTGAAATATATTCTCAGTCCGAATGTCAATTGGACAGCCGCGATCATTTTTTATTTGATCTATATTGCCGGGATTCTGATCTTTGCCGTCCTGCCCGCAGTCGCTAAGGATTCACTGCGACACGCCGCCGTCGCCGCCGTATGGGGCGCACTTTTTGGGTTTTTCACTTACGCAACCTATGACTTGACGAATTTGGCCCTGTTAAAAGATTGGCCGCTCAATATTGTGTTGGTCGATATCCTCTGGGGAGTGGTTCTTTGTTCAGCCGTTGCAACATTAAGTTTTTACATTGCCAGATGGTTGCTTTAATATGTTGCGCTGAAGCTGAAGCCGATACACAATTCACCATTTTCGATTTATCCGCACTGAAAAAGCAAGGTTTTCCAGAACCAGATCGAAATCCTTTTCAGGCCCAATAAGTATTTTAAAGAGCATTTTTCGCAGGATCTTCATCATGGATGAAGGGTTGTCAGGTCTGTGTTAAAATGTCAATAATTTCAACGCGCACCGATTTTTTGCGAGGCACAGCCATTTTTTCTTGACATACAAGGCTGATTCCACTACATTTCTCCTTATTCTGTTCTCCTTTTGTTCCTGTTATCTGCAATTAGCCTGTTTTCTGCTGCAATTGGAGACTTGATTCCTCAGAAGTTCCGCAATATATTGCTGCGATGTTCGACGTGGGTTCTTTTGGGTCGGTTTGTGATAACTAAAATTTATGGGGTTGGCTAATCTAATATGTCTAGTCGCGATCCACTCTTCAGGTTTTACTACCGTCACAAAGGCAATTTTGACACTTTCATTGTGCTCAATGGAAAAGAACTGGCACAAATATTGACAAAAAATTTTGGAAATTTTGGATATGGAGTAAGATCATGGGACAAGCTACCGGAAGATTACGTAATCGAAATAACAGGACTGGCTGCGTCCGAATCTGGAATGAGAGGAATACATGATGATCTCAAGGAAAGTATTAAAAAATTTTCTGAAAAATTTAAGCCAATCGAATTTGAAAAAGAAACGCTTTTGTCCAGTTTCCCTGAACATTGGAAGAATATCGGGCACTACTGTTTTATTATTGTATTTTTGCGTATGAAGAAAGGTTCAAATTGATGATAACTAGAAGAATTTTTCTCTTTTCGCTGATTGCAGGGCTAACTGCGGGATGTACATCTCGAAAAACTATTGGCCTTGATGTGGAAGAGAAAACTATTCGCCTTGATGTGGATGAGACCGATCCGGTATCAATGGTGAAATCAATCAAACTCAATATGCCTAATGTGCAGAATGTCACAAGTGGAGTTATTGCACTTCAATCTTATAAGTTTTTGATGAAATCTATAGGTCGTGAAAATTTCGTCAAAATTGATGAAGAAGATCTTATTGCGCATGCGCATTTAGTAAAAAAGAATATCACAAAAACATTTGCTGATAGCTTCAAGATTGTTGAAAGCGTTCGAGACGAAGAACAACAGCTAAAGAAATATGCTGATGGAAAAACGGTGTTTATTTCATGGAGAAATTTAAAAAAGCATTTGGATGATGTAGTTCAATCCAGTGGTGAGGTAGTTTCGGAACGTGTGATAAGAATAATGAGAGAACTTTTCGCTGAAGATTATAAACTTATCGAAGGTGCATAATGTTATAATAATATCTCGCGTTTTAAACCCGTGATATCATCAATCCCAGTTCTTAGGGCTAAATTGCATATTTCTGATAATATATTCAATAATACCAGTAGCTTAAAGGTTAAGATATTCAAACGATATCTGAAAGCAGACAATCGTCTTCAATCGGCGTGATTGTCATTTAGCATCGACTAATCTGCCTCTCAAAATTTAATAACACCTCAAAATCCAACCATAATCACCTGCCAAGGTCTAAATTTAAAAGATTTTCAGACTTCTTGCGAAAATGTACGGGCAGACGAAATTAAAGTTGCCAAACAAATATATAATAGAATCAGAATATCGGCAGGATGTGATTCTGGCACGCAATCTCTAAGCGACAAGATAATTGGGTTAATCATGAAATCTATAGTCCACAGAAATTGTAGCTTTGTCCAGCAAACCTACAATATCCTGGTTCAATTTTTTTGTAGATTTGAAAGTGCAATCTACAAAATCCGAAAAGAATTGCTCAGTTCGGATATTTACAAAATTTTTCATCCGCATTTACATGTTCTGACCACCGATGGCTGCTTTTACAACGATGCCGCCTTCAGGGTTTACCCGCCGCCTGATACCGGTGAGCTTGCCTCCGGCTCGCAGAGCCTACGGCTTGGAGAGAAAAGCTGTTTCGCTATGAAGTGTTCAAAATGCTCAAAGCCGAAGGCAAAATCAATGATGTTGTGATCAAGAACATGATGAGTTGGCACCACAGTGGATTTAACGTTTATTGCGGCAAAGCCATTTGGCCGCACAATGAAGATGG
>CALZJV010000033.1 GCA_945787595.1 uncultured Desulfobacterales bacterium | reverse complement strand
ACCTCCCTGAAACTGGGAAATCCGATTTATGGCAACATCATGATGATCGGAGCCCTGGCGGCCATCGGCGATCTTCCCATGGAGCGAGAGGATTTCAGGACCGTCATTTCAAAAACCATGGCCTCAGAGAAAACAGGAGCAAACCTTTCCGCCTACGATGCAGGCGCCCAAATGATAGCTAGTTTCCATCCATAAATGGTCTTTTTGCCCCATCTCGGCGTCAATCGTCGCGTTTGTTTGTGCGACGTAGCCAGCTACGTCTCCGCACAAACGCTTGATCTCCTTGATCTTGGACAAAAATCCGCATTTCTGGATTGGAAACACTATTAAGTGCCCAAACTGATTTTAATTGATTTATGGACGGGCACTAGCTAAAAATCCTCGACATATCCATGGGTAGGCCTGCCTGCCTTGTCGAAGGCGGAGCCTATTCCTGCGTGGTGGTTTTCGCGAAGCCAAATGCATCAAAATCGCACGACATCTCTTCCCAATAAATCGTACATTCTAGGTTGAAACTGGATTTGAAGGCATTATAGTCAGATATCAACCCCTTGAATTACCGTTTCCGTGTGACAAGGCGTAGAATGAATCGGATATAATCCTTATAGGAAATTCTGAGGGTTCACGAAAAAATAAGTTCACAATTTTAGGCGTTGAGGCGCCCGTCTGGCAAGGCGCGAAAACGCAGGAATATCTGGATATTCCGAGCTTTCGTAACGTAGTCAGGCGGGATGCATCGGCGTATAAAAAGTGAAGTTATTTTTGAGTGAGCCCTCAGCTCGCATTGAAAAAAAGGAGCAAAATATTATGGCAATTGATCGACAAAAATATGTAGCCCTGCCTTTGATGACGGTCGGTGAAACGGCCCGATATATGGGTGTCGGCCGCAAGATTGTTTACCAGTTGATAGAATACGGCGAAATTCGCGCCGTGAAAAACAACGGCAGTGTGGTCATCGAAAAAGCCAGCGTTGACGCTTTCAGGTCCAGCGGCAAGCTGACCTGAACAAAAAGAGCCCGGGCCACGTCATTTAAACAGTTAATTGCTTGAATTAAATTGAGTTATTCGTTTATCAAAATCATGAAAATTCCAAGCGTCAAAAAACAACTTTCAAATAAATACCAATGACCGAAATTCAAAATTCAAAACATATAAAATAAAGCGAAAACTCCGATAAGTGATTGTAATGTTATAATCATTGGAATTTGTGATTTTGATATTGCCTGCCCTGTTAAATAGGCACTTTGAAATTTGCGGTAACGGTAACAATTCTGACCTTAATAATCAATTGGTCCACGCTATCAACAACCATTTAACAGGGTAAATAATTTGAGTATTGTGATTTGGGATTTTATTGTCGTATCCGGTAAAGAAAATCGCTTCTATTTAAATCAGTTAGAGTAGACTTTGACGTTTCCCTGCAAAAAAAGCCGCCCGGCTTGACAGGTGACCGTACGGTACATACCCTAATTTACTGCTTCCTGGTGCAAACGCTCACACTACAACTCATTTCATATATCCATATCACACCGGATCTTCATATTTGCAGGAAGCGGCCGAATGCTTATCACAATTTGCTGCAACGTGGTTTCAGCTCAGTTTATGCCACGAAAAAATATATCACAGGAGAGCTTCAATGATCCGAATAGCCAAACAAACCCGGTTAAAACCAGCAGACATCATCATACGCGCCTCTGACTTTTTTGGTGAGGGTGGGGAAGGATTGGAAGAAAAAGAACGCAATCCATGCTGTATTTCGTTTGAAGGCGCAGGTGGATATGTGGCTGTTTCAGTGGTGGAGGAAGATAAACACAGGACGATCGAAGTCGAAGCCAGGGAATTCGAGTATCAGGTTAAACGCTTTTTGGAAAGGATTTAAATTATTTTGATCAGTTTCTGAACACCCGGATTTCGTATCTTCGGCCATGATCCGCTTCGGATCTCATCCCCAATTAAGGTAATCATTAGAAACGGAGATAACTGCCTTTCCCCCACATCCTTCGCTTTTCCGCCTATAACGTTTTTCGCAGATACAGTGTCTAAAGTACGGAGATTCCAGCCAAAAGAAAAAAATAGCTCTGAACGGGATAAAACGCCTACCCTGATGGTTGAATAACATGACAAACTGCATTTTTTGAACTGCTGCGCGTTATGAAGGGTTGTAATCCCTGATTTTTCAGGAGGTACTAAATATGGGCCAAAACGTCACACAAAAATTAATTGAAAGCCATCTGGTTGAGGGAAAAATGAGACCGGGATCAGAAATCAGGATAAGAATAGATCAAACCCTCACCCAGGATGCTACCGGGACCATGGTAATGTTGGAATTTGAAGCCATGCAGCTACTAAAAGTCAAAACGGAGCTTTCCGCCCAATATGTGGATCACAATCTTCTGCAAACCGATTATAAAAACGCCGACGACCACCTGTTTCTGCGCAGTGCCTGCGAAAAATTCGGCCTGTGGTACAGCCGGCCGGGCAACGGGGTGAGTCATCCGGTGCATATGGAACGTTTCGGTGAACCAGGTAAATCCCTGCTCGGATCTGACAGTCACACTCCAGCCGCCGGTTCACTCGGCATGCTGGCCATGGGTGCTGGCGGCCTTGAAGTGGCCATGGCCATGGCCGGAGAGCCTTACAGTTTGAAAATGCCGCGGATCTGGGGGATAAAACTCACGGGCAAATTGACGAATTGGGTTAGTGCCAAAGATGTTATCCTGGAAATGCTGCGGCGCCACGGCGTTGCCGGCGGTATCGGTAAAATTATCGAATACTATGGACCAGGTTTAAAAGACCTTACTCCCATGGACCGCCATGTCATCGCCAATATGGGTGCGGAGTTGGGTGCCACAACAACCGTATTTCCCTCAGATTCAGCAGTAAAGTTATTTCTAAAAAAACAGGGTCGCGAAAAATCATGGTGTGAAATCGTCCCTGATATTGATGCGGAATATGATCTGCACGATGCAATCAACCTCTCAGAGCTTGAACCGTTGATCGCATTGCCCAGCAGTCCGGGCAATGTCGTACCGGTACGGGAAGTCGTCGGCCGTCATATTTACCAGTCCTATATCGGCTCTTCAGCCAATCCCGGATTTCGAGATTTTGCAATAGCTGCGCTCATTATTGAAGGAAGACAGGTTCCCCCTCATGTCTCCCTGGATATTAATCCGACTTCCCGTCAAATCCTCGAAAACCTTGTGGCCCAGGGATATATGGAAAAATTGATCCATGCCGGTGCCCGCATTCATCAGGCCGGTTGCGGCGGATGTATCGGCATGGGGCAGGCGCCTGCCACCGGTAAAATCAGCTTGAGAACGGTACCGCGTAACTTCCCCGGCCGCTCGGGCACCCGGGAGGACCAGGTCTATCTTTGCAGCCCGGAAACTGCGGCTGTATCGGCCCTCAGTGGCGTGATTACCGATCCACGTTCGTTTGACCGACCCTATCCGAAATTTGTCGAACCGGATACGATCCGCATCAATACCGAAATGTTGATCGCACCGGGTCGAAATAGTCAAAACGTGAAACTCGAAAAAGGTCCTAATATCCAACCGCTGCCGCCTTTTGACCCGCTGCCGGAAACGTTGCGGGGTCCGGTTCTGCTCAAAATGGGAGATGATATTTCCACCGATGAAATCATGCCCGCCGGAGCCCGGGTGCTGCCTCTTCGGAGTAACATACCGGAAATCAGCAAATTTGCCTTCAGTCGGATCGATGATACCTATTATGATCGAGCCGAAAGAATGGGCAGAAAGGACTCCTTCGTCGTCGTCGGACTGAACTACGGCCAGGGGTCCAGTCGCGAACATGCGGTACTGGGGCCAAGGTTTCTAGGCTTAAAAGCCATTCTGGCCAAAAGCTATGCCCGCATACACTGGCAAAATCTGTGTAATTTCGGAATCCTGCCGTTGACGTTTTCCAATCCCGCTGACTATGACCGAATCGATCAAGATGATATCCTCTCGATTAGCGGAGTTCGCGATGCTATCCGGAATGAAAAGAGAATAAATATAGTGAACAAAACTAAAAATGAAAGCTATACGCTGACGTATTCCATGGGTGCCCGGCAGTTAGAGATGATTCTGCAAGGCAGTCTAATTAATGTCGTCCGGGGGAAATTCTCCGGTTCCCAAGCTTGATATTCATAAGAGAGATCTTGACAGTACCGGCGCTATAGCTGTTCATCGGCGGTGTCAACCTGGGTTTCATGGGATTCTTCGGATTTGATCTGGTTGCATCAATTTTCGGCAGTATGCGTTTGCTGAGCAGAATTATCTATACATGGTTGGTGTGTGCACTCTTCGACGTCGTGAGGTGGACGTCTATTCAGCGGCGGTGGGAGTGTGTCGGGTGCTGGTCCCTTTATCATCAGTGTTGGTGGGTCCATACCGCGTAGTCCTCAAACGACCTAAACTCGAAATGGCTGAAACTCCCGGTCAAATTTGGCGGCCATATAGAAATCGCTCTCTGTGAGCCCCTTAATCTTGTGTGTCCAGAGCTCAATTTTGCACTTGCCCCAAGCCAGATACAGGTCCGGATGATGGTCTTCCGCCTCGGCAACGGCGCCGATCTTATTCACGAAGGCTAATGCCTGGGCGAAGTCTTTGAACCTGTAAAGACGTTCAAGGTGGCCGTCCTTGTTGATTGCCCACCCGCTGTCGAGTTGCTTCAACATTTCCTCGGCCTTTGCTCTTTCCATTGGCGGGGTCCCGCCACGACACGGTACGCATTTGTTATCTGCAAAATCCATAAGATCCTCTCTCTAATTGTATACTGCAAGTCTCCCTTAATACATGAAATTCCCCGCCTAAAAAAGGTGGTCCAATTAAAATGAACAAGTCTTGCTAAGGAGAGTTCCGAAAAACCGAATGGAAAGCGCAATAATCGGAACGGCGATGAATATGCCAACAACCGGAACCAGGGCAGTAAAGCCGAATATAAAAAAAAGGACCGCGATAAGCAAGATCACAGCTCCAATAACCAATCCTCCGATTTTTTCCAAATAACAGTACAAGTATTTCATATTTAACTTTTCTTTATTTATCATGGTTTTTAAAATCAGATCCTATTAAGCGCTAAAGCTAAATTTAAGCAAGCCAACAGGCGCGGTGGAATGTTTTAGTTTGCGGGAATAATAAGACTCGAGGGCATGCGTCAACGCTTCAAATCACCTGCCAGTCAACACGTCAAATGAAAAGCCCCGGCCACGTCCTTCCCCTGGGTGAAAAGGGGATTGAAGGTTTTTGTGGATTCAGAAGTTCTTTCAGCAATTACCTTAATATCTTGGCCTTCAACGGCTGTCAGAAGAGACACCGGCAACGCATATTACCCGCGCAACCTGTTCCAATAACCAAAACGTCCGGTATGGCCGACAATATATCGCTTATGTCAGCGGCATCTAGACGATGTCCTTCTTTCCGCCACCAGTTATCTTTAACATCACCTTGAATGATTTTCAGATCCTGATAATAGTTTGTCCCCTGCACAGTCATATGACTGCCGGTGGAATATTGTGTTATCATCCCAATTACTTGTATTTTATCAATCGGATTGGTTCGATAGCTGATTGAAACACTTGGGGCACCTGGGACCATCTTTTTTCGAGCGGTGCATTGGAAATAATGCATTGGTGCTTTGCCCCGACCAGCCGCATTTATTACAGGCGAAGGTTGGTTTGAATTCCATTTTTAATTCCCTTGCCAAGAATGTTATGCCAATTTTACTATTTTCTTGCTGACCCTGAATATTAGCATTGTTTTTTCAATATCAAGGACAGGCCGGCTATTTGAGACTGCGGTGATTCAATAAGGACTCCAACATAAACTGCATCTTAAATGCAGAAAAGCGATCCGATGTTTAATGCCTTCGTGTCTTAGTGGCTGAACTTTACAAATTAATGATTATTGTAAGGAGGAAATTGCATGATGCGAATTCATTCTGAAATACCCTTCGCATGCAAGTTCACAACGCTTAAGAAAGGAGAAATATTATGGATAAGGTTGATGAAAAAACCCTGTGTGCTTTACAGGAAGAAGGATATATCGAATCCCATACGGAAGAATTCTTAAAATTGATAAGCAGTCCAAAGTTTTATTGTAAAAACTGCGGCAGAAGTGCGGTAAACTCGAATAATCTGTGCAAACCTATTGAACTGCCATAACCGGCAGTGCTGAGGGATTTAAGACCCCGAATTGCGCTTTTGCTTAAATTCGGGGCTATTATTTAGGAGGATATAGTGAAAGCCTTTACCTATGACGACATACTCATGGTGCCATCGTATAATCACTGGGAATCCCGTAAAGCGGTCGATATTTCAATAAAATGTAAAATGGGCAAGCTATCCCTTGCATTGCCTTTGATGACGGCTAATATGGACACGATTACCGAATCGGACATGGCGAACTATATCGGAGCGAAAGGCGGTATCGGCGTATTGCATCGATACATATCTATAGAAGACAATGTCCACATGTTCGAAAATTGTAAGTACCCCGTGTTCGTGTCAATCGGCTGTGCGGAAAAAGAACTGCAGCGTGCCGAAGCCTTGAGAGACGCCGGTGCGGATCTATTTTGTGTGGATGTTGCGCATGCGCATGCCAGATATGTGGGGCGAACTCTCAAACGCATTCGCGAGATGATCGGCAACAGTCCCTGCATCATGGCCGGGAATGTGGCCACATACGCCGGTGCTGATTATCTGGCTTCCTGCAGTGCTGATATCGTCAAGGTTGGAATCGGCGGGGGTTCCGTCTGTACAACGAGAATCAAAACCGGTTTTGGTGTGCCCAATCTAACGGCGATAAAAAACTGTGCGCGTGTGGATCGCTCGGTGGCCGCTGATGGTGGAATCCGCCATCCCGGAGACATTGTCAAGGCCCTGGCATTTGGTGCGGATTTTGTAATGGTGGGAAGCATGCTGGCCGGCACTCGGCCTACTCCTGGACCGGTGATAAGTAAAAAGGACCAGGCCGGCGAAAAAATAAAGGTTAAGATCTACCGGGGCATGGCCAGCAGTGACGTCCAAAAAGACTACCATGGCGGAATCGCCGAATGGAAAACCGCGGAAGGTGTTACCACCGAGGTCTCTTATCGAGAGGATGAAGATGAGATCATCGCTGACATCATCGGTGGTTTGCGTTCCGGATTGACTTATGGGGGTGCCGCTTCAATTGAAGAATTGCAAAGGAAACTGGATTACCAGGAGATCACCCATGCCGGATGGACTGAAAGTTTGCCGCACAGGAGCTTATGAGTCAGCCTGTTGATTATTTCCCAAAAATAATTAGGCTTTGGTCGAGTGGCCGGAATTGCAATTACTGTGCAGCCCGGCCGACAGTCCACCCCAGTGTTGCAAACATTAGGGTTCATTCACGAAACCCTCTTTAAAGTTGACAACTGTTGAAAAAAAAATTGCTTTGACCGGTATTAAATCCACCGGCACACCGCATATAGGCCTTCCACACTTCGGACCCGGCTTCGCGTCCGCCTCCTGTATCCTTTTCGCCGCCGAACGCACCTCCAATTTCCGCTCCGGATGTGCCAATATTGATATTGGCGATACCGCAGTCACTGCCTTGATGGCTGAGAAATACTTCCAATTCATGTAAATCCCGCGTAAAAATCGCTGAAGAAAGCCCTTGGGAGACCCTGTATTTAATAAAATAGAAGCACTCCAAATGGGAAAAGATATTGCAAATTTTAGAAAGTTGTTGCAATTAATGAAATAAGTGGCTTGCCCGGTAAATTGGTACAGCCTGCCACCTGAAACTGGAACGTCGGCTCCCTCTGGAGGTTTGTTATGAAAGATGGCAAAAGTTCACCGCATTCAGACTTTCAAGCTCCGAAACATCCTAAAGCCCCACCCAATTCAAACAGTTTCCGGCGGCGGTATTCGGATTTTTTTCAGTTTGCCCCGGTGGGTTATTTCACATTTAATCGGGCCGGCGTCATCCTCGAGGCTAATTCAACGGGAGCACTGCTCCTGGGGTCCGACAAGGAAAGGCTGTTGAATCAACCATTCTCTCAATTTATCTCTCCGGAATCCAAAAGAATTTTCGAGTCGCACAGCCTGCGGCTTTTTTACACCCGTGCCATACAGTCTTGTGATGTAAAACTTATCAACCATCACAAAAACGCCGTCTGGGTTCAGCTGGAAAGTCTCGCCTTCCCAAGCGGCCAGGGCCATTCAGAACAATTTCTCACGGTAATAAAAGAAATTACAAATCGTAAAGAAGCCGAAGAAACGCTGCGCAAAACCCATGACAAGCTCGAGCAGCGGGTGGCGGAGCGTACCGCCGAGCTGGAGAATACCAACCAAAAATTACGCCGCCAAATATTCGAGTGCGAGTATGCCGAAGCAGCACTGAAGGAATCAGAACAGAAATACAGCACCCTGGTCGAAGACGCGTTGATTGGAGTCTATATTCTAAAGGATGGAATTATAGAATTTGCCAACGATAAGTTTGCCGCTATTTACGGATATCCAAAAGATGAATTGATAGGCATGCAATCCCTGGACCTGGTTCATCCTGAGGACCGTGCGCTGATAAGGAATATGAGGGCAAAACGGTTGAAAGGCGAAAGGGTTCCGTCCGAATATGAAATCCGGGGTATTAAAAAAAACGGGGACACGATCTGGGTAATGCGCAGTCTCTCGTTGATTAATTTTAAAGACGGCCCTGCCATTTCCGGAATTGTTTCGGATATGACCAAACGCCGTAAAGCCGAGCTGGCTTTACGGGAATCGGGCAAGGAATTGCGGATTCTTTCCAACCAGCTGCTTTCGGCCGAAGAAAAAGAAAGAAAACGAATTGCCCGAGAATTGCATGACGGCATCGGACAGGCCTTAAGTGCCATTAAATTCAGTGTGGAAAATTATCTAAGGCAGCTGCGCAATGAGGCCGATCATTCGGAATTAAATTCCCTGGCAGCCGTCATTCCACTGACTCAAAAAACCATCGAGGAAGTGCGCAGGATCGTAAAAGATCTACGTCCTTCCATCCTTGATGATCTGGGAATTCTGGCTACCATCACTTGGTTTTGTCGTGAATTTCAAAACGTATATGCGGGCATCCGGATTAAACCAGAGATCGACATTCAGGAAGATGACATTCCATCCCCTCTGAAAACGGTGATTTACCGAATATTACAGGAAGCCCTGAATAATGTTGCCAAGCACAGCCAGGCCAATCTGGTTCAGTTAACCTTGGAAAAATCCGACAGCGGAATTGAGCTGAAGATTCAGGATAACGGGAAGGGATTTGATTTAGCGCGAATCAAATCTCAAAAGCCCTCCCAACGGGGATTCGGACTGGCGAGCATGCGCGAGCGAGCTGAACTTCACGGGGCCACCTTCGATATAAAATCTACTGCGGATTCAGGTACCGTTGTCCGGATCGTGTGGCAGATATAAACGATTTGGGATCTGGGATCTTCGCTATTTGGGATTTCGGATTGTTTAAAATAATGATTGAATATTTTCGATTGAGGATTGACATAAAAGCATATTTATGTAACTTATGCAACTATGAGAACAACAGTAGATATACCGGACCATCTCCTAAGGCGTGCTAAGGCGGCAGCTGCTTTGGATGGGAAGAGTCTTAAGGCGTTTTTAAAGGAAGCCGTAGTGCACGAGCTGGAGCGTTGCGTTGAAAAGAAAATCGCCCGAAAGAAGGTTTCTCTTCCGCTAGTCCCGTCAAGTCGTCCCGGCACATTGCAACTTAATGCGGATGAAATTGCGCACATCCTAAGCCAGGAGGATCAGCATGCACTTGCCGGACATTAACGTCTGGCTGGCGCTGGCCTTCGAGGTCCACTTCCATCACGGGACGGCAAAAGCTTGGTTTGAAGGAACAGAACCTGACAGTTGCGCTTTCTGCCGGCTCACCCAGCAGGGATTTCTTCGGTTGGCTACCAATCCTGCGGTCTTTAAGGATGAAGCGGTCACAATGGATGTTGCGTGGTCATGCTATGACAAACTGCTTGAGGATGAACGGGTGTACTTCATGCGAGAACCTGAAGGGCTTGAGAAGGCATGGAGAGTTAGCACACGTAATCGAGGATATTCCCATAGGGTGTGGAACGATGCGTATTTAGTGGCGTTTG
This sequence comes from uncultured Desulfobacterales bacterium, assembly GCA_945787595.1. Next base: position 33,987 of record CALZJV010000033.1, on the reverse strand, counting down.
CTCAGACTGCAAACCTTGAGATTACAACGTTTGATCAGGGTTTTAGAGAATACAATACTACCAGGGCAACTATCTTGCCGTAAATTTATCTGAAATCCCAAATTGAGAGAACCCTAAATCAAGTCAATCCAATATCCGACATCCCAAATCCAAAATCATAAGCAGACAAAATTTCCAATTTTATCTGCTAACCAACCCTCTTTCCACGGCATAAACCGTCAACCCCGCAGCGTTGTGAAGATCGAGCTTTTTCATCAGGTTGGCGCGATGTTTCTCTACGGTTTTTAAGCTGATGCAAAGATCTTCAGCGATCTCTTTATTCTTGTAGCCTTCGGCAATCAGTTTTAACACCTCACGCTCGCGCTGAGACAGCCTCTGCCAGGAAGAGACGGACAGGCTGTTTTCCTTGCCCTCCAGATAGCCTTCGATGACCTTGTACGATATCCCGGGACTAAGATAGGGCTTGCCCGCCATCACACTATGGATGGCCATAACGAGTTCGTCATGGGTGGCGTCCTTGAGGACATAGCCGTCTACACCGGCCTGAAGCGTGGACAAAAGATATTCCTCTGTTTTATGGACTGTCAGAGCAATGATTTTTGTTTCGGGATAACGTTTTTTAATCTCACTGATCGCATCCATTCCGCTCATCCTCGGCATCGAAAGATCCATCAGCAAAAGGTCCGGCCCTAGCTTCTCAACACAGCGCACAGCCTCTCGACCGTTTCCGGCCTCGCCGACGATCTCGAAATTCGGATCTGCCGATAGAAGAGCCCGCAGACCCTCTCTCAGGATGGTGTGGTCATCGGCCAGCACAATCTGCAGTTTGTTTTGCATCCCCTCCCCTTTGTGGTACCCTTGCTCGTATGGAACAAACGGAAAATACAGCCAAATTATGCCAGAAATACAGTGTTTACTTTATTTATCATGCCACGATTTTTTAGTAAACAGCCTTATTTGGCGATGAGTTAATTATTCCAGGCAAACAGCATCATGGGCCTATAACCTGTCAAAGTCTATCGGCCCCATCTCAAATGCTTCTGAGTGCTTCGATTCGCAATTACAATGCCGTATTGTTAGAGCTATAATCCTTAATTATGCTCACTCAGCACTAAGTTTCGAGTGAATAAATACGTTATCGTATTTATGAATGGTTGGACTTAGCAACCCGGTCATGGGATGCACTCAAATGTTTAAAATATTGATCGTCGATCCAAACAATCCTTTCCGGCAATCCTTAAAAGAAATTCTGATGAATCGTTTTCCATTTCTTGACATCCAAGAGGCCTCTGACGGGACTGAAGGCATGGATAAGGTGAACAAATTTGATCCGAATGTCATTTTCTTGGAAATTCACCTGCCTGCTCAAAGCGGCCTTGACCTAGCCCGCAAGATAAAATTCGATCATCCCGACATCATCATCGTTATTTTAACCAGTTATGATTTGCCAGAGTATCAGGCCGCTGCGGAAGAATCAGGTGTCGAGCACCTAATCCCCAAGGATGAATGGACCGGTATGGACATGATCGATCTGGTTCAATTGATCCTGTCAGAACAGGATATCGATGAACATGAATATCGGCGGGCGGAAAATCATCCGCACGAGGATTCCTTATAGTCAAACATTAAGCTTGTACTACCCAGTCATATAAAATTATTTTTCTGATTAACTACAGAGTTTACCCCATTTATTTCTTGCATTTTTCCTATAGTAATGATTACCAATATATTCCTGGCAAAATCTTGAAATCTAACCGATTCGCTCTGAATTTGATGCGATGCCGTTTAGACGGGAAAGGAGGTGAAAGAGATAGACTGATTGTCAGTCGGTTGGTCACTGGTTGAAGAAATTAGGCTTTGGATTTGTAAACATTTATAAGAAGACAGGCAAGGAAATTCAGGAGGAAAACATGTCGGTTAAACGAAATAAAAGAATGATTATTATTGGGCTGCTGCTGGCATTCGGGGTGTTTTATCTGAGTCCGGCTGCAGCTCAAGACGGCCAGACGGTTGAGAGACTGGAGCGTCTGATCAAGGAACAACAGCAGCAGTTGGAATCGATGCAGCGCCAGCTGAACGAGTTGAAGCAAACCGCCGCTGACGCGCAAAATCAGGCCAAAGAAGCCAAGTCCACGGCCGAAGAGGTCAAAACCACCATGCAGGCGCCGGTTGAGAAGGGGGTCACCTCGGGTCAGGAGCGGGTTAAACTCGCCATCTCAGGCCAGGTGAACCGGGCCGTGAACATTGCCGACGACGGCAAAGACACCAAGGCCTACTTTGTCGACAGCGACGCCAGCAACACGCGGGTACGCTTTATCGGCACCGCCAAGGCCACCGACGATTTGACCGTCGGCTCGCGAATTGAACTTGCCTTAGCACCGAATGAATCCTCGGACGTTGATCAGGACAACGAAGAGAGCGGCGATTTTTTCGACCAGCGCTGGGCAGAGGTATCCCTTAACAGCAAGCGCTTTGGCAAGCTTTCGCTGGGCAAGGGCGACACGGCCTCCAACAACAGCGCCGAGGTCGATCTGTCTCGAACCGACGTGATCGCTTACGCCAGCATCGCCGACATTGCCGGCGGGCTTAAATTCCGGCAAAACAGCGGTGACAGCCTCACCAATGTGAGGATTTCAGATGCGTTCAAAGACCTGGACGGTTTGAGCCGCAAAAGCCGGGTGCGCTACGACACGCCCACCTTTTATGGATTTAACCTGGCCGGCTCGCTGATCAGCGATCAGCGCTATGATGCGTCTTTGTGGTGGGGCGGACAAGGGCTTGGTTTTAAGGCCGTCGCGGCCGCGGCGTTCGCTAACCCCAAGGAGGACAACACCGACTATCAATACGACGGCTCACTTTCAGTGCTGCACGAGGCCACCGGGTTGAATCTCACCCTGTCCGGCGGTTTGAAGGAGCGTGACGACCAGGGCGACGCCAAAAACTTTTACGCCAAGGGCGGCTGGCTGACGCGGTTCTTTTCCGCCGGCGAGACCGCGTTTGCCGTCGACTACACCCGCTCGTTGAATCTGCCCACCGGCAGAGACAAAGGCTATTCGGTCGGTGGAGCGGTGGTCCAGCAATTCGAGGATTACGGCACCGAGCTTTATTTACAGTATCGCCTCTATTCGCTCGATCGGGATGTTGAGCCCAGTGTCCAGGATATAAACGTTGGCACGATCGGGGCCAGGGTGAAATTCTAAGGGTTATTGCCATGAGACATAGACGCAACGCATTGTGGATAGTTGCACTGCTGGCGGCACTGCTGGTCATGGTCGGGTGCGCCGGGATCCAGCCTTACGAAGCGCGCAACCATCGGGAGGAGGGGCCGCAAAAAGGCCTCTTCACCGGTTCCCAGGGTGAGTGGGTGATCCTGGGGCCGAAGGCGCCGGAGACGGGCGGAGAGGAAGAGAAAAACGGAGGGCAGGAATCGGAGACCAAGCGTCAGGAAAAGAAAGACCCGACAAATCCGGCCCCTAGCGAGCAACAGTAAAACCTTAATCGGAAGAGGGACGCCCAACGCTGAGCGTTCCTCTCCCGCACCCCCACGCGTGCTGGCCAGGCAGGCGGCATTGGATTCCATCTGAATTCCCGCTGCCAGGGGCTATGGTCCTTCTGTCGAGAGCGGCAATCCAGGCTTCCCCTTTAGGCTTGCGCGCTATTACAGTATAAGCAATGGCGGCAAACTTAAATAGTGCCCAAATATAAATGATTTTGCCGACGTTTTTCCCCTCCGATGAGGATAGCAGATACCGACTGAATCCATTCAGAGCTTTTCTTTTTTTTAGCTATGATATGGACTGAGCTCAATTCAATTTCCTTTTTCCAATCACACCAGGAAAAACTATTTTGTTAAATATTTCATTTTTCTCTGCGCCCTCTGTGGGCTCTGTGAGAGATTAAATGGCCCAAGTTAAGGCCATGCCCATTTTTTGCTACCGTCTTCTGGTATAAGAGTCAGACCTAAATTGAGTCATTTTCTGCTCGATCTGCTCCGAGTTAGGAAAAACGGCAGATATGGGGGTGCTTTTTTTATTGACATACAATATGTTGTATGGGATAGTTAAGCATTTTCAATCAAAAAAGTTGAAATTAACAATAGTTCGTTCATTCGGCGCCGATTTTCCCTGACCACAAACCGAACGATTTCGTTCTTCGATCAATAAGGGTCACAATACCTGCAGCAGTGTGATAGATTTGAAAGGCGCTCTTTTCATCTGAATCACATTCCCTGGTTGAAAATTTTTCAAAATGGTATACCTTTTATGGTGGACTGTTTTTAAGGTTTGTCGAAGTACGGCGGTCAGAAACCGAACTAAAATCAGCAACCAAAAAGCGAATTAGAATATTGCCGATTGAAATGATCATCAATAGACAATCAGGCATAGGAGATGTCCAATGGGGCAAAAAGCCAAATTTTTAGTTACCAACGAGGGGCGCTTTGATCTGAGCAGGCACATGTGGGACGACCAGCTGTTTTCCGATATTCTGGTCAGGGACAACCCCATTGACACGGAAAAGGCCATGGGCATCAGCAGATCCCTGCGGGAAGAAATTCTGCGGATGGAGTTTCAAAACATCACGATGCCGTTTATCGAAAAAATGATCGAAGCAAAATTGATGGAATTCGGATTGACCAGGCCTTCTCCGACCCGGCTGGACCAGTCCATCTTTGTCGAAAATCGTCTGGCTCTCTCTGATAACGCCAGAAGGGTCCTGCGAAGAAGATATCTAAAGAAAGACAGCCGGGGTAAGGTCGTCGAGACGTCGGAGCAAATGTTCAGGCGGGTGGCCCATCATATCGCCAAAGCGGAAAAAAAATACGGCGCCGATGAAAAGCGTGTCAAGGAACTGGAGGAGATCTTTTATAAGATCATGACCGAGTTTAAATTTTTGCCAAATTCCCCAACCCTGATGAATGCCGGACGCCGCCTGGGACAATTGGCTGCCTGCTTTGTTCTTCCGGTCGAAGACAGCATGGACGGTATCTTTGGCGCGTTGAGAAACGCTGCCCTCATTCACAAATCCGGCGGCGGTACGGGGTTTGCTTTTTCCCGCTTACGGCCGAAAAACAGCATGGTGGGCACTACCGGAGGTGTCGCGTCAGGCCCGGTTTCGTTTATGAAAATTTTTAACACCGCCACCGAACAGGTCAAGCAGGGCGGCACCCGCCGGGGGGCCAACATGGCCATTTTAAAAGTAGACCACCCGGATATCATGGAATTCATCTACAGCAAAAGGGACAACCATGATCTGAACAATTTCAATATTTCAGTGGGCGTTTCCGACGCGTTTATGAAGGCGGCCACTGATAAAGCGGAGTATGATCTGATCGATCCCCGCAATCAAACGCGTGTCGGCAAATTGAATGCGGCCGAAGTTTACCGCAAATTGGTAAAACAGGCATGGAAAAACGGCGATCCGGGTATCATCTTCCTGGATCGAATCAACCGCGACAATCCCACCCCTGCTCTAGGTGAAATCGAGAGCACCAATCCCTGCGGCGAGCAACCGCTGCTGCCGCTGGAAGCATGCAACCTGGGTTCCGTCAATCTGGCCAAATTTGTGCTTGAAAACGGAGATGGCCCGATGATCGATTTTGAGGGATTAAAAGAGATCGTCACTTTGTCGGTTCGGTTTCTCGACAACACCATCGATGTGTCAAGGTATCCACTGCCTGAAATCACCGCCATGGTGCACGGCAATCGTAAAATCGGACTGGGCGTCATGGGTTTTGCCGACATGCTCTATCAATTGAACATCCCCTATGACAGCGATGAAGCACTTGAAACCGCAGATTCCTTGAAACCGCAGATTCCGTTATGCACTTCGTTCAGGAAACCGCCCATGATGCTTCCCGCAATCTGGCGGAGGAAAAAGGGGTATTTGAAAATTACAATCAGAGCGTCTATAAGGACCGGGGCATCAAATATCGAAATGCCACCACAACGACGATCGCCCCCACCGGTACACTCAGTATACTCGCAGGTTGTTCCAGCGGTATCGAACCCCTATTCGCACTGAGCTTTGTCCGAAATGTCATGGACAATGACAAGCTTTTGGAAGTAAATCCCTATTTTGAAAAAGTGGCCGCCGAAAGAGGTTTTTACAGCCATGAATTGATGGATACCATAGCCAAGACGGGCAGTATCCGGGAACTTATGGAAATCCCCGAAGACGTGCGCCAGGTGTTTACAACCGCCCACGATGTGTCACCCGAATGGCATGTCCGCATGCAGGCCGCTTTTCAGAACCATACGGACAATGCCGTATCTAAAACGGTCAACCTGCCCCACGATGCCACCGAAAATGATGTCGCTAAAGTATATGATCTGGCCTTTCAACTCGGCTGCAAGGGCGTGACCATTTACAGGGACGGCAGTAAGGAAAACCAGGTTCTCTCGTTCACTCAAAAAGTTAGTAAAGAAGACGGATTTATGACGGCCGTCAAAGAACGACCGGAGACCCTGGGAGGCTTTACCACTAAAATTAAAACCGGTTACGGCGCACTATATGTGACCGTAACCGAGTTTGATGGGCAACCCTTTGAAGTGTTTGCCACCATCGGCAAATCGGGCAGATCCACCACTGCCAAGACAGAAGCCATCGGCCGTCTGGTTTCCCTCGCCCTGCGTTCGGGCGTTAAGGTCGATAAAATAGTCGATCAGCTGAAAGGCATCGGCGGGGAGTATCCTATTTTTCAGGACGGCGGCCTGGTGTTGTCCATTCCGGATGCCATCTCCCGGGTACTGGAAAAAGCCTACCTAACCGGCAAGAATGCCATAAAAAATCACAAAAGTCAGTACAGCCTTATGGGAGAAAAATGCCCGGAATGCGGACAAACCGTCAGCTTTGAGGAAGGCTGTATGATCTGTCATTTTTGCGGCTTTAATAAGTGCGGCTAGTCAAATACCACCCCTAAAAGGGGACGTTCTGATATTTATTTTCACCGCAGACGCTAAGCACGCAGAGGACTTGTTTTTTTTTCTTTCCGCTGAGAGGGCGGAAAGCAAAAAGAAGCAACCCTTCGGGGTTTTAACTTACTGCTCTGAACAAGATACGCTCACAAGGTGTCTGATTGTATAGCAAAGTTGAATATTTTTCCTCTGCGATCTTCGCGGCTCGAGCGAAGCGGGCGGTGAGATTAACACGCTAAATATCGCACCTACCCGCATAGCAAAGCTTGGACCATCAGCATAGCCGAAGGTTTAAGGGATTAATTAATTTCCGTCCAGAAATGGCTTTTTTCCCGATTGTTTGTGATTTTTTAATATGATTTCACTTGAGATGTAAACATAGAAAAGAGGGTCGTTCAATTGCGACCCTCTTTTTTTGTCCCAATTCACTGGCGTCAGAACAATCTTTTTCGTCTTGTGATCAACCTCGAATAGTTATGGAATTTATTGATGAGTGAACAAAGAGAAATGGGTGATCAAATTATAGATATGTAGAAAATAATGATTATTTTAACGTCTAAAACCGAATTTATGATATCTGTAATATTAGCAGACGTTGGATATTCTCAATTAATAATTAAAAAAGCGCCCTACCGATTCCAAATGCGACAAATCTTCCTATTGAATCGATTTTACGGTAATTTTCGGCCGAAAGCGTTCAAGGCCCAGTGAGATAAGAAAACCGATTCCCGCCACCGCAATGATCGAAGCACCGGAGGTCAAGTCAAATTCGTAAGAAAACCACAGACCGGTTACGGTGAAAAGTACACTCAGAATGCTGGATAAGATCATCATTTTAAGCAGGGTCGTCGAATATCTCTCGGCAATATACGGCGGAATCGTTAGCAGCGCTATTACCAGAATTAATCCGACCACTTGGATAATCATTACAATCCCGACAGCCAGCATGATAATCATGAGGAAATACAGGCTTTTTACACGAACTCCCCTTATTTGGGCAAATTCCTCATCATAGGACAGCGCCAGGTAGTCATTATAAAAATAAAAGACGATGCCAACGATCGCCATACCGACGCAAAGCATCATCCAGATATCGGAATCGGGAACGGTCAGGATACTGCCGAACAAATAGCTCATTAAATCGACATTATAGCCCGGCGTTAAATCCAGCAGAATAATTCCGATCGCCATTCCGATCGCCCAAATCACGCCGATGATCGTATCGGCCCGGTGTTTGGCCTTAAATGTAATGGCCGCCATTACGACTGCCGCCATAAGGGAAAAGCCAATCGTTCCCACTAGGTAATGCCATCCGAAGAAAAAGGCCAGGCCGATGCCGCCAAAGGCTGCATGGGCGATTCCTCCCGACAGAAACACAATCCGGTTGACCACCACTAAAGTTCCCATGATACAAATCACACTGGCCAGCAGTCCGGCTAGCAAGGCATTTTGCATGAATTCAAATTGGAGCGCTTCGATCATATTTTTAACACTGATCTTAATTAGTTTCCATCCATAAATGGTCTTTTTGCCCAATCTCGGCGTCAATCGGCGCGTTTGCTTGTGCGACGTAGCCAGCTACGTCTCCGCACAAACGCTTGATTTCCTTGACCTTGGACAAAAATCCGCATTTCTGAATTGGAAACACTATTTGGTGCCCATACTGGTTTTACCGATTTGTGGATGGGCACTAATAAGTCGTAGAAAATTGGTCTTTTGGGTAGTGAAACTATTCTCTGTCAAAATGTCATCTGCTAAATCCCAAATTACAAAACTCAAATTTCAAATAAATCTCAATAAGCAATGACCAAAATTCAAAACTATTTTCGGTCATCGGACATTGGGATTTGGATATTGTTTGTGATTTGTCATTTGGTGATTGGAATTTTCATGCCTATGGTTCCAATGCTATCAGATAGAATATGACCAAACCCGATGCGGCAAGCCATGGGCAATTAACTCGACGGGGCAAGTCTCTTCGATTTTACAGTCATACATCATTTCGATCATTTCTCCGGTGAGTTCCGCGCGACCATGGTAATGCAGACGCTGATTCACACAGGCCACCGATTTGACATATCTGGATATTACCATCAAGTCGTGGTTGACGACGATGATGGTGATTTTATGATTTAATTCTTTTAGGAGCGCATAAAACTCATTCTGCCCTTTGTTGTCGATGCTGGCAGTCGGTTCATCTAAAAACAAAATGTCGGGATTCGTTACCAGGGCGCGGGCAATGAAAACCCGCTGTTTTTGTCCCCCTGAAAGTTCACTGATCCGTTGATTGCGATAATTGCCCATCCCAACCTGCTCAAGAGCCTGCAGCGCGGCCACGTGATCTTCTTTCGAATGCCGCGAGCGCCCTTTGCCGGGCTTCAATTTTCCCATTAAAACCACATCTAATGAGGAGATGGGGAAGTTTTGATTGATGTGGATATCCTGGGGCACATAGCCGATTCGGTGCGAAATGTCTTTCGGCGTCTTGCCAAAAATTCGAATGCTGCCTGAATCCGCGTTCAACAGACCCAGCATTAGTTTCAGCAGGGTCGTCTTGCCGCCGCCGTTGGGACCGATCATGGCCATGAAATCACCCGATTGGACCCTCAGATTAACACCCCTAATTACCGGTTGTTGGTCGTATGAGAAATTAAGATTTTGCGCTTCGATAACCGTTTTATTCATATGGGAGGATATAACCATACTAAACAAAAAAATCCTGTTAATCCTGTCTAAATGAATTCTTTCTATTTTAAAAAGGACGGAGCGACACGCGGCGCAAGCGCCTGCGCTGCGCGAGCGACATCCACAAATATTCAATTTGCAATCTTCAATTTTCAATTCCGGCTCGTCCGGATTAGGTTTTACCTCAATGCCGCCTTAATCTCTCGGGCCACTTTGTGCAAATTTACAGCCCACTCTTCGGCCAGCGGATCGGCAAAAATGACCTGCCCATTGATGCCCCTGGCAATCACTTCAGCACTTTTGGCGGAGAATTGCGGCTGCACGAAAATGACATTGATATCGTGATGGTTGGCGTATTCTATCAACCCCTTAAGTTGCGCCGGCTTTGGATTCTTACCCTCGATTTCTACCGGAATCTGTTTCAAACCATACGTGTCGGCAAAATACCCCCAGGCGGGGTGAAACACCATAAACTGCAGTCCGTGCTTAGCGCTGAAGATATTCCTGAGTTCGGTGTCCAGCTCTGAAATCTCAGAGGAAAAGGCTTTGAAATTGGCTTCATAATCGGAACGATGGACCGGATCAGCCTCTTGAAGTGCAGCTAGAATTCTACGGGCTTGAATCATTACCAACGGTGGGGACAACCAGATATGAGGATCAAGGATGCCGCGATCCTTTCGATTTTCATCTTGTCCATGCTCGTTTTTAGGATACTGATCTGCATCCTCCATGTGATGATGGTCGTCGTCCATGGCAATTTTTGGGATTCCATGGTCTGTTTGCACGACCATCATATTCGGATTTGATGAAGCGATTTTGTTCAACCAGGCGTTTTCAAACGGCACACCGATAGAGAAATAGATTTGGGCCCTGGCGATGGCTGCCATCTGCCTGGGCTTAGGCTCATACGTCGATGGACTTGCGCCGGGTTTAACCATCACCTGAATATTCACCAGGTTTTTGCCTATTTGTTGCACAAAATACTTTTGAGGCATAATGCTGACAAATACAGCGACTTTACCTTCCGCAGACTCCGAAAGCGCCAAAATTGCAATAAATATTGCCAAAAGACCGATAACTTGGCTGCCTAATTTCGTCATATTTTATATCCTTCCAGCCGGGATCAAGGACAAAAATTGTCTGCATATGCTATTTCTTAATCACCTTAATACCATCTTTGGTATCTTGAACTGCGTATCCCAGATCCTGGATTGTGTCGCGCAGCCGGTCGGAGGCGGCCCAATCTTTGGCATCCCGGGCAGCCTGGCGTTCTGCAACCAATATTTCAATCTCTTGCGGTAATTCTTCGGGCTTGTCTACCTTATCGAGGTTGAGCCCCAGCACACGGTCAAAATCAATTACGGTGGCATGTTTATCGGCATCGTCGATGCTGCTTTTCAGCATTTCCTGAACCACGGCCATGGCCCTGGGCATATTTAGATCATCATTTATTGCATCCAGAAATTTGGTTTTATATTCATCTATTACAGTCCCCTTTTGCCCGGCGCAGTTTTGGGCCGCTTGCCGCACCTGGTTCTGTAAATGCTGCAAACCATTGCGGGAGGCCTGAATACTCTCCTCGCTGTATTCCATGGGCTTGCGATAGTGAGTTTGGAAGGCTGCAAAACGATAAACCAGCGGATTGATGCCTTTATTCACAAAGGCATTGTCAAGGGTGAGAAAGTTATCTGCACTTTTGGCCATTTTTTTGCCACCGGAGATAATTAAAAAAGCGCCGTGCATCCAGCAATTAAAAAATTTTCTGCCTGTGGCCGCCTCGGACTGCGCTATTTCATTGGTGTGGTGTACATCGATGTGATCGGTCCCACCGCAATGAATATCGAGCTGTTCGCCTAAATATTTCATACTCATGGCGGAACATTCAATATGCCATCCCGGAAATCCGGTTCCCCAAGGAGAATCCCATTCCATTTGCCGCCGAGCCCCCTCGGGTGAAAATTTCCACAAAGCAAAATCGGTGACATTACGCTTTTCCGGATTTTTTTCCACCCGGGCACCTTCGCGCAAGGACTCGATGTCCTGATGGGAAAGCCTGGTATAATCCTTAAACTTGGATGTATCGAAATAAATACCATCACCCGTCCGATAGGTATATCCTTTTTCTTCCAGGATGTTGATCAGTGCAATTTGATCGTCAATTGTATCGGTTGCTTTGACCCAGATATCCGGTTCGATGATATTCAGTCGCGTGATGTCGCTTTTGAACGCGCGGGTATAAAATTCTGCAATCTCCCAGGCGGTCCTGCCCTCGCGTTGGGCGCCCTTTTCCATTTTATCTTCGCCCATGTCCCGATCGCCGGTTAAGTGGCCGACATCGGTAATATTCATTACATGCTTTACTTGAAAGTCATTGTACCGCAACACCCGCTTTAAAATATCTTCAAAAATATAAGTCCGCAGATTACCGATGTGCGCAAAGTTGTAAACCGTTGGTCCGCAAGTATACAGACCCACTTTTCCCGGATGGATGGGGTTAAACACGGATTTTTTTCTATCCAACGAATTGTGTAATCGTAACTTCATGATGTTATTCTTTGTAATAGTTGTTAAGGCACTAAGCTTTCTCCGAGACGAGGTCCGTAAAAAGTGGCCCATGAAGGGCAGCAAGCACGCTGATAAGTTAATGCTGCAAATTATAGGTGTCAGGTGTCAGGTTTTCTGCCGGAGGCAGATCAGAAAGGCGAGTCGCAAAACCCTGAAACCAGAACACTGAAACCAGAAACCTTTTTTTCAGTAAATGAAAATCATCAATTCCCGCCACCCTAAACAACGACTAAAGTCTACCCTTCCTAAGTATCGCCACCAGCAGCCAAATTCCCATAATGGCAGCGGCAAAAAAGAGAATGATCCCGATAAGGGAAATTCCATAAATAAGGGGCGGGGTTTCCGATATCACGATGAGTGCGGATCCAATAATCAGTGCCGCAATCAGGATGGAAAAAGAAATGCGGTTGGAGATCCGATCATGGGTGACCAACATGGTTTCTAGACCCCGGTGCTCAACTTGAAGACTGAGCTTTCGCTGCCGGATTATCTGGGTGATATCGAGCAACTCTTTTGGAAATTGCCGCAGAAATCGCAACAATTTGGCGGAAAGATCGAATACATCCTCGGCAATCCGCTCGGGCTTATATCTTGCCAGCTTCACATTGGTTACAAAAGGTGTCGCCTGGGCAATCATATCAAAGTCCGGATCCAGCAAATGGCCCACACCTTCGACCGTGCCCAGTGCTTTTATCATCAGAAATAGATCCGGCGGAATGCGCAGCTGAAATTCGCCGGCCACCTCCAGCATTTGCTGTAGCAGTATGCCGAGCTCAATCTCCTTCAGCGGCTTGTAAAGATGACGCCCCATGAAATCCGCAACCTCTCGTTCGAGCAAGCGTCTATCCGGCTCTTCATCCCAGTAGGTTAATTTGAGCAGCACCTCGGAGGCCTGCATTTCATTCTGGTGGACAATGCTGTCGAGCAAATCGACAAAATCATCCCGTGTCTGCCGATCCACCACACCGACCATTCCAAAATCAATCAGGCAGATGACATTGTTCGACAGCGCAAAAATGTTGCCCGGATGGGGGTCGGCATGGAAAAACCCGTATTCAAAGACCTGCTTGAGTACCAGATCTGCACCGCGAGTGGTGATTACCTTTCTATCCAGTCCTGCTGATTCCAGCCTGTCGATATCAGATATTTTAATCCCCTCGATAAACTCGGCGGTCAGTATGCGTGAAGTCGTGACTTCCCGGTAAACCTTGGGAATGTAAACATAGGGATCATCCAGGAATTGGCGGGCACAACGCTCCATGCTGGTGGCTTCAATTTTGTAATCGATTTCTTTTTCGAGCGTACGCGCAAATTCGTCAACAATCTTTACCGGCCGGTGAAGGGATAGCTCCTCGATATGACGTTCCGCCAAGGTCGCCAGATGCAGCATGATTTCAAGGTCGATCTCGATAATCTTACGAATCCCGGGTCGCTGAAATTTAACGGCGACGGCCTCACCGTCTTTCAAAACCGCCCGGTGAACCTGGCCGATGGAGGCTGAGGCCTGAGGTTCTTCCTCGAGGCGGTCGAAAATTTCTTCCGGCGGCTGGCCGAATTCAGATTCGACAACTTTGCAGACTTCTTTGAAGGGAAATGCCGGGACGTCATCCTGCAGCTTTGAAAGCTCCTGAATAAACTCCATGGGGATAAGATCCGGCCGGGTGGAAAGTATCTGCCCGAACTTTATATAGGTGGTCCAAGCTCTTCAAAGGCCATTCTTAACCGCTGCGGTCGGTTCAGGCGTTCAACCCGTGCCCCACGGTTCCTGGATATCATTTGAAGACCGACTTCAAGATATTGATCGATCTTCAGCATTTCCAGTAAATCTCCAAAACCATATTTAAACAGTACGGTCAGGATCTGGCGATAGCGATTGAGGTGTCGATAGGTTCGACCAATGACACCGATTTTTCTTATGCTCAGCATAGATGAATAAAATTAGGTATTAATTTTAGTTAAGAGAATGATCTAAAATTTGAAATGAACGCATATAGATCACGATTTCTCATTCTCGCTGCTGATCATCTTTTTCAATTCTCGGACTTCTTTCTTTACAGCCTTTAATTCATCGCTGGTAACCACATTGGCTTTCTTCAAAAAATCCTTGACGGTTTTTTCCACCCGGGCTTCCAGTTTTTTTTGGGTTTCTTCATACCGCTTTTGCAGGTCTTTTAGAAATTTGTTACCATCTTTTTCGTTCATTTTGCCTTTATCTACCAGCTCCTTGGCCAGGTCTTCCACTTCATCCCAGGTTTTCAGTGCAAGGCCGACACCTGCCAGCAAGGTTTTTTTAATTAAGTCAGGCATTTCATGCTCCCTTCTTGGTTAGGCCCCTTTCGAGTTTTATCTGACAACATTGGTAACGAACTTAAGATGTATGGTTTCAGGTGTCAGTGTTCAGGTTTCTGGATTTAGCCAAACGCCTTCCTGACACCCGAAACCTGACACCTATAATTTGCAATCTTCAATTTTCAATTCCATTTTATCCGGGTTAGATTATGGCTGATTGCTTCCGGGTCCTTCTCCCTGTCAGCTTTGTGCTGCCCAATGCTCCATGCCCTATGCCCCATGCCCTATGCCCTATGCCCCATTGCCCCATTGCCCTTTGCCCCATGCCCTATGCCCCATGCCCTATGCCCAATGCCCTATGCCCTATGCTCCATGCTATTTAATTTTACCGATTAGAGCGCTGGCAATCGTATTTTTCTGAATTTCTTTGGTGCCTTCGTAAATTTCGGTGATCTTGGCATCGCGATAAAAACGTTCGACTTCATATTCAGTCATATATCCGTATCCACCCAGAAGCTGGATGGCCTCGTCGGCCACTTCAACTGCCGTGCGAGCGGCATACATTTTGGCCATCGAGGTAAGTTTCGGGTCGATACGGCCCTGATCATAATTCCAGGCCGCCTTGTAGGTGATCAAGCGGGCAAGTTCTATCTTGGTCGCCATTTCGGCGAGTTTGTGCTGGGTGACCTGGAACTGCGCAATCTTACGACCGAACTGTTCTCGTTCTTTGACGTAGGCCAAGGCGCGATTAAATGCACCCTGAGCCGTTCCCAAGGCCTGGGCGGCCACGAGAATCCGGCTTTCATCAAAAAAGTCGAGTACTTGATAAAAACCCTTGCCCGCTTCGCCGATCAAATTAGCGGCAGGCACGCGTACATCTTTATAATTGACCTCGGCGGTGGACATCATGTGAATCCCCATTTTTTCACCCACATCGGCGGTGGTCAGGCCTTCTCGATCGGCCTCAACCAGGATCAGACTGATGCCTCTGTAAGATGGCTGAACTTCGCTGTCCGTCTGACACATGGTACAATAAAAACCGGCCATCCCGCCGTTGGTGATAAACGTCTTCGTGCCGTTAATGACCCATTCTTCCCCCTCTCTCACGGCCGTGGTATCCAACGACGTGATGTCCGAACCATGTCCCGGTTCGGTAAACGATCCGGCCGAGAGCATTTCACCCTCGGCAACCGCGGGTAGAAATTTTTGCTTTAACTCCTCACTGCCAAATCGCAATACACATTCAGAGGCAAAGCTGGAAAGGACAACGGCGCTCCCGATGCCGGAGTCCTGGGCGCAAAAGGCATCGGCAATAATGATGTTTTCCAAAACACCAAGCCCCTGGCCGGAATATTCTTCCGGGTAATGGATGCCAATAAATCCGAGGTTCGCGGCTTTCTTCCAGATTTTCGTCGGAAACTCATGCTTTCTGTCCAGTTCAAGGGCAAGCTCCTTGTCAAATTCGCCTTTAGCAAATTCCTTTGCAGCTTTCAGAATTTCTTTTTGCGATTTAGTGAGTTCAAAATCCATTCTTATTCCTCCAAAAATTATTGTATACAGCTGCCAATTTTATGTTGGGATTAACACATGACTTGGACCAATGCAAGGGGTTTCAAAACCGAAATTGAAAACCTGAAAATTGCGATAAAACGCTGGTAGTTTTAAGCGCGTTGAGGTCGGCAATCAAAAGGAACTTGACTGTTGGCTGAAACTGACCTAATAATTTAGAATTATTGTGGACTGGACAGGCAGGATCCAAATTAGTATATTAAAGAATTAACCATTAAGACTCTAATAAAAAAGGAAATGATAACGATGCCATACACGATCGCTCTGGCTGGCAAGGGTGGCAGCGGGAAAACCACCATGGCCGGTCTGCTTATAAAATACCTGGTAAAGGCAAACAAAACACCGATTTTAGCAGTTGATGCCGATTGCAATGCGAATTTAAATGAAGTTCTCGGCCTTGAAATCAAAGACACCCTTGGCAACGCCCGGGAAGAAATGAAGAAAGGCATCGTCCCCGGCGGCATGACCAAAGACATATTTATGGAAATGAAGCTGGAAGAGGCCATGGTGGAAGCACCTGGATATGATCTGGTCGTTATGGGACAGCCCGAGGGAGCCGGTTGCTACTGTGCCGCCAATACGCTGCTGGCCGGTTTTATGGATCGGCTGGCCGGCAATTATCCATTTATCGTCATGGACAACGAGGCCGGCATGGAACATATCAGCCGATTAACCACGAAAAACGTGGATATTCTTTTGATCGTTTCAGATTCTTCCCGACGCGGACTTCAGGCCGCCATTAGGATTGACGATCTCGCCAAACGGCTAAACATTGGTGTCGGCAAAAGCTATGCGGTGATCAATCAGATTAAAGAAGCACCTTCCGACCAGGCGTTGAAGATGGTCGAAGCGGGCGGGCTCGAACTGGCCGGCACGGTACCCGAAGACCGGACCGTATATGATTTCGACTTTAACGGACGTCCCACTGTCGAAATGCCGGAAGACTGCCCGTCTGTTCAGGCCGCTTTTACAATCTTTGATAAAATCTTGGCCTAGAGGCATGGTGCATAGGGCATGGAGCATAGCGTTTACATTTCGGAATAGATTTATCCTGATTGTACCAAAAAAAATTTCTGGGATCCTACACTTTTTCTGGGCAGTTGTAATTCCAAAAAAACTGAGGAAAAAATGTTATAAATATAGCACAACTAAGCGCCTAAACAGCGCTATGCACTTTGCGCTTTGCTCTATGCGCTATGTTGAAGGACTGCGAGTTGCGACGTTATGAAAAAAACCGGCTTTTTATATGATGAAAGGTATCAGTTGCACAAGACCGGCCACTATCATCCGGAGGTTCCGGACAGGCTTGCCTGTATCTATCGGGGCATTAAGGAAGCCGGGTTACTTTCCAGCCTCATTTTAATAGAGGGCCGCCCGGCGGATATGAAATGGATCGAATTGGTCCATGCCGGATCTTATATCCGACGTTTTGAAACGGCCTGTCTTTCCGGCAAAAATGTTTTTGACACACCCGACAACCAAATGTGCTGTGACACGTATGAAACCTCATTGCTTGCTGTCGGCGGTATACTGGATGTTGTCGGTCGAGTGATGGAAGGCGAACTAGACAACGCCTTCTGTGCAGTCAGACCACCGGGACATCATGCTGAAATTAGCAATGCCATGGGATTCTGCTACTTCAACAACGTCGCCATAGCCGCCCGATACCTGCAAAACCAGTGGAGCATCCAGCGCGTGGGGATTGTTGATTTCGATGTTCATCACGGCAACGGGACCCAGCACATCTTCGAAAATGACCCGACGGTTTTCTATTATTCCATCCACGAACATCCCTCTTTTGCTTACCCCGGCACCGGTCGAGAATTTGAAAGCGGAAAAGATTTCGGGCAGGGTTACACCAAAAACTCGCCGGTATTGCCGGGCCAAGGGGACGACGAGTATAAACGCCTGATCCAAAAAGACCTGCTTCCGGCTTTTGAGGAATTCAAACCGGAAGTCATTCTTGTCTCTGCCGGCTTCGATGCCCACATAGACGATGAAATGGCAGATATGCAATTATCCACCGCAGGTTTTTCCTGGATGATGCAAAAGATCGTTGAATTGGGCAAGCTCTATTCAAAGGAAAGAGTCATATCCATATTGGAAGGAGGCTACTCATTAAAACGGCTTCCGGAGCTAGCCAAGAACCACGTGGAGATCTTGCTAAATGCTTAGAGCTCCTTCAAAGAAAACTTCACATTTCCGGTTTAGCCGGGATAGGGGGAAAATATGTTCGTCTCCAGATCCATGACCCGCAAGGTCATCACGGTAGATCAAGAAGCAACTATTTTTGACGCCCAGGAACTGTTGGCGAAAAACGAGATTCGCCACCTTCCGATTATCGATAAAAACCAGCGACTCATCGGCATTATTACGGACCGGGATATCAGGAGTGCCCTGCCTTACAAATCTCTTATGGAAAACAGCAGCGAAAAGGAAAAAGTCTCTGAATTAAAAGTCAAAGATATTATGACAAAAGATCCCATATCGATTTCTCCGACCTATACGATTCAGGATGCGCTGCTGCTGATCCAGAATTCAAAAGTCGGTGCACTGCCTGTGGTCGATGACGACCATAAACTTAAGGGAATTATCTCGGTTCGCGATCTACTCGATGCTTTCATCAATGTACTGGGAATCGGAGAACCCGGTACACTTTTGTGTATTCTGGTGGAAGAAAAAATCGGTCAACTGAAGAAAATTGTGGATTTGATCACCGAAGAAAACATCTCCTTTGGCAGTGTGCTGGTTGCCAGGTATTGGGATGAAAATAAGCGTGCCGTTTTTATTTACCTTTTGACCCAGAATGTCGCTCAGGTGAAGAAAAAACTGAAGAATATGGGATTTACCCTGCTGGACCCCATGGAATGGTATCTTGACCAGTTGCCAAAAAATGAACCACATCCGGGGGCACCCGATTAATCCGAGAAAGATCAGCACCGGTCCCGGTCGGGATCTTTATATTTACTACCTTAAGGGACGTCTGAAGGCTGCCGGCGGGATGTTCCAGGATAACTTTATCGGCACCTGGCAAGAAGATGATGATTCCTTTTTATTTTTCTCAAGTCCGGCTTCCCGGCAAATCAAAGACCTCTTGTGTCACCAGTGCCAATTGAGTTACGTTGACAGCTATGAGATGTCTTACGATCAATGGCTGGGAGAAGTTTTCAGCACTTTTGAGCATGGGCGATTCCGCATAACGCCCGCCTGGGAGTCCGGCCAAGGCCGGACCGGCGACGATAAAACAACAATCTTGCTGGATCCGGGTCTGGTCTTCGGTACGGGAACCCATCCGACTACCCGTGACTGTCTCGAAGCCCTCGAGACAGCAGCTTGTTCAAAACAAATCAGAACGGTGCTGGATCTTGGAACCGGAACCGGCCTGTTGTCCCTGGCCGCCGCCCGACTGGGAAGTAAACGTGTTGTTGCGGTTGATCTGAATTTATTGGCGGCAAGGACCGCCGCAAGAAATGTGCAACTGAACCAATTGGAAGATCGGGTGGTAATTGTACAGGCCAAAGCCGAAGATGTTATCGCATATCCGGCGGATCTTTTAATTGCCAACATCCATTATGATGTCATGCGGCGTTTGATTCACGCCAAAGGATTTCTTGATAAAAAAAAATTCATTCTCTCAGGTCTTTTGCGCAGTGAAGCAAAAGATATTGCCGACAGCCTTGCGCGCTATCCAGTCAATATTTTGAAGCAGTGGGCCCGTGAAGGCATCTGGCATACGTTTTACGGAAAGATGGAGCAACCCGGATAAACCGGAATTGAATATTGAATATTTGTGTTTTGTAATTTGTAATTTAATCATTTCGTAAAATGCTAAGCCGCATGCGGATGAGCCGTCCGTGGTGGATCAAAGGATAAACATGATAATTAAAATCTGGGGCTCCAGAGGATCCATACCGGTATCAGGCAAAGAATATTTGAAATACGGCGGAGACACAACCTGTTTGGAAATCCGGACGAAAAGCGGCGATATTATAATTATTGACGCCGGTACCGGCATTCGAAGATTGGGCAACCAACTGGCGGAGGAAAATGGCCGTGATTTCCATTTTATTTTCACCCATGCTCATTGGGACCATTTAATGGGCTTTCCGTTTTTCAAACCGCTGCATTTCAAAAGCTCCCGCATTCATATGCACCGCTGCCCGTATCATAGTAAATTTGTGGAAATCATACTGTCCAAATTAATGGCGGCTCCCTACTTCCCGGTAAAATATTCAGATATCACCGCGCAACTATCTTATCCGGATGCATGCCCGCTGGAGTTTGAAATCGGTTCGGTCAGCGTCATGCCGATTGCACTCAGTCATCCAAACGGCGGTAGCGGGTATAAGTTCGTTGAAAATGGTCGAAGTTTTGTATTTTTAACCGATAATGAGCTGGGTTATATCCATCCCGGAGGTTTGGCTTTCGACGATTATCTTGAATTTGCCGCTGGCGCCGATCTTCTTATCCATGATGCCGAATACACCCCGCGGGAATATAAAACGTTTATCGAATGGGGGCACTCCGTGTACACCGATGTGTTGGATATGGCCCAAAAAGCCGGCGTGAAAAAACTGGGTCTGTTTCATTTAAACCAGGAACGTACCGATCGGCAAATGGAAAAAATCGTCAAAGATTGCCGGGGCCGGATTGCTGCAAAAGGACTTAAGCTCGAGTGTGTTGGGGTGACCAGTGACATGGTGTTTGAAATATAAGGTCGGGTTGCGGGTTAGAGCAGATGACAGAGGACGGAAGACAGATGACAGACATTGAAGTGCGGAGGTGACAGAAAATAACTCTGTTTTCCAACATCTGACCTCTGCTTTCTGTCCTCTGATAAAAAGTTGCGGGTTGCAGGTTGCGGGAATGATCCAGCCGTGCGATCTGTCATCTGGCCTCTGTTTTCTGTCTTCTGATAATAGTTACGAGGTGCGGGCAAAAAGGGCACAAGGCGTAAGGTATAGGGTCGGTGGTAGAAGGTAAAGGGTATAAAGTTGATTGATATTTTCCCAATTCAGAATTTCCTTCATCATTGGGTGAAACGGCTTTATAAACACGATGAAGACAGAATCCCTTTGATATTTGCTGTTAGGGTTTTTTCAACCCAGAACGTTGAACCTTGAACCGTTCAACCTAGGTTCAACATATACGAGGTACCCATGGATGAACTCATAAAAAAAGCGGCGGAAGATCTGGCTGCTGCCGGGAATGTGGCGGCATTGACAGGCGCCGGTATTTCTGTAGAAAGCGGAATTCCGCCTTTCCGGGGAAAGGGGGGACTCTGGGAACGATATGATCCCATGGAATTCGCCATTGATGCGTTCATGCGGGATCCCGTAAAAGTCTGGAGAATCCTTGTCAAGGAATTTAAAGAAATTTTGGATCGGGCCAAACCCAATGACGGCCACAAGGGGCTGGCCAAACTGGAAGCACGAGATAAATTAAAGACCATTATCACTCAAAATATCGACGGACTCCACCAGGCGGCCGGCAACAGCGATGTGATTGAATTCCACGGCAGTTTTGCCTGGCAAAGGTGTATGGACTGCAACAAAAAATATGAAACCCGCAAAGTGGATATCTCCGAGATTCCGCCCCGCTGTGCATGCGGCGGAATTCTGCGGCCGGATATCGTCTTTTATGGTGAAATGATCCCCGCCGAAGCGATGTGGCGCTCTAGGCAGGCCGCCACCGATTGTGATCTGATGCTGGTGGTCGGCGCCTCCGCCGGGGCTCAACCAGCAGCCATGATTCCGGTCATCGCCAAAGATAACGGCGCTAAAATCGTCGAGATCAACCCGGAAAGAACCCCGTTAACCCATGAAATCAGCGACTACCTGATCATGGGTAAAGCCGGAGAGGTGATGAATCAAATTATGGAAGCGATGGATTAGTCTAATTCTGCTTTGTCATATTTATCTTTGCTTCAGCCCCTTGTTATAGCAGGCTGATATAGCGGAATAAACAAATGCCTAAAGTGAGCTAAATTGCCTAAAATGTCTAAAATTAAGGAAACGCTACGCTCTATCTGTTTTTAAAAAATTGACAGAATACCACAATTTTAGTTCATTTTAAATTTTAGCTCATTTTCTCAATTAAAATTACAATCTTTGTGATTTAGTGCCTTAGTGGCTGACCTGTTACGAAATTCACAAGTTAAAAAAATTAATGAACAAAACAAATTCTCCCTGGGTTCGCACGGTCACGCTTGCAAAACCAACGCTACAGGACAACACTGCAGACACCGACCGTCTTATTTCAGCTTTAAAAACCGGCCTTCAAACCGATGCCGTTCATCTTGACCTTGGTTTGCTAAAAAAGCTGCCGGATCTCCTGCGGAAATGGGAATATAACGTACGCTGCATTCTTTATAAAGACCGACACCGCTGGTTGGTGACCGGAATCACTGGGGTCGATGATCCCCGCCCGTTTGCCGGTCTGGCAGTCGATCTGGGCACCACCAAAGTTGTTTTGCGACTTTTGGACCTGTCCGATGGCCGCATATTGGGCCAGTCCGGATTTGACAACCCCCAGTTGGCTGTCGGGCCGGATATTCTGGTTCGCATTCATTTTGCAGAGACCTCCGGCGGGTTGAAACGCCTTAATGAGCTTATTATTAAGGGATTGAACCAAACTGTTCAAGATCTGTGCCGCTCATGCCGGCTTGAACCACGGGACATCTATACCATCACGGTGGCTGGAAACACGGCCATGACCCATCTGTTTATGGGGATAGATCCCCGCTGGATCATTCGCGAGCCTTATATACCGGTGATCAACCAACCCGGAATTTTAAAGGCCGCAGAACTTGGCATTCAGGTGAACGCCGGAGCCAGGGTATTCATTTTTCCGAATGTCGGTAGCTATTTTGGTGGGGATCTGATTGCCGGCATTTTCTATGCCGGTCTTCACAGGCTGTCGGATAAGGCTATTTTGGTTGATGTGGGAACAAACGCCGAGGTTGTTGTGGGTAACGAAAACTGGCTGATCGCCTGTGCCGGAGCCGCCGGCCCGGCCCTGGAAGGCGGGATGACGAAAATGGGCATGCTGGCGGGACCGGGTGTGGTGGATCGGATTGCGATCGATCCGGATACGCATGAGTTCGACCTTCATACGATAGAGGGGGAGTCCCCTAAAGGTATCTGCGGTTCCGGGATCATCGAATTGGCCGCTGCGCTTTTTCTGTCGGAGATGATCGACATTCGCGGCAAATTTGTTCCTGTTGCGTGCGGCAAACATCTCAAACAAATTGACGGCCTTGCGCACCTGGTGGTTGTCCCGGCCGATAAGTCGGCCACCGGATCGGAACTGACCATCAGCCAGGCGGATCTTGACAGCCTCATTCGATCCAAAGCTGCCATGTATACGATTTTAGAGACGATTACCACTTCAGTCGGTATAACGCTGAAAGATTTAAGCTCATTTTTTGTTGGCGGAACCTTCGGCTCCTTCATTAATCCACGCGCGGCCATCGCTATCGGTATGCTGCCGGACCTCCCCCTGGGCAGATACAAACCGCTGGGAAACAGTTCTCTTGAGGGTGCAGCTCTGGCGCTCACTTCGGTTGATTTTCTGAAAGAAATCGACGAAATTCGCGACCGCATCACCTACCTGGAGCTAAACGTCAACCAGGAATTCATGAACCGCTTCAGTGCCGCAAAGTTTTTGCCGCACACCAATGCACTATTGTTTCCATCAGTTAAGAAAGGGGTTTGATGAGAACCGCATAATTTGCTGCCGGCCACAGACAGGTGACGGAAAGTGCTAAATTCTTTGATTAACTAGTCAATGAGACATATTTTTTCGTAATTTTTTCGAATTCTTTTTCAAGTTCATCTAAAGCCTGAGGAGTGACCTGGCCATCCATTTCAATTTTAATTTCCCACCATTTGCCTTTCAAAGTATCTAATTTTTCTTTCAGCCCGGCTCTCTTGCTATCGTCTGCTGCAGAGTATTCATTGACAGAGTCGTTGTACAGCTTTAAATAATCTGACATCGCCTGCTTTTCTGCCGAGGTTCCGCATCCAATGACAAATACCAGTCCAAAAAGCGCAGAGAACACAATCACAAAATTCAGCGTTGATTTAAATTTGATCATTTCCGACCTCCAGTAATAGATTGATGGGAATGGGGACGATGAATAAAATTCAGCAACTACTATCGATACAAACTATTATAGCCGCCTTGAATTATTATAGGAAATATTTTGATAAATCAAGGGATATTTGTCCCAATTCTGATTTTTCTAGGGACTATTTGCCTATTTTTTCTTTTCTGCCAGCAAAAACAGGTGTACATATCGAGGTTCAAGGTCTTCAACGGCCACGTTGCCCAATTCGCTTTCGATCTCTTCAAAAAGATTTTCCAGGACTCCGCCGAGCCGTTCGGTTATCTCAAAATCCCTCAGGCCGGTGTTTTCTGCCAGCCAGTTTAAAAATCGGCTTTTCATCACCGGGGGTATTTTTCGTGATTTTCCGATACCGGAATCCGGATGTCCGGGCAGCAGATTTTCAATGAAAGGTTTGAATGTCTTCAGGTCGAGAGGCTTCAGCTTATTTCCCTGAAATTTGAGATAGTGAGCGGCCCACCGGGTCAGGATCAGGTTTTTGTAGGTCAAAAATCCGTAAGATGAAGGTCGCTCAAGATCGATGGGCATTAAAGACAGCAGGTCATCTACGGCTTTTACCTGGTTGAAGATATCTTCCATGGCCTCGATATCCTCCAGAGAGGTAAATTCCCGGTAAAGAACCCCGGTTTTGTAATTATCATAAAACAGAGGCT
The DNA here is from genome assembly GCA_945787595.1 of uncultured Desulfobacterales bacterium. Next base: position 9,184 of record CALZJV010000033.1, on the reverse strand, counting down.
TTTTGAGCAGCAGCCCGCCAAGCACCCCCAGCCATTGTTCGCCCCAGAAGGTCAGCCGCAATTCGTTGCGGGCAAACCAGCATTGGGAGAGCCATTTCTCGGCCCGCCATTTCAGGTTCAACGCGCCGCCGAATCCGACTTTGAAAATTTGTGATAGGGGGTATCTGGTAATCAATGCAGCAGATTTATGGGGATCAATCCCCGATTTATCCTGCGCCAATCGTTCCAGGCCGATGCTGATATAGCCGCAGGTTTTCTTGACAATCTCACGCAGTTCTTCCCGCTCGCGAATCGTTTTATGATCGGCAACAATGATCTGGTTGCACAGATTGGCAAACTCCGCCTGAATTTGGGTCAGTACGTCCCGGGGTTCAATGGCAGTCAGGGCACGGGTGAGGTGATTGTCTTCTTTCAGCATCCGGATGGGGTATTGGGACACCGGCAGCAGTGATGGCCGATCTGCGGAACGCGAAATTAACTTGGGGCTCTGTTTTGTAAGATCCCGCGGGTTGATCGGCTGATAAACGCCGATAGCCTCGTCAAAGGGCAGAAATCCCTTTTCAGCCAGACGCACATTGCGCCGGTGATAACAGTCTTCTTCAGTTTCAGCCGGGATTAGGTGAGTGGCTTCTATCAGAACACTCTGATACAGTTTGTGGTCATAGTTCGCCAGATGCTCGCAGAGCTGCGAAATGAATTTTTTACGCTGCTCTTCGGTAAAATCGCCCTGATCGTTTGCAACCGGTTGCTCCACGATTCGAAAATAATAGACATTGTCAAGTGTGACAAAACCCTTGCCGAAATCGGAGGGATCCTGATCGTGCTCTTTCACCCTGACTTCAATGCTTTTAAACAGGTAAAATTCAATAAATTCTAATTTTTCTTCCAGAAACCAGCGGGTAAAGCGTTTAGGGTCGGCTTCAAGCAATAAGCTTAGCCAGCGCGATACGGATCCAACATCGATTTGATCTTTGCGCCAGATCTCCAGATCGACGATATGCTCCCACTGCCTGTTTGATGCCAGGGTCAGCAGGGGCAGCGAATCTTCAGCGCCGATGTCATGGATCAAAAAATAGAAATCCTGTTCGGGAAACGAATGCACCAGGGCGGCAGGCTGGGGATCTTCCATTATGGTGTTCATTGCCTTTTTTGGAGGCAACGCCAGGATTTGCAGCCGTTTCTGCCGCAGTTTTTCGAAGCGCTCCAAGGCTTTTTTATCAACAGTATCTTCGTTCATGTCTATCTGTTTTACTTTTTTAACCACGAAATACACGAAACACCCGAAATATTCGTAGTATAAAATTTGTATTTGTTCGTGTCTTTCGTGCTTTTCGTGGTGAAATTAATTCTTTCAAACAAAGATGATATACAAAATGTAACTATAAAAAATGTAAACTAGCTTTAGGTTTTAATGAAAGATGCCAAAATTTACAAAGTTAACTAGTATCGGGTACTACAACTGCGGTTTTTGAATTCCAGGGAGCAATTTTCAGCAAAAGCAGCATGCCGGGGATGGCAATCAAGGTGCAAAAGATGAAGAAGCCGGTCCATCCCATATTTTCGGCTTCGGCTAAATAACCGGCACCGGCTGATGCGAAGACACGGGGCACTCCCATCAAACTGGTTAAAAGGGCGTATTGGGTGGCCGTGAACTTTTTGTTGGTAATGCTTGCCATAAAGCCCGCATAGGCGGCAGTTCCCATTCCGGCACTTAAGTTTTCAAACGCTATGACTGCGGCTAAGGCAGATACCTGATGACCGATTAGGGATAAAACGGCAAAGCCGGCCGTCGATACAGCTTGTAAGACGCCAAAGATCCAAAGACTCCGGCTAATTCCGATCCGGAGCATAACGATACCACCCAGGAGGCTGCCCCCCATTATAGCCCAAAACCCAAAGAGTTTTACCACCGTGCCGACCTCGGTTTTGGTGTACTTTAGGTAGACGTAAAATGGTGCCGTCATTGAACCGGCCATAGTATCCCCGATTTTATAAAGCAGGATGAAAGCTAATATCCACAAAGCGTTGGGCCGTTGAAAATATTCGGCAAACGGTTCCATTACGGCTTCTCGCATGCTTCGTGGAGTACCAAATGGAATCGCTGGTTCAGGTGTCATCAGCGTGGTGATCAGGCCTGGCAACAGACAAGCGGCCATGATAGCGTAAACCATCGAAAACGGCATGTGGTCAGCCAAGATTAGACCACCACCGGTTGCCAGGAGCATGCCCACCCGATAGCCACTCACATAAAGGGATGATCCTAAACCAAGTTCTTCATCCGCCAGATCCTCGCGGCGATAGGCGTCAATAACCGTGTCCTGAGAAGCGCTAAAAAAGGCGACCAACAAAGCGAAACAGGCAACCATGGTCGGATTCTGGCCGGGGTTGGTGATGCCCAAGCTGAACACTGAGATCATGAGCCCGGTTTGAAATATGAGCAACCAACCGCGGCGGCGACCAAAGAGCGGTATGGCAAAGCGATCAAGCACCGGTGCGCCGATAAATTTGAGCGTGTAGGGCAAGCCCACAAACGCAAACAGGCCGATGGTCGTCAGGTCGACACCATCTTCGGCCAACCATGTCTTCAGCACAAAACTGGTCAGCTCCAATGGCAAACCGGCCACATAGCCCATGATCAGGGCAACCAGCATACGGCGGCTTAAAATCACTTGAATAAAGATTTTACGGAATTCAGACGGCAAACAATCCTCACATGGTCGTGGGGGTGATTGAAGGGAATATCGTTTTTCTACTTCTACTTATTCAAAGAAGTACAATCGGAAATGCTGGCAGGCTCGAAAGCTTGGAGGCTATGGCCCTAAACTACCAGTTAATAGCTGGCAGTTCGCAGCAGAAGGCCGCAAAGCGATAATGCTTTAGACTTCCCAGCTTCCTAGCCTCACAGCTTCCCAGCTTCCTATCCTCATACCTTCCCGGCTTCCTATCCTCAGAGCTTCCCAGCTTTATGGCTTTTCAAGCATTCGCCGCTTCCAGCTGCTTCGGAGTGACAATCGCACCATATTTATCTTTTAGCGCCACAAGCTCCTGTCGTTGTTCTTTATAAATATCGAACAGATTTTGCGGAATATTCTTTTCTTTGCCATAGGCTTCAATCTGCAGGTCTATTCTGGCAAGGATATTGTCGATATAAAGCGAAAATTGCTTATCATAAAGGTCTGCGGGATATTCTTTGTCGATTTTGGTCTTAAACAAATTCTTCAGGTCCTCATACTTCGGCAAATAACCGATGGGCGTGTCAATCGCCTCGACTTCTCCATGGGCGCGTCTTTCCAGCCAGGCCATCCAGGCTTTGACATCCCGTTTCTCACCGAGCAGTTTTTGGGAAGTTCCGCCTCTGGCTTCATGGGTTAAGAAGTAATTTAATCCGGCCAGAATAGGTCGCTTATCCGCTGCGATTTTATCACTGCCAAAAAACTGGAACTGTGCTTCCATATAATCTCCCAAGGAACCGGGAATAAAGGGGGCATTGGCCCACGGTTGACGCCGCACCCCGGTAGCGCCGACTTCCGTAGCCGTAGCGGCGGACACAATGCTGGCGCCGATGACGACCCCACGATCGGAATCTTTTGCTACCCAAACCGGTGGCATCGTGTCACTGTCACGGCCGCTGTAAGTAACGATGCGTGTTTCAACACCACTGGAAGCTTCATTCATGTCGGAGTAATTGCCCAGCGCTTGGTTGGACAGGGTGCAGCGCGAATTGGGATGGGACATGGGGATCTCTTTACCATTTTCATCTACTTTGCCCTGTTCCCAAAGTCCTTGAAAATTTTTTCCTTTCTGCGGCGGCGGTTCCTCACCGTTGCCTACCCACTGCGGCACACCGTTTTCGTCTATCAGAACATTAGACCATATGACTTCGGTGCCGGGATTGCGCAGGCATTCCATCAGGATCGGATCACCTTCCCAGTTGACATCTTCCACGATTCCGAAAATACCGGCTTCCGGATTGATGGATCGAACAGATCCGTCTTCGGCGATCCAGGCCTGGGCCAAGTCATCTCCTACAAAATGATCGCCGGCCATGGCGGAGGTGGTCTTGCCGCAACCGCTCGGTGCCGCGCCGATCATCCAGGTCACCCGTTTGCCGGGTCCTTCTATGCCGGTGATAAACATGTGCTCGGCCACCTGCTCTTCCCTTTTCTCATAAACGGAGCGGTCGACAGAGAAACGATGATTTCCTTTTTTCATCAAGAGCGTATTGCCGGCATAGGTGCAGTTAAAACTGTAGGTGGTCAGATGGCTGCGATCCATAAATACTCTGGCATTGGGTAAATCTTCGGGGCGGTTCAATCCTTCGCTGTGTATATTGGTGTAGAAATGTCCTAATTTTTCGACTTCCTGATCAAAATCCGAATATACATTACGGTATAAAATGTCGGCACTATGATGAACATAGGTTGAGCTGGATATTTCAACTGCCGGATTGGAGGCCGGTGCCCCCACCGGCCCGCGCAAATAAAAACCGATCATCATGGTTTTGCCCCGCATGATGCCCGTCATTTTATCCTGGATATCTTTGAAAGCATCGCTGCGGTCCTTCAGTTTGGCCAGAGAATTGACCTCTTCTCCCTCATTGTGAATATAAAACGTGCGATCGATTATCCGCCCCTGTTCGTCTTTGAGGTCATAGTGGATGGTATGGTTCTCCATGGGCAGCTTCGATTCCTCCCCTTTTTCGATGGAAAGGTCTCTGATAAACTGCCTGTCTTCAGCGGAAGCCGTATTGATAAACACGCTGTCCGGATCGCAAAGCACGATGGCGTTGGCAATTTTACGTAAAACCGACTCATTCTTTATCAGGCTGAGTTTAGAAAGGTTGGTTGCATCAAGCCTTTCTTCAATCAATTTTTGAGCGGATTCATTTGTCTTAATTCCACCCAATTCAGTTACAATGTCAATGACGTCTTTTTTCGGTCCCATTTCAGTTGCTCCCTTTTTTTGTGCCATCGTATCTTAGTGGCTGAAAATTTAACTATGCTTTTAAGGTATCACTTTAAATGACCGGGGTCAAAATATTATCCGGGTTATGATCCATATTCCGCGACGATAATATCCTCCAATTTTCGTTTGGGAACATGGTGAACACCTTCATTGTCTCGCCAGTACCGGATGCTGTTGTCCGGACCGATGGTTTCCATGACAACCTGCTCCCTGGGTTTGCCAATGGCAAGGACAAGAAGAATCTTAAACTGCGAGGCAATATTTAAACGATTCCTTAGCGCATTGCGATCGATTGAGCCGAGCATGCAACCGGCCAGCCCCTTTTCCCTGGCACCCAGTAGTATCGTTTGAGCGGCAATACCATGATCGCATCCGGCACTTTCACTAATGCTTGTGTCTCCGAGAACCACAATGTAAGCCGCGGGGCGTTCACCTTCTGCGGGTCCGGACCATTCCTTCAAATATCCGGCCCATGCCAGACAGGAAAATATTTCAGCATTTTTTTGGGGATCGCACGAAAGTAGATACTTCAACGGTTGCAGGTTAGCTCCGGAAGCGGACATGCGGGCCAGATTTACAAACTCCTTGAGGGTCTCAGTCTCTACTGTGTGGTCCTCGTAAAATCGTCGGCAACTTCTGTTTTCTTTAACCAATTCTGTAATCATTTTAGCCCTCCTCCTGGCAACTGAATTTTTCCTGGCGCGGCATGTGTTGCCGGATCCAGATTGAAACCTTGTCAAATTCGTCTTTGAGTTGCCCTAACGCCTTGCCTCGGTGGCTTACCCGGCTCTTTTGCTCCCGCGTCAGTTCGGCAAATGTCTTTTTCAATGGTGGATAAAAGAAAACCGGATCGTAGCCAAACCCGTTTTCTCCGGCCGGCGTTTCTAAAAGTAAACCTTCGCAGCGGGCTTCGTAAGTCAGGGCCGCCCCGGTGGGAACAGCTATCGAAATAACACATTCAAAGGCCGCCTGTCGGTTGGTTTTGCCTTTCATCTCGGCCAGCAGTTTGGAACATCGCTGAATGTCGCTGGCATTCTTGCCGGCATAGCGGGCCGAATAAATTCCCGGTGCCCCGTCAAGCGCTTCTACCACAAGCCCGGAATCATCCGCCAGAGCCGGCAGGCCCAATACCCGTGAGACAAAGCTGGCTTTTTTATATGCATTTTCATCAAATGTCTCACCGTCTTCTACCACGGAAGGGATCGGGCCGAAATCATCCAAATTTTTTATACAAATGGGATAATCGGTCAGCAAGTCTCTAATTTCGGCAGATTTTCCGGGATTGCCTGAGGCAATTACCAGCGTCAACAGATCCTTCATAGCAACTCTTTATGCCCTAATCGGGTTTTATCTGACAACATGTCGCAGTGAATCTATGCTGCCGTCGTTTATCGCGGCTGGAAGCCGCTCCCACAAAGGTAGATAATCCAGACGTACTAGAGTGTCGCTTTAGTAATAATTTGCGATATTCAATTTTCAGCATGCTTGACGGCCCGCAGGGCCACTTTTCCCGAGCACAATCTCGAAAAAAACAAAGGCCCTTATGGATTGTTTTGGTGCATTTTCTAGCTAATAAATTGTAGTGGGATATTTTCGCTATCTCCAAATGATTAAATATTTAGATTAAAAACTAATCATGCTTTATTCGTTGTAAAGAGTTAAAATTCCTTAAAATATTTTAGGTGTTGACAGGTTCAAAGGTTCGGGGTTCAAGCCCGCCCTTGCCTCCGGCTCGTAGGCTTCCATAGACTTACAGGCCGGAGGGGAGGCCAGGGCGGGCTGAACCTGTGAACCGTTACTAATATTTCAATTCCATTTGACCTTTTTATCAATAACTGGTATGACCTCTAGCCAGTAGAGCTAAAAAGGAGAATTAAGAGTTTATGTGGAAACTGAAATCGGATCAGCTTTTACGGCCGACGCAATATGTCGAAAAAAATCTGGTCACCGCAATACTGGATGGAACCTATTCGTGCGGTACGACCCTGCCGAATGAAAGAAGCCTGGCGCAGCAAATGGGCGTCACCCGGCCGACACTGCGGGAAACACTACAGCGTCTTGCCGCAGAAGGGTGGATAACCATACATCACGGCAAACCCACAGTGGTCAATGATTACTGGCAGGAAGGCGGCTTGCGTTTGCTGGGCACCCTATCAAAATACAGCGATTATTTACCCAATGGCTTTATAACTCATCTGCTCGAGGTTCGCCTGACCATGCTGCCTTCCGTTGCCGGGCGGGCCGCCCGATTTCAGCCGGAAATTTTGCTCGACTGTCTGGCTGAAGCCCGAGATCTGGCTGAGGATGCAAAGGATTTTTCAGACTTCGATTGGAGGTTACAAATGCTCATGGCCAGAAATTCGCAAAATCCGGTATTTTCTCTAATCCTCAACGACTTCGCCCAGATCTTTGCCAACATGGCCAAGCTGTATTTCAAGTTAAACACGGCACGCCAGGCTTCCCGCACATTTTACAGTGAGCTTACCCGGGCCATCGAGAATAGTACGAACACGGTTGAGGACGTTGTAAAAAAGGCCATGCAACAGAGTATTTTGATCTGGCAAGAAGTAAAGCCCGAGTTGCGCGGTTCAGGGTTCAACGTTCCGGGTTGAAAAACCGCAAACAGCTCGTACCAAAGGGATCCTGTCTCAATCGTGGTTAGGAAGCTGTTTCACCCTATGAGTTAGGTTAGATATTCCGGATTTTGATCAATATTGTGAGCAATGTCTATCGGCTGCAACCCTTGAACCTTGAACCCTGAACCGGGAACCGATCAGTTTCAGTGAAAAAAGATGAGGTGAAACCCATGCAACGCTGGAACGGCTGGGGTGACGAAAATATACATTTGCATCTGTCGACCCGGGGTCTGAGGATTTTGCAGGATCTGATCGGCGAAGGACGGGCCCGGCCGGATTATCCCCTTGAAAAGTTTATTGAACGAATACCGAAATCACGTCTGGCCCCGCACCCTTTGATTTCTTTTGATCCGAAGTTGCGCCTTGACCATGCCCATGGTCAGAGCCTTCCTGACTGGATAGGGCTACGCGCTGGAACGATGCAGCGATTTCCGGATGGTGTCGCCCTTCCGAATACAGTGGAAGAAATTCAGGATCTGTTGAGTTTCGCCCTCAGCAATAATATGGTCGTTATTCCATTTGGGGGCGGGACCAGCGTGGTCGGCCACCTCGAGGTGCCGCAAGCCGGTAGGCCGGTGCTCAGTTTGTCTCTGGAACGCTTCAATCGTCTGGTGGACTTGGACAGCGCCAGTCGGCTGGCAACCTTTGAGGCCGGAATTCGTGGACCCCAGCTTGAGCACCAACTTAACGCCAGGGGGTTTACCCTGGGACATTATCCCCAATCTTTTGAATATTCTTCCCTGGGCGGATGGGTGGTCACGCGATCCAGTGGACAGCAATCCAAGTACTACGGTAGAATCGAGCAGCTTTTTGCGGGAGGGACTGTCTTAACACCTCGGGGGTCCATGCATTTTCAACCATTTCCTGCATCTGCCGCCGGTCCTGACCTGCGCCAGATTTTGCTTGGATCGGAAGGCAGAATGGGGGTCTTGACCAAGGTTGTCGTCAAGATTGTCGCGTTACCTGAAAAAGACGATGTTTACGGGGTCTTCTTTCCGTCATGGGAGCGGGCTATCCATGCCGTACAAACCATAGCCGGAACGGATATTCCATTTTCGATGATGCGGCTGAGCAATCCTGCCGAAACAATGACGAATTTGGCGTTGGCCGGCAATGAGCGAAAAACCGCACTTCTGTCCCGATATCTTCATTTTCGTGGCTTATCCGAAACAAACGCTTGCATGTGCCTGGTGGGCTTTGCCGGTCCCCGTCGATTGACGGCTGCGGCCCGACGGGCGACATTTTCAATCATTCGACGGTATAAAGGTATACGCGTTGGGAAGCCCATGGGTGATGCCTGGAAAAAAAACCGTTTCCGATCCGCCTATTTGCGAAACACGCTCTGGGATCTGGGCTATGCGGTGGACACCCTGGAAACAGCCATCACCTGGGATAAAGTGACGCTTACCATGAAAGCAATTGAAGAATCACTCCATGAGACCATAACACCCGACCATGAGCGAATCCATGTTTTTTCTCATCTATCGCATATTTACCCCAGCGGTTCCAGCATATACACGACGTTTCTTTTCCGGCTGTCGGAAACACCCGGCAAAACTCTTGAAGCCTGGAAACGCTTAAAA
>CALZJV010000032.1 GCA_945787595.1 uncultured Desulfobacterales bacterium | reverse complement strand
AGTTGGGTATTGATGGCTTCCGTTGCCTGGATGTTGTCGATGTAGCCTTCCTCAACCATCCGGTTTAAAACATATATCTGACGCTGTTTGGCGCGTTCGGGGTGTCTGAATGGCGAATATTTACTGGGCGCCTGGGGCAATCCCGCCAGCATGGAACATTCGGCAAGATTTAAATCTTTGACGGATTTGCCAAAATAATTCTCGGAAGCCGCCTGCACGCCATAAGCCCCGTGACCCAGATAAATCTGGTTCAGATAGAGATAAAGAACATCCTCTTTGGAAATGGCTTTATCGATACGATAGGCCAGGATGGCCTCTCTCAATTTGCGTTTATAACTTCTCTCCGGGGTTAAAAGAAACGATTTGGTAACCTGCTGGGTAATAGTACTGCCACCCTGTACGATGGTACCGGCTTCGAGGTTTTTAAAAAAAGCTCTGATAATACTTATAAAATCGATACCCTGGTGTTTATAAAACCTTGCATCTTCGGCCGCCACGAAAGCATCGACCAGCATCGCCGGCATTTGCGACAGCGGTATGACAATACGACGTTCTTTAAAAAATTCGGCGATTTTACGATTGTCATCGGCGTAGACAGTTGTAATAATCGAAGGATGATAATCGGACAGCGAGGTTATTTTGGGCAGATCTATACTGATGGTATAATAGACTGCCACGCCGGCGGCTGCGCCGCAAATGACGAAAATAATTGCCAGTAAAAAAGACCATAAAACAAGCGTTTTAAAAAAGCCCCTTTTTTTTCGCCGTACACGATTTTTACGAATGTCTGATCTACTTTTTTCTTTAGACATGTATCGGTATCCCTAAATAGCGTGATCGTCTTTTCATCATACTGGAATTATTTTGCGCAGCAGTGAGTGGTTGAAAGGTGCCCGGAACAAGCCTTGGAGATGAGTCGATTCACCATCAAGTTACCACGAAAAGGTTTATAAGCAAGCAGGTTGAGGTTGCGCAATAAATACCGAGATTGTGGCATAACTTCACTGGATTTTCCAAAAAAAGAATTTGACATTATTTACCGGAACAGGTAATCAATAAGGTTTAAAATCCCCCAGCCGGGCTTGTTAATTATTTAAAACTAATAATAGCGCTTTTAACCGATAAATTCAATATCATATTTAGCAATGATCAAACTCGATTTTAGTAAAACAGGTGGGCTCGTTCCCGCAATCGTTCAGGATTACCAAAGCGGTGAGATATTAATGCTGGCCTATATGAATCTGGATGCCTTTAAGGCCTCGCTGTCCTCCGGCAAAGCCACATACTACAGCCGCAGCCGGCAAACCCTTTGGGTCAAAGGAGAAACTTCCGGCAATATGCAGCTAATCAAAGAAATTCGGATAGACTGCGATGATGACACGGTGCTCTTAAAAGTCGAACAGCTGGGAGGAGCAGCATGTCATACCGGGCATCGGAGCTGTTTTTATAAAAAGGTCGAAGACGGGTCCATCCGGATTACGGAGGAACCGATATTCGACCCCAGAAAGGTATATGACAAGTGAATACGCGACTGAAAATCGGAATTCCCAAAGGAAGCCTTCAAAACGCCACCATCGCCTTGTTTAAGCGTTCCGGCTGGCATATCAATGTGAATGGAAGAAGTTACTTCCCGGAAATTGATGATGAGTCCATCGAGTGCGCCATATGCAGGGCCCAGGAAATGTCTCACTATGTTCAAAACGGCACCCTGGATGCGGGCCTTACAGGAAAGGACTGGATTGCGGAAAACAGCTCGGATGTGCATGTCGTTGCCGACCTTGTCTATTCTAAAGTGAGTTCCCGGTCGGCTCGCTGGGTGGTGGCGGTCCCCTACGACTCTCCTGTAAAGCGACTGGAGGATCTGGCCGGTAAAAAGATAGCAACAGAACTCACTGAGTTTACAACACGATATTTTGCTGAACGCAATATAGAGGTGATCGTCGAATTTTCCTGGGGAGCGACGGAGGCCAAGGTGGTATCCGGGCTTGCCGATGCCATTGTGGAGGTAACGGAAACAGAAAGCACCATAAAAGCTCATGGGCTGCGTATTATTCATGAATTGATGCAAACCAACACCCAGCTGATCGTAAACCACGAATCTTGGAAAAATCCGCAAAAAAGGAAAAAAATCGAGCAGATTGCCCTCTTGCTGAAAGGTGCTCTGTTGGGCCAAAAGATGGTAGGACTTAAAATGAATGTTCCCGGGGAGCTCATGGAAGATGTAATCGGCATGCTGCCAAGCCTGAACGCACCCACCGTTGCCTCCCTTTACCAATCAAAATGGTTTTCGGTGGAAATCGTAGTCGCTTCGGACACGGTCAGAGAACTGATTCCGAAACTACTGGAACACGGGGCGGAAGGGATTATTGAATATCCATTGAATAAGGTGGTTTAGGGTTACGGTTTGTGGGTTGCGAGTTGCGGGTTACGGGTTGCGTGTTGCGAGTTGCGGGTTGCGAGTTGCGGGTTACGGTTTGCGAGTTGCGGGTTGCGAGTTGCGTGTTATGAGTTGTGGGTTGCGGGTCGCGGGGTTCGAGGGAGAGGTTGCAAATTCTTGAAACATCTGTGATTCATATTTGTGGGAGCGGCTTTCAGCCGCGATGGATGAAGTTGACCGATTTCGCATGGAACTCACTCGCATTTATCAATCTGAACCACCTCAATCGACGCTTAAAAGTTCAGCCGCCAAGACACGAAGGCGCAAAGAAAATATAACCTTTGTGGCTTGGTGCCTTGGTGGCTGAAATATTACCTCATTTTGGATTTATTTCGCATGATTCTCATTTTCAAACACCCAAATTTGAAGCGGATATCATGATCTCCAAACGCACCGCAGAGATGACTTCTTTCATCGTCATGGATGTCTTGGAGCGGGCCAATGAAATGGAACGTGAAGGCATTCATATCATTCATCTGGAGGTGGGGGAGCCGGATTTCGATACGCCGACCTGCGTTAAAGAAGCGGCATGCAAAGCGCTGGAAGGTGGTCATACCCATTACACCCACAGCCTGGGCTTATTTGAGCTGCGTGACGCCATTTGTGAACATTATCTGACAACCTATGGTGTTACCATCGACCCGGATCAGGTGATTGTCACTTCCGGTTCCTCTCCGGCCATTTTTCTGGTGTTTTCCGCTTTGCTTGAAAAAGACGACCAGGTGATAATTTCCGATCCCCACTATGCGTGCTATCCTAATTTTATCAAATTTGTCGAGGGGCAACCGGTCACGATTCGAGTTTATGAAGAAGATGGTTTTCAATACCGGCCTGAGTCCATCAAAGAAAAAATTACCGCCAAAACCAAAGCTATTTTTATTAACTCGCCATCCAATCCCACCGGCAACCTTCTGTCGCAAAGCCGTATGAAAGCTATTGCGGCTCTGGCGAACATGCCAAAGGCCCCGTATATCGTATCCGATGAAATATACCATGGACTGGTTTACGAGGGAAAAGAGCATTCGATATTGGAGTTTACCGATCATGCCTTTGTGGTGAACGGATTTTCAAAAGCATTTGCCATGACCGGGCTGCGGCTGGGTTACGTGATTGCACCAAAACCCTTTATCCGGCCCATGCAAAAGCTGCAGCAAAATTTTTTCATATCCGCCAATGCCATGGTTCAACAAGCGGGGATTGCCGCCTTAAAGGAAGCCGGGGAGGATGTGGCCGGGATGAAGAGGATTTATAACAAGCGTCGACGCTTCATGATCGGCCGGTTAAAGGAAATTGGTTTCGGCATCACCGTTGAGCCCACCGGCGCGTTTTATGTCTTTGCCAATGCCAGGCACATATCCGGTGATTCCTATAAACTGGCATTTGACATCCTGGAAAAAGTCCATGTGGGCGTGGCTCCAGGAATCGATTTTGGGCACAATGGAGAAGGCTACCTGCGCTTCTCCTATGCCAATTCCTTGGAAAATATTAAAGAAGGGATGGATCGATTGGAAAGGTATTTGGCGGATCGTACTTCAATATAAATTTGTTATTTCCGGTTTATTCAGGTTATCTACTGTGCTGCGACCGCCAATAAATACCGAATTTCCCAATTTCAAATATCATGAAAATATTGTCCGCTGAATTTGTCACCAGTGCTACCAATCCAGCCCAGTATCCTCCGGTAAAGTTCCCCGAGATGGCTTTCGCAGGGCGTTCCAATGTCGGTAAATCCAGCCTGATCAATACCCTTGTCAACCGCAAGCGTCTGGTAAAGACCAGTTCCACGCCCGGACGGACCCAGCTAATCAATTTTTTCGACATTAATAACCTGATTACTTTTGTCGACCTGCCTGGTTACGGTTATGCCAAAGTCCCGACAGCTGTAAGAAAAAAATGGGGCCCCATGATCGAAACCTACCTTTCCGGTCGCGACACACTATTGGGTGTGGTTGTGATCCTGGATATTCGACGCACGCCCCGGCAAGAAGAGCAAAATCTTATCGCCTGGCTTGAGCATTACTCCATCGCCAGAATAATGGTGCTCACCAAGGCAGACAAGATCTCAAAAACCAAACGGGAAAAACAACGTGCTGCCGTGGCCAATGCGCTGGAAGTGGATTCCAGTGACTTAATCCTGTTTTCAGCGAAATCCCGCAAAGGCAGGGATGCGGTTTGGGACGCCATCATATCGTTGACAGAATTGAAGCGATCGCAGGGATAATGAATAAGCGGCATTTTGTGACAAAATGAAGGTTTCAGTGTTCAGTGTTCAGGTTTCAGGTGTCGGGTGTCAGGAGAGGGAGATCTTAGATACTGAAACCTCATATGAAACTACGCCAAAATGGCACGGTTTCTTGATGATTAGACTGGCCGAAACAGTGAACAGATTGAACGTCGAACATCGAACGTCGAACATCGAACGTTGAATATTGATGACGCTACGCTTTATCGATTTTAAAACAAGCAAACCGCAGAATTTCCAAAAGTAGATTCGCTTTGCTCAGTGTTTTTTTTAAAATTGACAGAATACATTATTCGATGTTGGACGTTCGATGTTCGATGTTCATTTTTTAGTTAATCCCTAATAGGAAACTAGCCAAGGCCAAAGTTTCTTTCTCGATCAGACTGGACGCTTTTCAGGCCAGCGGCTCCGCTTGTATGAAACTAGGCCAAAATGGCACAGTTTCTTTTTCGATTTGACCGGCCGTCTTTTTGGCCGGCGGCTGGGCTGACACCCGAAACCTGAAACCTAAACAGTCCGGTAAGCCAATGACAGACAAAAACCAACCTTATTCCGATTTTAGATCCGGCTATATTGCGATTGCCGGCACGCCCAATGCGGGTAAATCCACCCTGCTAAACCGGATGCTCGGTCAAAAAATCTCCATCACCTCAAAAAAACCTCAAACAACGCGAAATCGGATTCTGGGTGTGCTGCACAGACCGGATGCACAAATGATTTTTTTCGATACGCCGGGAGTATTTCACGCCAAAGACAAGCTGAACACGCGAATCGTCGATATCGCCTTTTCCGCGGTGGCTGATGCCGATCTGATCCTGGTGGTCATCGATGTTGCCCAACCGCTGATCCTGGTGGTCATCGATGTTGCCCAACCGGATATCGAAGCCGAACGCTTCCTTGTCAAACGTCTTCAGGACCAGAGCAAACCGGTAGTTCTTGCGCTGAATAAAATAGATCTGGTTGAAAAACACGGGTTACTTGAAAACATCGAAGAGTGGGCCGAAACGTATCCATTTCGTGAAGTGGTTCCGATATCCGCTAAAAATGGCATCCAGGTTAACGAGCTGATACTGGCTATGGTATCGGCTTTGCCCCAAGGGCCCCCCTATTTTCCCGAGGATACCCTCACGGATGTATCCGAACGCTTTCTCGTCGCTGAATTGATCCGTGAGCAGGTTTTCAGGTTGACCGGTGAAGAAATTCCCTATGCCACGGTTGTCACAGTGGACGCTTTTAAAGAAAAAAACAGGGGGAATCAGGTGAAGATCGAGGCGACCATTCACCTGGAACGCGACTCTCAAAAAGGCATCGTCATCGGGAAAAAAGGCAGCAAATTGAAGCAAATCGGTATACGATCCCGTGAGCAAATAGAACATATGCTGGGGACCAAGGTTTATTTAAAGCTTTTTGTGAGGGTTCAGAAAAACTGGCGTAAAGACACAAAGGCAATACGAAGATTTGGTTATTGAAACCTAACCTGGAATACCGGAAAATGGCCACAAAGGCACAAAAACTATTTCATAAGGGCCTAAACGCGGATAAACCGGAAATAGCAAATGACAAGCACCAAAATACAAATAAATTCCAAATTACAATATCCAAATCTCAAATAAAATCAAAAACCAATTGTTTGGAATTTTGAATTTCGGTCATTGTGATTTGTTATTTGAATTTTAATTCCTGAAACGTGACACCTGAAACCTTCATTATCTTACAACATGTTGTCAGATAAAACCCATTAAGGGCCTATGCGGTCATATCATCGGGAAGGTAACCCCTTTCGTGTTTTATCAGCCATTCCTTGCGCCAGAGACCGCCACCGTATCCGGTCAAACTCCCATCACTTCCAATGACCCGATGGCAGGGAATGATGATTGCAATGGGGTTTTTCCCGTTGGCACTTCCCACTGCCCGGGATGCGTTGGGCTTGCCGATGGCGCCCGCGATCTGCCCATAGGATACCACTTCACCGAAAGGTATTTTTTCAAGTTGCCGCCAGACCATTCTTTGAAATTTTGTGCCCTCGGGATTAAGCTTTAACAAAAATTGGCTTCGATTCCCCTTGAAATACTCGTTAATTTGCTTGAGACCGGCTTTTAAACAAAAGGGCAGGTCGGTATCATCCGGCAGCTCTTCCTCAACAAAATCCAGGGATAAAATGCAATCCTGATTTCCGACTATTTTAATAGATCCCAGCGGTGATTTGTAAAAGGCTGTATACGTCTTCATGCAGGCGATTTCTCGATAAAGAGTTCAGGGGATGGCGGACAGAAATCCAAGGCGTTACTAAGTCCATCGATTCGTAAATACGCTGACGTATTTGCTCACTCACGACTTAGTGCTGAGTAAGCAATTATGTTGGATTGGTCAATAATTATATGTCACTGTAATTGCGAATCGAAGCACTAAGAAAGCACAGTGTTGCTTTCTGAGTCAAGAGAAACCCAACAATTTTTCAATTATTGCTTTACGCGTCCCCTTGCGGAAAAACCTGTATCCACGTATTTCTTCACTGTTCTTCTGTCGATTTTCAAGCGTCGCGCCGTCTCTACGAATGAACCGGCACGTGAGTAAACGTGGGTACAATAAAGACTGCAGAATTCCTCGAGGCTGAGCGACCCTTCCTGAAATCCAACCGGGAGCCGCTCGTCGATCCTCGCGACAAGATTCCCCGAGGGATGGTACTCCCGCCGGATCATCACGTTGCGGACGCACTGTTCCAGTTCACGAATATTGCCCGGCCAAGAGTATTCCATGCCAAGGTGATCTCCAATCCAGGATTGCACTTCCCCGGCGACCTCCTCCCATTCCGAACCTGCAACCCGCTGGGAAATGTAACCGATCAGATCCCACAACACCTCAGGAGATTCCCGGATTTGTTGGTTCAAAGATGGTGTCGTGATGATGTCTGAACATAGCCGGTAATAAAAATCCTTTCTGAATTCTCCCTGCTCCATGGCGTAATGGAGGTCGCGATGGGTGGCCGCCACAATCTTGCCTTTGAAGCTATGAGACTTTGTCGATCCCAGGGGTTGAAATGTCCGTGCCTGGATCACCCTGAGCAGTTTCACCTGGATGAGGGCGTCCAACTCCCCGATTTCATCCAGAAAGACACTGCCTTGCGACGGACAAACTTCCAGCCATCCCTTGCGATCTTCCAAGGCGCCGGTGAATGCCCCACGCCGATGGCCAAACAACTCCGACTCGATCAGGGTCAAAGGCAATGCCGAAAGGTTGATAGGGAAAAAGGTTTCTGAAAAATCTTTTTCAAAGGTCAAGGACTCGGGATCAAACCGGATGTACCGCGAAAGACCTATGGCGCGAGCAACAAGCTCTTTGCCAGATCCCGTCGGTCCGATGATCAAGGTGCTAAAATCACCCATGCATTTATAAAAGGAGCGGCGATAGCGGCGCATGTCGTGGGTAAAGATAGACGTCCATACCATGGCTCGCAAGTTTGCTGCCACTGACGAACGCCCGATGATGGCCCTGAAAATATAATAGAAAGCCCGGCGTACTTGAAAGGAACAGGCAAAAATGTGTGCCGCCTCCCCTTTCTGCGGCAGATTGTAGCCGGAAATGTTAAAAAAGAACGACCAGTACTCGAAAAACTCTTCAAAGTAGTCATAAGTCCGTCCCTTTTTCGGGTCGATAATGCTTTTCTTGAATCTCTGGGCGTAATTATAAAAGAGCAAAAAAAGAACCGTATCTTCATAAAGCTGAATTTCCTGACCGGTTGCCGCCACCCCCTTTTTCAACTGCGCCTGGAACCCTGCAATGATGGGGTAAGCTCGCTGTGCAATTTTCGTTGTGTTGATTTGATGCGTTTCCGGGTCGTCCCCCAAAAGGTTCCAGTTGGCATGTGATTCGTCAAATTCAGCTCCCAGGGCTTGCCGCTCATATTCGATACGCTCGGGAAGGAAAGGGTTTGCATAGCTGACCCTAGTGACGGATGTCAAAAAAGAGCGTTTTTCCGGTTCTAAAATGGCCACCATATAATCCTTTCATTTGCCTGCTTATCTGAATCAGGGATATACATATATTGTATAGGCTTTTTAATTATTTGATAATATTGTGATTTATTTCTGATATCCAAGGTTTTAGTAATTTTTCCAATTCAAACATCGCATTAACCAGTCTGCTGTGGCCATGTTATCTACTCCTTATAAGTTTATAATTATATATAATTCAATTTATTATCGAAATAATTGTCAACTTTTATCCATTTTATACCATTATTGAATATATGTATTCAAAAAAAGTATAGTTTTATCGACCTATCTGTTTCGATTTTACTTCGAAATTTCCTCGATTTTTTTATTATTTCTCAATTTATCAAATGGTTAATTTGATAACCGCTTATCAATTTAATTCCTGGCACACGTGTTGCTTTTTCGATATGTGCCGATCAACCGAGATTTGATCTTTCAAATTTATTAGCGCCTTGGGATTCCGTCAGGGGCAAAATTTTAAATTTGATTGGCTTGTCGCGTATAGTATTTTAAATCTCCGGGAAATCCGGAAAAGGAGGGTAACATGAAAAAACAAATCGCTTTTTTTATTCTGATACTACTTGTTGGGATGGCCCCGACGGTGAGTCAGGCTGCCGGGATTCTTACCCCTATCGGCTCCGGCCATCAGCCCATCCGGATACTTGACCATCAAGTCAATGTGGTGATCAATAACGGCTTTGCTATGACCGAGGTCCACCAAACTTTTTATAACGCCAACAGTCAAGACCTTGAGGCCATCTACAGTTTTCCATTGCCCAAAAGTGCAAGCTTATCGGAGGTAACTATATATGTGGGTGAACGGGAAATCCGCGGCGAAGTGCTGGAAAAACAAAAAGCCCGGCAAATCTATGCAGAGGAAAAGAGCCGGGGAAACGAGGCGGGCCTTGCCGAAAAAAATGAGTTTTATACTTTTGAGTTCAAAGTCCACCCGGTGCCTGCCAATGATGAAACCAAAATTCGATTTCTGTACTACCAGCCCCTTGGCATCGACACCGGGATTGGCCGCTACCTTTATCCCTTAGAAGACGGCGGCACCGACGAAGCCGGCATGAGCTTCTGGACGACCAACGCCAAGGTTGAAAACACATTTTCGCTAAACCTAGAATTAAAATCAGCATACCCTGTCCAGGACGTGCGTGTACCCGGATTCGAAGCAGCGGCTCAGATAAGCAGACCGGCTGAAGATCATTACAACGTGCAGATGCAGCTGACGGATATGAGTCTGAACCGGGATTTCATTTTTTACTACCGCCTGCAGGACGATCTGCCCGGCAGAATAGAAGTCATCCCTTATCGTGACGATCCGGCCAAGCCCGGCACCTTCATGATGGTGATTACGCCTGGCCTTGATTTAAAACCGCTGGCAAACGGTTCCGACTATTGCTTTGTTTTGGATGTCTCCGGCAGTATGCAATCCAAAATGGGAACTTTTAAGCACGGTGTCATGAAAGCCATGGAAAAACTCAAACCCGGCGACCGATTTCGGATCGTGACGTTTTCCAGTCAAGCCGCTGAATTGACACGTGAATGGCTGCCGGCATCCGACGCCTCTTTGATCAAGGCGCGGGAGATGATCGACTCGCTCAGCTCCGGCGGAAGCACCAACCTCTACGCAGGCCTTTCCCTGGCGCTGAAACATCTGGATGACGACCGCGCTGCGAACATCATCCTCGTTACCGACGCGGTGACCAACACGGGTGTCGTCAACCCTGAGGAATTTTACAAGTTACTGCAGCAGGTTGACGTCCGGATTTTTGGCTTTTTGCTGGGAAACAGTTCCAACTGGCCTTTGATGCAAACCATTACCCAAACGACCGGCGGATTTTACGACACTATTTCAAACACCGATGACATCATGGGCAAGCTCCTGCTGGCCGGCAGCAAAATCAATTACGAAGCCCTTCTCGATGCCGAGATCAAAATTTCAGGCGTGAAAGTTTTCGACATGACCGATGATACATTTAAAAAGGTCTATCGCGGCCAGCAGCTTGTATTCTTCGGAAAATATGAAAAGGGCGGAAGTGCCCGGGTTACACTCAAAGCCAACCTGACCGGAGAGGACAAAACCTACACAACGGACTTTTTATTTCCGGACATTGAGGGGGACAATCCGGAACTGGAAAGGCTCTGGGCCCTGGCCACCATCGAGAAAATCGAAGCCATGGAAAGGATCGGAACGATGCCGGTGTCGGAGTCGGAGGACGCCATCAAGGACCTTGGTCTGACCTATCAGATCGTCACCGATTACACCTCCATGGTGGTTCTCACAGACACGGCTTTCGCCGATCGGGGAATCGAGAGGCGCAATCGGACCCGCATCACGCGGGAGCAGCAGGCTCGGTCCTTAAGATCGCAACAGCCAGTTAAAAACTACCGGGTTGACCAGAAAAAACCGGCTTTTAAATTCAAAGTACCCAAGCTGGGGGGTGGAGGTGGCGCCATCGATCCTATCACCGGCCTCGTGGCATTTGTTTTGACTGCCCTCGGCGGCCTGAGACTCATAATCCGGAAGAAAAATAGCTAAAAAATTATGTATTATAAACGTATTCAAATAGTTGGTCAGTCAGTGAGGCGCATCCCCTGCGTCTCACTGCTGCTCACCGTGGCGGCTGCGATCATCCACTTTTCCTATAGCTTGCGAATTCAGTTGCTCTATGACCGATCCGCCCATGTCCCTCATGAACTGTGGCGTCTGATCACCTGCCATTGGGTGCACCTTTCGACCGATCACCTCTTCTGGTCCGCCACTACATTTCTAGTTCTGGGATCTTTGTGCGAAATCATGGACCCAAAAAGATATTATGCAACCGTGGGGATATCCGCCATCTCCATTCCCGTCGTCATCTGGTGGGGCATGCCGGGTCTTATAATTTACGGCGGACTGTCCGGACTGGATTGTGCCTTTTACTCATTGCTGATGGTCCTTTTCATCAAGCGGGAGATACGATCTCGCAGCTGGATCTGGGTGGCCTTATTTTCCTTACTGCTCAGCGGCTTAGTCGCAAAAATATTATACGAGACTGCCACCGGCCTGACCATTTTTGTCGGCAACACCCATACCAACATGGTCCCCGTGCCCCTTGCCCACTTGGTGGGAGGATGCGTCGGATTTTTCGTCGGAGTATTCGGAGTTAAATCCGCCGAAGTTTCTGTTGGATTCCAGCATCTAACCTGAAGAACTTGTTAGCAAATCATTTCACCACGACGTATAACTCGAAAACATAGGAAAGCCGATAATCCCACATCTCCAGTGTTATTCCCTGCCAAGGTGGACACTATATGGATACGGCTTCACCCTTGATGCCTTGGAGCTGGGGAATTCTCCACTTTCGCTCAAATAGGGTGTAATTTTCCACCACTGGTAGCACTAAAAAAAATAGGCCGAAACTGTTGACAATCGACACTTTAATGTGTATATACATCTATCATGAACAGTGAAAATAAAGATCGCCTAACAGGAATATGCCGAAAAGTTGAGAACAGCTGTATGGGCCAGCGGGTGCGCCGGGCGGCGCGAGTAGTGGGGAATTATTATGATGTGCATTTAAAATCAGCGGGGTTGAAAGGAACCCAGTTTACATTGCTGAACGCAATTTATCTAAATCCTTCGATTACTATCACCCAGCTTGCCGATCTTTTGCTGCTCAATCGTACTACTCTAAATCGCAACCTGAAACCTCTGGAACGGCAAGGGCTCGTCCGCACCAGTCCCGGTAAGGATCAAAGAACCCGTGTTCTCAAATTAACCCATGAGGGCAGGAGCATTTTGCAGCGGGCGTTGCCATTGTGGCTTGAAGCACAGTCCGGCGTCGTCGAGACATTGGGCATGCGTATCCATCGATTGACTGAGGATCTCAACCAGCTTGAAAAATTGGAAATCTAATCCGAAAATCATGATCCTAAGGACCAAGATCTCAAATATAGAATAAACCCTTTTAGAAAAATAACACCATTTTGAATTGAGCCTTTCCAATACGTCCCATTTTGACCAATTTCTGCTACAAACCCTCCGCCTGCTGCGGATCATCTTCCCTGAAATTGAACAAAAATGAGCCTTTAACTGGTGGATTAGTAAGGATTTTAAAATCGCTTTCTGCCAATCCGGGATCCATGCTATAGTAATTTATCGTTTGTGATCGCTGTTTGATTAAGGAAAAAATATGCAAATTCAAACCCTGCTGCTGATTGCTCCACCGATTTTACTGGCATTAACGTTTCATGAGTATGCCCATGCTTATGTTGCCAACCGGTTTGGAGATGATACCGCCAAGCAAAGTGGACGTCTATCACTGAATCCACTGCGACATCTGGATCCATTGGGCACGATCATGATATTTCTGGTACACTTCGGGTGGGCCAAACCGGTACCGGTAAATCCGTATCGCCTGAAAAATCCCAAAAAGGACATGCTCTGGATTAGTGCCGCAGGACCCTTGGCGAATATGATTTTAGCACTTTCCAGCGGCATTTTGCTCAGAATACTTATCGCCACGGGTGAGACACCCGATCGGACTTCCTTCATGGGTTTAATCATTTACGTGGTATTTATGAGCCTGCGGATCAATCTGGCACTGGCATTTTTCAACATCCTACCCATTGCCCCGCTGGACGGTTCCAAAATATTAGCCGGTCTTCTGCCGGACAGGTTTGGGAAATTGTTTTATTTCTTGGAACGCTACGGCCCATTTATCCTCCTTGGATTAATCATATTCGGGAGGCTAACAGGTGTGCCTGTTCTGGGGGGCATCATCTGGCCTTTTGTGAAATTTTTCAGCAACATCTTTGCGGGAATTTAAGATATAAAAAATCCTCGCCATATCCATGGGCGCGCCTGGCAGCCCTGTAGAATGAGGCCCTTATTCCTCCGGGCTGGTTTTCGCGAATCATCAGGTATAAAGATCTCAGCACATCTCTTCCCAAAAAATCCTTCAAATTAGGTAAAAATTCAAAACACCTTCGTCGATCTGAGCCATACATCAAAACATGTATTTAATAATTTGACCCTTTGCCATGATTCGAATTGCTAGTGAATTCCCCCTTTATGAAATATTGTCGACCGCAGAACCTTACCAAATCCTAAAGGATTTTCCCCATTTGCCGATAATAAGTCTGATACATTCTTTGAGCATTCAATTTATCACAAAAAGACCCATAATCATTTGAGGCCTTATCGCATTAAATTGAAGATGAAGCTGAAGACAAATAATGAGCGTTCTTATCTTTCTTATGGAATTGGGATATCTGAAATGTCTGATGTTATAAGAGCCAAAATTTTAGTTGTAGAAGACGACAAAGCAATACGTAAATTGATCCACATTTTTCTTGAAAAATCAGGTTTTGAATCTTTTATGGCTATCAGTGCCGAAGAGGGGCTTGAAATTCTCCAGAATCAAGAAATTGGCATTGTTCTTACGGATGTCGAATTGCCAGGCATGAACGGCTTAGAGTTAACCAAAATCATAAGGCATGACTATAAAGCCGATGTTATAATTATGACGGGCTATTCTCTAGATTACTCAATAGAAGATGCCATGGCCCGTGGAGCAAGTGATTTGATTATTAAACCGATACGGTTGGAAGATCTGTTGCTTAGAATTAACGTCGTGCTAAAAAAACGCACAGAAATACAAGAAAATAGCCGAAAAATGGAAGAATTGACCCACCTAACGACTAGAGACGATTTGACAGGTCTTTTTAATACAAGACAGTTTTATAGGCATATCGCTCAAGAGGTCGATAGATCCAATCGTTATTTTCGCCCTCTTGCCCTAATTCTGATGGATATCGATAAATTCAAATCATTGAATGACACATACGGGCACCTTTTCGGGGATAAGATCCTTGCCGGTATCGGGGAAATAATAAAATCAGCTATTAGAATGCAAGACACCGCCTACAGGTATGCCGGGGATGAATTCACAATAATTCTACCTGAAACAGAGCTTGAAATGGCGATTTCAGTTGCCGAGAGAGTAAGACATGCGGTCGAATATGAGACTCAAGCGCTATCATATCCCAAACCGTTGAAAGTAACTGTGAGCATTGGGGTGGTTGAATATCTGACTGATGAAGATATAAAAAGTTTCGTTCACCGTGCGGATAGCGCAATGTATGTTTCTAAAAAAAAGGGACGAAACAAAATATCTATAGGGCCCGTCCTGTCGCAGCCGGTATAATGATTTTTTCCCTTAATCATTATCGCCACAACCTGCTGCTGCGGAAGCGTCTTTTCGGCCGGGCCGAATCAGCAATTCCGACCTTATCAGAATAGAAGTTTTCAGTCCGTCATTAATTTTCCATTTATGGCATCTAATTATAGTTTGTAACTATCGTCATCATCACCCCTATTTCAACTCTTAAATTTTTTTTCTTAAGTTTTTCGATAAAGTGCCAAAAGACGTTATAGTGAAGATTAGGTACTTCTAACCTGAGTTCATCAATTTCGATAACATATTGAAATAATTTATAATGGGTATGAATTTTGCTTTTATTAAATTGATCAATCACAAGCATGGATTATCCTCCCGGTACCTGTAGACTGCCGACCTTTGACTGAAGCACCTATGCGGATCAGGAGTTTTCGAAAACCCAATCTATCTGAATAAGACCGGTTAATTTAAATAGCGGGATTAACCGGCAGAAACTGAGATCATGGGACAGAATTTATGAACTCTGTAAAAGAAAAATCAAACGTTTTTATCAGCGGGTTTATGCTTGCCAATTTTTTACAGCTGATTAATCTGGAACAAAAAACTTGCACCCTCAAGGTGAAGTCAAAAACTAAAGTTGGATATCTTTATATCAACAAAGGGGAATTGGTAAATGCTGAAGCCGATGGTATGGACGGTGAAAAAGCGGCTACCAGAATTATCTCCTGGAAAAATGCGCAGGCTGAAGTACAAGATAGCTGCCAAACGGAAAGAAAAGTTCATACACCGCTAATGCAGATCCTGCTTAACTCCACCCGCCATGTCGATGAAAATGGTGCACTTCTCGAGCAAGCGGATCTCCTGGATGAGGCCATACAGGAGGCTGAAGGGTATCACCTTAAAAAAGCAAAATTACTGTTAGGTAAAATTTTAAAGCTGGATAAACGAAATCACAGGGCCTGGTTATGGTTTTCGAGAATTTCTGCGAATTTCAAGGCTGTTGCAGGATCATTAAACAATGCGCAAAAAATTGCACCGGATGATCCGGAAATCATGGAGGAGGTTAAAAAATTCCAACAGGTGAAAAACGGATTGCATGAGGATCCTTTCCATAGATGTCCGTTCTGCTGGGTGCCATTGGAAAGTGATGCTGTTACTTGCCCATACTGCGGGTGCCATTTACTCATCCATAATAATTTTTTTGAGTTGGAACACACCGGCAACGAAAAGATCCTGAAAGAGGCGGTTGTTAGATATACCCGGGTCATAGAAAGAGAAAAAAATACCCAAGCGCACTATTGGCTGGGTATGGTCTATCTCAACATGGATAACTATGAAGACGCACTAAACCATCTGGACCTTGCCTCAAAGCTTGTCCCCGGAGAGCAATTTTATTCCAACCAATTGGATGTATTGCTGAAACACATGGCCTCCAATGGATCACTTTTATCCAATGAGTTGCCGGCCATCGATAATGACAGCGATTCGACCATTAAATCATTACACGACAAGATGAGAAAAAAAATACTTGTCGTAGAAGACAGTTCAACAATTCGCAAGGTCATATCAATTACGCTAAGTCAGAAAGGTTTTGAAATTATAGAGGCAGCAGATGGGCTTGAGGCTTTGAGCAGGTTAAATGAAGCCAAACCCGATCTAATCCTGCTGGATATCATCCTGCCAAAGATGGACGGCTATCAGATACTATCTATTATCAGGGAAAATCCAGAGTTTAAGTATATTCCGGTCATCATGCTGACCAGCAAGGATGGTATTATCAATAAGGTTAAAGGCAAAGTAGCCGGTTCTTCGGCTTATCTTACAAAGCCTTTTGATCCGGCACAACTGGTTGAAACCATTGAGAGGTATATTAAGTAAATGGAAATAACAAACAAACCTGAAGAAAGCTTTAATCCGGGAGCGGAAACCGGACGGGGTCAAACCATCCTTTCTCTATCTGAAATAATTGCCGAAATTGACAGCGAAATAGGGGGGCCTTCTGCTATCGATACAAGCAAAGAAGAATTATCCATTAAATCGGATATAACGTCTGCATCCCTGCAAGACCAATTTATCCTGTTTGCCCTGGAGAAAACGCTCTTTGCACTTCCCCTCTCCAGTGCCGTTGAGATTGGACGCCGTCCGGACATTACGCCACTGCCGAATCTGCCGAACTGGGTCCTGGGTATCAGCAATGTACGCGGCGAGATTATCTCCTTTATAAATCTGAAGGCTTTTTTTGGAATTTCTTCAACTGGGGTTAAATTAGAACGTCGTTATCTCATCCTTCATAATCAAGACATGAAAGTGGGTATCATCGTTGACAGAATTATTGGCATTCTTTCTGTGGATCAAATAGACGCTGATCTCCAAAACAGCCCCTACAGAGAAGGAGAAATAGCGAACTATATTTTGGGGGTGGCTGTCTCGGGAGGAAATCTAACAAATATGCTTGATATCGATAAACTGTTATCTTCCGCGCGTATGACAGGTTTCAAAGAAAATTAGAATGTGTAGCCTTTATAATTAAAACAATCATTGTGTCTCAAGGATAAAATTTAAACCAAAACAAGGTATTATTAAATAAAATCGCGCGATCCGGTTAACCTGTTAAGGAGGCTATATATGTCCATGCCGCCCAATATTGAAATGATAAAAGATTTTATCGAAGAAGTAGGGAGCTACATTCCTACCTTAATCAATGGATTGGAATCTTTAAAAAAAGAATCAGAGCAAAGTGAAGCACTCGAAGAGACCCATCGATTGGTGCACACAATAAAAGGGGCGTCCTCCTTGGTTGGGTTGAACGGATTAAGCCAGATAGCCTTTCAGATGGAAGAATACCTGGATGATATAATTGCTGGTAAACATGAGTTTAGCGACGAAGCTTTCAATACTATGCAGAAAACCGTTGATTTGTTCAGGGAATATTGCCTCGGGTACATGAACGGAGGGGTGGCGTCTCGAACTATGCTCAAAGAGACGGTATTGGCCTTCAGGCGAATCCGGCGGCTTTCCATGGCAGAGGATGATCAAACGCTTAACCAACTGCTGGAGTCAGTTCCTCAAAATGAGGGGCTCAGTGCTGAAGAAAAGATTGAACCTGAAAAAAGCCAGAAACCCGGTTCAGAGCCGTTCAGCCAACTTCCAGCGGTATCCGGCCTCGAGACTGAACCGATTTCACCTTCTGGATCTGTTTGGCCAAAGGACGGATACCCGGTTGATGCCGAAGAAGGCATCGAGACAACCAATCTAGAAGAAAAAACCAGTTTGGAGATTTCGCCCCAACTGCTGGAAAGTTTTTATGAGGAAGCGGAAGAACACCTGGAGGATCTTGGGCGTTCCTTAAACATTCTTGATAAGCAGGTAAAAACAACCATTCCCATTTCATCCACTCTGCGGGAAGAATCGCGCCGGATCCGGCGATCCGTTCATACTTTAAAAGGAGCTGCCGCAGTTATTGGATTTCAGGATTTTGCAACATACGCCCACAGTCTGGAAGATGTTCTGGATTGGTTGTATGAAGAGGCCCAGGAAATTTCTCCGGAAATTGTAACGGTGCTAGCTGAGTCCTCAGATATCCTGGAACGAATCATCAGCAAGCCTCAAGAGCTTTATTCGGCCAAGGCCCAATCCTTAAAAAATCAGTACAAAGAAATAATGGGGCGGAAACCTTCAGAAAAAGAAACAACGGTTAGAGAAAGAAAGCCAGAAACCGATCAGGAGGCAATCTCAAAGCTGTATAAAATTTTGCAAGCTGAAAAATCCACCGACGAAAGTACCCAACCAGATTTATTCGAAGAACTTCCGCAAGTAGATGATATTTCGGAATTGGGTGCCCGGTTTACCAAGACACTCAAGGTAGACATGGCGCGGTTCGATGATCTAGTCAACCTGACCGGTGAGCTTATTATTGCCTTGAGTGCATTTGACCAAAAAATGGAGACCTTTACGGATTCCGTTCATGATCTTGAACTATATCGCGAACGCCTCAAACTGATTGCACGAGATCTGGAGGTCAGCTATGAAGTAGAAGCCCTTGAACAGCTAAGGGCAATACCTGATTTTTCTGCAACAAATAGTGCGGATGCGGTGCAAACAGCTGATTTTGATGATTTTGATACATTGGAACTGGATCGATATTCCGAATTAAATCTGATTATCCGCAAATTAAATGAATCCGCCGTTGATGTGGGTACACTCCACACACAATTATCAAACCTTCACAGCGATTTTGACGGCCGTCTCACCCGACAACGGGTAATTCTCAGTGAGCTGCAGGACAAGATGATGCGGGCACGCATGACCCCAATCACGATTATTACGAATAAATTGCGCCGAACCGTGCGTGAGATTGCTGGAAATCTGGATAAAAAGGTCAACCTGGTCGTTACGGGCGAAGACATTGAGCTGGACAAACTGATTTGGGAAAAAATTGCAGACCCGCTGATGCACTTGCTCAGAAATGCCGTCGATCATGGTGTTGAACCACAGGACTTGAGGCAATCGCAGGGGAAACCGCCGGTTGCTACCATTAAACTGGAGTCTTCGCGTGAAGGAAACCAGGTTGTGATTCGCATAGCGGACGATGGCGCCGGCCTCGACTACTCCGCTATCAGAACGGCGGTTCGCAAAATGCGGCTCTCTGATAGGGTCGATGAGATGTCTGATGATGAGCTTTCTCAATTTATTTTTTATCCCGGTTTCAGCACTCGCACGGAGATCAGCGAAATCTCGGGCCGTGGCGTGGGGATGGATGTGGTTAAAGAAAATATCCAGAATCTTAAAGGCGTTATTCGGGTGGCATCTGAAAAAGGGCACGGGACAATGTTTACCATTCGCATTCCTTTAACCTTGGCGGCTGTGCAGGCGCTGCTATTTACTGTCCGTGGACAAACATACGCCATCGCTTTAAATGAGATCAGCGAGATCATCCGATTAAACCCGGAAAATATTATGGGACCCAATCAAGACGCTTTAAGGTTGAATGACGAGGTGTTGCCTCTTTTTCACATGGTAGGACTGCTAAGTGCCGGAAAAAGAGATACCGAGCCTGTGTCAGCAGGGGAATATCCGATAACATTGGTGGTTGAAACCGGTGGTCGAAGGGGGACACTCGTGATTGATACCCTAGTGGGCCAAAAAGAAATTGTTATCAAGAGCCTGGGCTCACACCTTCGCTATGTAAAGGGAGTATCCGGAGCTACGATCATGGGTGACGGAAGTGTGATCCCCATCTTGAACATAGAAGAATTGCTATGGTCGCAGACGACAATGCTGGAGGCTACTCATACCGATAAGGAGCTTATAATAGAAAGGCCCCTTAATATAATGATTGTAGATGACTCCGTCAGTATCCGGCAGGTAGTCTCGCGACTTATGGAAAATCAGGGGTGGAAGGTACTAACAGCCAAAGACGGCATCGATGCTCTAGACAGGTTGAGCGAAAGTCGTCCCGATCTGATTGTGCTTGATATCGAAATGCCTCGAATGAATGGCTATGAATTTTTAGGTGCCCTCAAGGCGCAGGTCGGCTTTGATGATATCCCGGTTGTGATGCTGACCTCGAGAACTGCAACCAAGCATCGGGACAAAGCCAAAGCTCTGGGAGCCAAAGGATTTATAGTCAAACCTTACAATGATGATGAATTTGTGCGTTTAATCTTAAAACTGACAGGTAGAGAATCAAAATAAGGAAAAGTAGAAACCGCCGGCAGATGGAATATTAATTTTAATTTCGCTGAGATGGCCGTTAAATTCAATTCCGACGTCTGATTACTTTCCCTCGCTTAATAATTAAAATATCGTTGAATAGAAGGTACCTTAATGAAAAAAATGCTGCTATTCCAGGTAGGGACAATGCCATTTGGCATCGATCTACCACGCGTCAAGAACATACAAAGTGTGAAGCATATTGCTGACGAAGGGGCCGATGGCAGCAACCAGCTCACCCGGGTGTTAGATGACAAGCTAACCTCGTTTTATGACCTTGTCTCTATCTTTGAAAAAGATACTACCCGCCGTGATTCTGAAAATGAAAAAATGATTATGGTAGAAATAGGAGGGCAATCTATGGGGATGATCGTCAGCCGCGTAGACCAGGTTGTATCCGTTGATACCGAGAAGGTCAAACCGCTTTCTCCCATATTTAAAGGCGCTTCGATGTCATGCTTTCCAAAGGTTTTGAGACATGAAGACACACTAATTTTGCTTTTGGCACCGGAAGGAATTGAAAAAGGCGTTCAAGAAACAGCTAACGCACAAAATGCCACAGACATTTCGGATTGTGGTGATGCCTCCTCTGAAGCAGAAGAAATTATCATGCTTGAAAACGAGATATCAACCGTTTCAGATCACAGCACCATGTCGCTTTTTGGCCATTGGACAAAAGACTCTGATGTTGATGAAGTACAGCAGACTGAAGCCAACAACGAATTCAGACCGCCGGCTGAAAATTTAGAGATAGTGGACATGATCCCTGAAATAAATGATACAGTTGATAATGATGATGAATCACAATGCGAGTCAGCCTCATTCCTGGCGAATTTTCTGCATACCGACAAGGATGGTTCACCTCAAGCCGAACCGACAGATTCAGAGTGATTCGTAAGATAAAAGGTTTAAGAGATGCGGAACAATGATCAAATTTCAACCCCGGAGCAAAGGGTGCTTATTTACTCTGCGCAGACTCCACCGGTATCGAACAGGCAGATTTATTTTGTGTTCAGCCAGTACCAGATGGAAGACATTGTAATGGATTCAGCGGTGCGGCCAGTTCCCTTTTCTCCATCTTATATAGAAGGGGTAGCAGAGTGGCGTAATCAGGTTTTGCCGGTTATCTCTTTAGAGGCATGTCTGGGTTTGGAGCATTTAAACTCCTCAAAAATTCAACGACTGATGGTGGTACGAGCATTAAAAAATGAAACCGCTTCGATAGGTATTTATCGAATCATGCTTCGAATTGTTCCTCCTATTCGAATGCTGACGCTTCCAATTGAAAGCTCTCCGGTTTCTGATGAATGGATTCCGGAAAACCTATTAACAAAGGGTGTTTATGAATGGGAAGACGGATTTTTAGTTGTGGCTCATATGAAAAACATCCTTGATGGAAGAAATTGAACTTTTCATGAAACTACGATTACCAAGTTGGCAGGTTGCATATTCCGTAGGGAATAAAACCGTCATTTCAAAGCTTTGGCTGGTGGTTGCGGAAGAATTCCGCCTGAGCCTACAACTGGGACTTAAGGCTTAGGAGAAGGAGTGGGCATGTATCGAAAGTCGACATTGGAAAACGGCATAAGAGTTGTGACTGAAACCATGTCCGAACATCGCTCAATCTCAATGGGTATTCTGGTAGATGCAGGCCCTTTCGACGAAGCTCCGGAGCAGAGCGGCCTGGCGCATTTGGTGGAGCATGCTATGTTTTGCGGCACCAGCAGTCGCAATGCGACTCAAATTGCCCGTTTGATGGATGAAGCCGGTGGACACCTGGGGGCTTTCACTGCCCGTGATTTCACCTGTTACTCAGCCACTGTGCTGGATGATTATTTTACCTACGCTCTGGATCTATTAGGCGATATTCTGCTTAATTCGATCTTTCCTCCCGACAGCCTTGAGAGGGAAAAAACAGCCATATTCCGTGAGATTGAATCCGCCAGTGACATGCCATCCGAACGAGCTCATGATCTTTTAAAAGCCTTTACTTGGTCTGATCATCCCTTGGGCCGTTCCATCGCCGGCCGAGCCGAAACGATCACACCTTTGACCCGCGAGGATGTCATCTATTATGTTCATGAACATTATTCTCCAGACCGTATTATTGTCGCTGCCGCCGGTAACGTCGATCATGAGGATTTTGTCGCCCAGGTGCGGGATGCCTTTTGGCGGATGATAGGAAATAGCTTGCCGATCGCCAAAACGCCACCCGTATTTCACCCGGGCGTCGTCTTGGAAAACATGCCAGTCTCCCAGGTTTACTTTTCCCTGGGAATCCGGGCCTGCCCGTATGCTGATCCGGGGCGCTATGGAATGCATGTTCTCAACAATATCCTGGGAGGAGGCATCAGTTCGCGTTTATTTCGTCGGGTGCGGGAAAGTCGGGGATTGGTTTATCATCTCAGCTCAGAATATCATGCTTACCGCGATGATGGAATGCTGATGGTTGAAGGCTGTGCAGCTCCGGATAGTATCTTGCAGGTATTGGAATTGGTCTTTGATGAATTGTGGAAATTGATATCCGCCAATGAACCGGTAGATGAAGAAGAACTTTGGAAAGCAAAAATGCACCTGTGCGGGCAGCATCTTATTTCAGGGGAAAATACCAGTACCCGGATGAACCGTTTGGCATCACAGGAACTCTACTTCGGCAGATACATGCCGGATGAAGAGATCCTGGCTCAAATCGATGCAATCCAACCCAAGAAGTTACGGTCCCTGACAGACGAGGTTTTGCATGATGCGTTCAGCCAGACAGCAGTCGCAGTAGTCGGACCAGAAGCTCCCGGTCACTATCAACTTTTATCCATTCAAAGACTTTTTGACGATAATCAATATATCCGCAAAGAAGGGAGGTGATTCAATGGGTATTGACAGTGCTATAAAAAAGAACTGGATCGAGATTCAGAAGCAGCACGATGTCCCGATCAATGCTATTGGAGTCAAAATAGATGGAAAGGACAAAAAAACTCTGAAAGTTTGGAAAGAAGAAGGTATAGACCAATTTATGAAACGGTAAATATTTAAGCCAAGGAGGAAGGGCCGGAGTTAAAGCACCCGCAACCCGGCCCTTCGACTCCCCAAGACGGGGAAGCAGTCGCATTTGTTTAACTTTAGCTATTTTCTGATCGGAAGCATCTTCCTGTTTTAGTGGGGAAGAATTTTCCGAATGGAAAATAGCAAAAAAAGAAGGAGAAAAAAATGGCCAACTCAAAAATTTTAATAGTTGAGGACAGTCCGACATATCTGCGCAAAATTGCAGACTTTCTGCAGGGCTCCGGATATGAAATCATCACCGCTATTGATGGTGAAGAAGCTCTTGAAAAAGCCGTCCAGGAAAATCCTAAACTGATTGTCCTGGACGTCATCTTACCTAAGAAAAACGGCTTTCAAGTATGTCGTCAGCTAAAAACATCACCAGCCACCCAGGACATAAAAATCCTCATGATGACCAGCAAGTCGCAGGACAGTGATCGCTTTTGGGGACTAAAGCAGGGGGCAGATGAGTACTTGACAAAGCCCTTAGCCGAAGATGTTTTGCTGGCCAATGTCACCCGGCTTTTGTCCGACGAACCCACATCCAATCAGGAAACGCGTCTAACAGGATGAGGCTTGAGAAGATCAAACTTACTGAATCCGGTAAAACCAATATTGAATAAACAGATACAGCTTGAAGGAGACAAAAGTGTTTAACAAACGGAAAACAACTAAAGGTTCCAAGAATATGAATATTTCTGAAATTGCAGGACATTTAAAAAAATTAAACATTCTGAAAAATTTTAGGTTTAGACCGAAGTTCGGTGTCGGTACAAAGCTTCAGGTAGTCGTCGTGTTGACGGTGTTCGTGACCCTGGCGGCAGTTACCGTAGTGGTAACGATGGCCTACCGCGACTCGATTATTGCCGACCGTATGCAAATCATGCAGACAACCCTGGATAACATTGCCGAACAGACCAACAGGGAGAACCAGCAACTGGGTTCGGTGGTCGTGTCCATGGCTATTTCCCAGGCGAATGGGTCGTTCGGCCAACGGCTGCAATCCTTGAGGTATGCGAAGGACCTTTTGCAGCGCTTTCCTAACATCATGGGAGCTTACATCAATTACGAGCCGAATGCTGACGGTCAGGACGAACTCTACGGCAACAGGGTGCTGTACACCGATGACGGCCGCTTTATCCCTTACTGGTACTGGCAGGATGGCATGGTTCGGGACGTGATTCTGTTGACACCTTCTGAAGAAGTGGATGGCAGCGAAAGGTACATGGTTACCCAAAACAAGTGGCAGGAGCTTGTGGGATCCAAGGCAAAAACAGAAGAATTCCTGTATTACAGCGAGCCGTTCACCAACGAGGATATCCCTATGATATCCATATCATATCCGCTGGTTATTGAGGAACAATTCAGAGGAATCGTCGGAATCGACCGTTCCCTGGACATGCTGTATGAGCAATTGAAAGACTTTAAACCATACGCGAGCGCAAGCCTTTTTCTATTGAGCGGCGAAGGTCAATTCGTCACCTCAACGGGCGAGCACGCATGGCGTATTAGTCCCGGGGATAAATTGGCCGATCTCGAAGAATATAACGAGATTTTCGGAAAATATTTTGCCTCAAAAGTTAAGGGTATTGCTAAAATGCCTAGTCCTTTAGATGATGAAACCCAATATTTTATCTTTTCTCCTATCAAAATGGGAAACTGGATGCTTGCCATGGCCGTAAACGAAGAAGAGATCATAGCACCGGTGAACGCGGTGATTAAAAAAATATCCTATATTTCGGCTGTTGCATTTCTGATCCTGGTTATCGCGATCTGGGGGGCTTCCCGCCTACTTATCGTCCGTCCGGTGCGCAGAATTATGAACTTGTTTTCCGAAATCGGGCTGGGTAACTTCGACGCTCGCGTCAAAGTTAAAGCTCGCGATGAAATCGGTGAAATGGCGACAAGCCTCAATGCCATGCTCGACAACACTCTGGTCCTCATTCAGAGTAGAGAAGAGCGGGATGAGATCCAGGCTTCAATTGTGAAACTTTTAGATGAGATCAGCGGGCTGGCGGGAGGTGACCTGAGCAGAAGAGCCGTAGTAACGGCAGAATTGACCGGTGCTATCGCCGACTCCTTTAACACCATGGCCGAACAGCTCAGCGGGGTCGTCAAGAAGCATCTATCAGACAGGTGGCTAAGAATGCCATCCAGTCGGCGACGGTTTCTAAACAATCCACCCTGAATGCAAAAGAGGGTGCCGAGGCAGTCCAAAATACCAACAAGGCAATGGAAGAAATTCGCAATAACGTTCAAGAAACCTCACGCTCCATTAAACGCCTGGGTGAGAGTTCCCAGGAGATCGGAAATATTGTTCAGCTTATCAATGACATTGCAGATCGTACGTCAATTCTGGCCCTAAACGCATCTATCCAGGCCGCAATGGCGGGTGACGCCGGACGCGGATTTGCCGTGGTAGCCGAGGAGGTCCAGCGTTTGGCCGAGCGTTCAACCAACGCCACCAAGCAGATCGATACCCTCATAAAAAACATCCAGGGAGAAATTAATGAGGCCGGATCCAGCATGGAAGAAAGTATTCAGCGTGTTGTAGAAGGTTCTTCGCTGGCCAACAACGCGCATCAAAAGCTACAAGAAATTGAGGCTGTTTCCAACCAACTGGCAGAGTTGATCCAGTCCATCTCTTTAGCAGCAATTCAGCAGGCCAAGTCCTCAGATAATATCACAAAGACCATGGAAGAGATGGGTGTGGTCAGCTCGAAAAACTTGACCGCAAGCCGACAGACGAC
>CALZJV010000031.1 GCA_945787595.1 uncultured Desulfobacterales bacterium | reverse complement strand
GAAGACAGCACAACAATATCGTAAAATGCTCATCAAGCTCTTTGAACCACATGGATTTAAGGAATACCAGACCAACGAGCCGAACGTTTGCTTGAAATCTGAGAATTTATTCATGTGCAGGGTGGGTAATAACATTCGTCAGGTAATACTAGACCGTTTCAAATGGTTAAGGTTCGGACTTTCTCCCTGGACTTGGAAAGTAAACGGGCGTTAAGCATACTCGGTTGCAGATCTATAATCCAAAAGAAGGTAATCCATCGGAGAAGCTTTCAATCTCAATTAATTTCGGAGTACTGGAGTACTGGAGTAATGACGAAAGGATTGACGTCTTTTTTTCAACACTCCAATACTCCATCACTCCAGTACTCCAGGGCCGAGACTTTCAAGAACTTTTGGCAACCTTTAAATTACCTTTTTTATTGCTTATTGTTCAGATAGGTTACCATCGAATTTATCATTTGCCTCGCCACTACTTAATTTTTACCTACCAGAATGATGGTCAATATCTTGATGGGGGTAGAATCATGCTTGTCGGCGAGTTCCTTGATCTTGTCGCCGTCTCTGGCCTCAATACCGCCCCCTTTTAGGCGATAATAGACTTGTTTTGGGTCAAGCCCATAGTCCTTGATTATCCGGCCGATGCTCTTTCTGCCAACTCCGGTGCCGGCAAAAGCTTCCTCTACCATCTCCGGCGTCCAGACCGACCCTGGCTTCATCGTCTTAGGTTTTGGCTCCAATTTCTTGATCACCGCATAGACTCCCATGCCCGAAGAACCCTTACTATCAGCAATATAACCAAGGGTTTTATCGGGATTGTTCACTTTGAAACCGGCTTCCCTGAGTTCTGCCATCGCCTGGTCCAGAGGGATGCCCTGCTTCTTACAAAAGGTCTTGAGGCTAACCAGTTCAGCAT
Organism: uncultured Desulfobacterales bacterium; assembly: GCA_945787595.1. The sequence continues at coordinate 21,189 of CALZJV010000031.1, read as the reverse complement.
GGCCGAAAGGCGGTTCCAATTCGGCAGACGTTACCCAGGAGCTTTTAATAGCCTCACCCAGGTCCGCCACGTAGACCAGAGGCGGTAAGGCCCAAATACCACTCGCGATGATCCAGAGAAATATCAAGCTGCTGATCATCAGTTCGCGCTTATAACGCAGCCCGGTTTCAATCTTGGCGCTCAGGTACCTAATCAAGGGTTTCCAGTTATAATAAAGGTGGAAGCCACCGGCCACCAGGAACAAGAGGCCGGAGAAAAGGTGTATGTTGCCCCACTGGTCCTTCTCCAGGCCCAAAAAATTCCACTTAGTCCAGTAAGCCACCCGACCATGAGGTTCTACGTATAGGATTATCGCAGTGAGCAATAGCAAGATGAAACTCACCAGTGAACACAATGAGGTAAATGCCTGACCGCGCCAGTTTCTGTTAATCATTTATATGACTCTCCTTCCAGATCGAGAGACCTGTCATTTTATGGTGACAACCGGACAGGGGGCATTTAAAATTACATGCTGGGCAGTAGAGCCGAACATAAGTTTTCCGACTTTTGATCTTTTCCGGACCCCGATGATAATTTCGTCAGCTGTATTTTGCTCGGCAAACTGCACCAGTTCTTTACCAGATTCTAGATCTGATATCACCACATGCGTTTGATAAGAAACCTTTTCTGAATTCAAGATATGGTGAACATCGTTTTCAAGATTCTCCTCAACTTTTCTGATATCTTCATATCTCAGATTCCGATTCTGGGCCATACAGTTTACCACTTCTATTTTTGCTTCTCCTACCATTGCGTGTTCCCTGGCAAGTTCCAGAGCATCTTTGGCGGCATTGGATCCGTCATAACCTACTAATATTTTCATTTTAGTCTCCTGATGTTTTCTATCAAAATTTATTATGAAACACAAAGAAAAATTTTAATCCACCAAGGCGGACTTTGTGTCTTTGTGCCTGGTAGCCATTTTTCCGGTTTATCCGGGTTAGGATTAAACATTTTGTGAGGTGATATCAGTCTGCCCTTTAGGTAAAGGAATAATAAAGACCGGTTTTCTGGTTCGACGCAAAACTCTTTTGGCAGTGCTCCCTAAAAAGGTATTTGCAATGATCCCCTTGCTATGGGTTCCCATGATGATTGCATCACAGTTTAGCTCATCCGCCTTGCTAAGAATCTCCTCTGCCGGGAAACCCTCACATATTTCGATGGATATGGCCATATCCTCAAGTTCAGGATTTTTTTTGAGTTCTTCAAGTTCAGTCTCGCGAATCGCCTTGAGACGTTTCTGGATTAACTCTTTGGTTTGGGTGATGTGTTCATTATAAATTCTTTGGTGCCGCTCCTCATAAAGGTAAGGATCCAGCCAGGCATTACTGGCTGGATCCACTTTTTCAAAAACATGCAAAATAATGATGTCGGCATCGTGCTTTATGGCCGAGCTTATGGCATAACGCAAAGCATAGACGGAATTAGGCGAAAGATCGGTTGCATATAAAATTTTTTGGATGTTAGGAATCATTGGGTACCTCCTCTATTTTTCTGGCTCAAGTATGACTAAATGATCATCGACAAAATCAATTTTTCTGATTACACCCTTAATTAATTTTTGATCGCCCAATAGCCCGATCAGCAGATACCCTTCTTGATTAGATTCCAATTGGGCAACGTCTTGCATGACTTTTATGCACCGGTCTCCCGATTGAATATAAACTGTACTAAGACACATACTCACTCCGTGTTCCTGATCTAATTTTTAGTTAGCAGCAGAGAATCTAGAATCTCTCCTGCCTGACCGGTTGCCCGTCCCTGGTTTAGTGCGTCCCCTTTTAGACCGGAATGAAATACTGAAGCATCATAAGAGATCGCCCCAATTGTTTCCATACCACTTGTTTGTAGCTTAGCCTTAATTTCAGCAATCAAACTTTCCGAACCGATTTTATTCAATACCGCCCAGAGTTGTTTGTTGATACCGGCGGCAAGGTCTTTTATCTTTTCAGCCAGGGCGATCGACTCAAAGGACGGTTCCACCACAACGAGCACTGCATCTAGGCTGTTATCAATACCGCGACCAAAATGCTCAATGCCGGCCTCCATATCCACAATCGCTATTTCATCTTTTCCCAGTCGAAGTTTCTTTAAGAACTCACGGCTTAAAACACCCATGGGACAGGCACAGCCTTCCAGGGCCTGGTGAATCTTGCCGATGCTGATCAGCTTAAGACCATTTTTCTCCTTGATATACCCGTATGGAATTTGTTCCAGGGTGATATTCGTTTCAGATAATACAGAAGATTGGTTCATTTTTTCCTTAAGACCTTCTTTGCCGCCGACAAGTGCCATAAGAGGGATTGGGGGGTTATCAAGACCGAGCATTCGAAAAAGCCCGGAGTTGGATTCATCCGAATCGACTACCAATGTCTTAAGTTTCCTGTCCTGAGCTGCCTTCGCCAGTAAACTAACCAACGTACTTTTGCCGCTTCCTCCCTTTCCACAAACTGATATTTTTATTCCCATTTTACTTCACCTCCCTAATTAATTGCTTTGAGCTTTCAGCTTTGCCCCCCTGCTAAATTCGTAGACGATTTAACCGGCAAGCTTTGAGCTTCAAATTGCTCAGGTGTTTTCAACACTCCCAGAGGATAATATTTCAGCATATTGTCTTCAGCCCACCTCACCGCCTCCACCGGTGTCATGCCCCAGTTGGTCGGACAGGTGCTGATCAATTCCACTAGACTGAAACAACGATTCTCCATTTGGATGCAAGCTAGATTACTTGCATTTCAACCATGCTAGGCAACCCCCTCACCTTGAACGAGACATCTTGGGTGGTAAATCCAACATTTTCTAAAGCATATAATATGCCATCCAAATGGAATAAAAATATATAGTATAATTTTAATAGGTTAAGTTTATATATGATTTTTTTGATAGAACAATCTCAGGCAGAATTTAGAAATATTTCGAAATGGCTTTTCGCAAAATTCCGAATTCAAATAGCAAGACTAAGAAAAATGAATCAGAGTTACTGATTAGTCTATTATTGTTTAGACATGGATTCACCGCCCGCTTCAGGCTTCGCTCTGCGAGCTACGCCCCGACAGGTCGCTCGAGTCGCAAAGATCGCAGAGTCCGCCGAAGGCGGATTTAACTTTCTGCTGAGAGGGCAGAAAGTTAAAAAGACACGCCCTTCGGGCAATAGCAGCGCGGGCTAATTTCAACCCGTCACGCATAAGTAATTCCTTACCTTTTAGGCGGATTGTCCTTTATGTTTGCCGTCCTTTCAACGGCAAACATAAAATAAATATTCTCTGCGCACTTTGCGGCTTTGCGGTGAAAAAAGCTTTTAATTTCTATAAAAAATGTCTAAATATTTATTGCCGCATTAGTAATGGCGAAATTACGAAAGGGGTTTGGGGAATTAATCAGACGGTTCATTGTAGGATGTTATGTCAATTTTGCCATGTTTCATAGAAACCATAAATACGGGCTTTTTTGTTTGACTGAGAACTTTTTTCGCGGTAACGCCGGGAAAGAATTTTTTTGCAAAACCACTCTTGTGGGAGCCAAGGATGATCGCCTCACATCCAAACCGATTGGCCTTTTCCACTATTTCTTCGGCGATCTTGCCGGGGTAAACAAGCATGTGTTCGACCAGACCTGCGTAGGCAGGATAATTATTAAGGTTTTTATCGAGAAAGGCGGTAAGTTGTTCTTTCATGCGTTGCAAAGCGGAATAGGTTTTTTCTTTGACAACATCTTTTGGGGATTCGTTAAGAAAGTATGCCAGCGTTTTTGCCGCTTTAATCGATCTATGGCTGATGACGTGGATAACCATAAGGCCGGCATCTCTCTCGTCGGCCAGGTTCATGGCACAGCTATATATATGATCGCAATTACCCGACAAATCAGTTGCGCAAAGAATTCTTCGAATCTCAGCGTCCATGGCTTTTTACTTATCCTTTTGTGTATTTATTCAGCAAACATATCACCTTTATCAAATTCGGCTTAAAGATCTTGAAAGGTGATAACGGTTACTAATTCCGTTGATAAGGCTTCTTCCAGGAGTTTCGTTGGAGCTCCTGACAATTGGCTAACGCTATATAAAAAGCTCCTACTGCCAGCTCCGCGCAGTGATAATTCTCTTTTGGCAAGGTTTCCAAGAATTCGATCACATCATCGGGCGTAATTTCCCAGGCTTCCTCAATTGTTTTGCCTTCTGAAAGATGTGCTACCGTATTGGCACAGGCATTGGTATTGATACAACCGTCGGTATCGAAGGATACTGATTGGATGCGACCGTTTTTAATGCACAGAAACATTTCAACCGTATCCCCGCATTCTCCGATCCGCTTTCCATATGCATCCGGATTCTGCAATCGTTCTCGTCTGCCATAGCGAAAAGCCATTTCGAGGTAATGGAGAGAATGATCATGCCAAAAATCAAATTTATTCTCGTTCATATTTGTACCTGATATGAGTTTATAAAACTGCCCATTTTCGTTAGAGCATATAACATGCCAGAAAACTATTTTGATTACAAGTATCATAAATTCAGTTAGTTATCCTAAAAGAAAATTTCATAATTTTTATTTTTTAAACACAGAATTAGAAAAATTTCGAATTTGAAATCGAAATTTTTCTAAAAAAAGCAAAAAGAGTAACCTAATCGAATCATACGAAAAGATCTAAGTTAATGAATTATAAGGACCCATCAGTCCATTTAAGCTTTGTAGTAAACGATGGCATTAATTATGCATAATTTTTTTGAATGTCCGGCCGATATTTTTATTAAGAAATACGTGGGGAGGTGAATGATGAAAAAAAGAATTTTTATTATGCTGTCTGTCTTTGTATTTCTTTTAGCTCCCGGCATGTGCAGAGCTACTGAAGAGGAACCGCATCCGGAAATCACGTTGATAGATTATGACGGGAATGAAATATCCCTGGACAGTAATATCCCTTACAGCCCTAAAAACACCTGTGGAGAGTGTCATGATTATGATGCCATCACCAATGCGTATCATTTTCAGCAGGGCCGGTCCGATGCCGACGGGAATATCATCGTTAGTGATGATCTGGATTCAAGGCTTCCCTGGCTTGTCTCACGGGGTATGTACGGCAAGTGGTGACCGCCCTCTGCCGATTCCAGCCAGTTGGCTAGAAAGGTGAACCTGCGGCGCAGTGATATTGACAAATCATCCTTTCATTTTGTAAAGGCGTGCGGTGTCTGCCATCCGGGAGGTGGATCGGCAGAATACGACCGTAAGGGAAACCGATACGATGAATTTGCAAATGACCCTGAGAACGGGATTATTCGCAATGCCGATAATTTTCTTGATGGTGATTACTATCAATCAGACTGGGGCAAAAGCGGTGTGCTTGAAGCCGACTGTCTGATATGTCACCTCAAAGGATATAACTGGAAAACGCGGGCGCTGGCGGTAAGAGGAGGCTTTTTTTATGAGGCGCCGATGGTCGGCGCCGGCTGGTTCAAGGACCTTAAAAAATCCAAGCCGTCCATCCCTTCAGAAAAGCCAAAGGCCCTCTCCTTTCACACTGACTATACCCAAACCAATATCGCCGACCCTGCTAACCTTGCCGAATTAATAACCAAAGAGGTTGCGGATGAGAACTGCTGGAATTGCCATGTAATGGCTGATGTCAAGAAGAGAGGAAGGACCTGGCAGCGGAAAAAGGATGTGCACAAGGCCAAAGGCTTGACCTGTATCTATTGTCACCCAACCGGAGAAGATCACGAGATTGCCAAAGGCGATATACTGGTCGGTTCCGTACGCAATGATATTGACGGCCAAATGAATTCATGCCTGGATTGCCATTTAAACGGCAAAGACAGCCGTGCCCCGCAGCCGGATCATAAATTTTCCAACATACACATCAAAAAAATTGCCTGCGAGACCTGCCATATACCCTATAAATATAAGGAAGCTACGGCAGTTATTGACAATGCCACAAGTGGCCAGACAATCACCTATTATACAACAGATTTTATATCCAATGATCCACTGCATCCCAACAAGCCTTTATTAGAATGTTCGGAAAACAAATGGTGTCCCGCTTTTGTGAAGTATAAAGGAAAAATCAAGCCGGTGGATCCTTTGCAGGCCATCTGGTGGGGAGATTGGGACAGGGCATCCCATCGGGTTATCCCGATTGTCCTGTGGCGGATCAGGGATCTTACAGGGGCTAATTTGAAAAATAAGTTTTCCATCACCAACCTCGCGATTCTGGAAGCATTAAATGGGTCAAAATCCGTAAACACCTCAGAAGAGATAAAGACCTATCTTAAGGCCATATCAAATGGTACCGACCGGTTCGGGTGTCGCATCGCATACCATACACCGGTGCTGGTGAAAGGCGGAATGATCTATTACATGGAGAATAGCCAGTTGAACAAGGCCAAGATGCCCACCAAGGACGGCGGCTTCAAATGCTGCGAGCCTTTTGATCTGAGCCACAATGTCGTCAGTGGAAAGTATGCCATAGGGGCCAAGGGCTGTAAAGATTGTCACACCAAGCCCTCCCCGTTTTTTAATAGGAAAGTTCTTTTGGATCCCTTTAACAGAGACGGCAGACCCGTCTACGCAGAGCAATGGAAGATACTTGGCTATTCAAGGAAAAGGACGAATGAATTAACCAAAGAACAAGTCATACCATCTGAGGCACAGAAAAATTAATGGACAATACAAAAAAACCCGTATTTATACATTCGCAGGAGCTTGAAAAATACAGCTACCCGACTGATTCTATGTTTGTCACTCAAAGAGCTGCAAAAACACGGGAACTTCTGATTTCATTAGGCCTGCTGGCGGGCAAATGTGGCAGGGAATCAGCGCCTGTGCCCGCAACAATATCGGAGCTGAAAAATTTTCACTCGACCAAATACCTGGAAGTACTACAACAGGCTGCCATTGGGAAAATGACGCCCGAAGCCCGCAGCATGGGACTTGGAACACCGGATTGTCAAGTGTTTAAGGATATGTTCGACTATGCTTCCTGGGCTTGCGGAGCCACATTGACCGGGGCAGAGCTGATATTATCCGGTCAAACAGACATTGCATTTAATCCATCCGGGGGGTTTCACCATGCGAGAGCCGAGATGGCTTCAGGGTTTTGCTACCTAAATGATCTGGTGCTGGCGTGCATGCGTTTTTTGAATAACGGTAAAAGAGTCCTGTACCTGGATATTGATGCTCACCACGGAGACGGTGTGCAGGAAGCTTTTTACGCCAGCAATCAGGTTCTGGTAATTTCGCTTCATGAAAGCGGGAAAACACTGTGGCCCGGGACAGGATTTGAAAATGAAACCGGCGATGGGCCCGGGAAGGGTTTCTCTGTCAATGTCCCCTTGCCCATCGGGATTTGTGACGCAGCTTATCTGGAGGTGTTTACCGAAATCGTCATTCCTTTAATTAAAGCCTATGATCCGGACATTTTTGTACTGCAGACGGGAATGGATGCCCTTGCCGCTGATCCCCTCGCACATCTTGAGCTGACAAACAATGCGCATGCTGAAATTATCGACCGGATTTTGCGTTTCAACAAACCTTTGCTGGCCACCGGCGGAGGCGGGTATCATGTTGATAATACGGTCAGAGGATGGGCGCTAGCCTGGAAAATCATGTGCGGCGTGGCCGATGAAAGCGATATTGCCTTCGGTATGGGCGGGGTCATGTTGCAAAACACGGAATGGTCAGGTGGGCTCAGAGACCGCGTGTTGCCGATGGATGAGCAACATTGCGAAGCGGTGGAAACCGCTGTCCAGGCAACAATCCGTTCTTTAACCCGCAATGTGTTTGAATATCATGGCATATGAAAAAACACTGAAATTTATGAATAACAAAACAGATTTAGTTGTGAATCCTGCAGCGGGAATGGGCGGTAGCATTGGTTCTCAAGGGGACCAAACTCCAGATGTACACCAGGGTAGCATAGCCGGGGTGCCAACCGATTACTCCGCACAGGACGGATTATTAAAAATCATAGGCAACGCTGCCACTTATAAACTTAATTTTTATGCATTCATCTGGCATGCTCTTTTCTTTGCATTTGTTTCCACATTTATTGACGTCAATACGGTTCTTTCATCATTTGTACTGAACATCGGAGGTTCCAGTGTGCATGTGGGGATTCTCACCGGGATTCACATCGGTCTGCCGTTAATAACTCAATTTTTGTTCGCGGGATTTCTATCTGGCCGGTCTCGTAAAAAGCCGTTTCTACTTGCTGGGATTTACTTGCGTGTATTGGCCCTGGCCGGAATGGGATATACATTGTCAGTTTCCAATTCCAGTGATCTGGGAGGAATTTTGTTCATGATATTTTTATGGATTGGAATCTTTGCCGTAAGCGGCGCCTTTGCCGGAATTTCATATACGGATCTTATGGGAAAGATTTTTATAGGGACCCAGAGGAAAAATTTCTTAATCTTCAAACAATTTATCTCTGCCACCGGCATGCTGGTTTCAGTTATAGCGGTCCGCCATCTGATAATCGCTTTTCCTTACCCTGAAAACTATACTGTTATTTTTTTTACTGCATCTCTACTGCTGTTCATCGCAGCGTTCGGGTTTTTAATGATTAAGGAAGATTCAGTTGGTGCAAATAATCTTTCCGGAATGACTAAAATCATAAAGTCCATGCCGCGTATGTTGAAATCTGACAAGAATTTACTAAACTACATTTTATTGATCAATATGGCGAGTCTGGGTATCACTATTATCCCGTTTTACATCGTACTTTCTAAATCGATATATGGTTTAGGTCGAAATCAAATCGGTAATTTTTTACTTTTGCAATTTCTGGGTATGGTCTTTTCTTCCCTTATCTGGAACTGGGTAGCAAAGCGTTTCAAATTTAAGGGCATCTTTTTTAGCTTTATAATCATCGGAAGCCTTCTTCCGATTATGACTCTGCTGCTTTCCCGGCATGAAATTGCCGTCTATCAATGGATATTTTTCATAGCCGGGTTTTCCATATCTGCCTACGCAATTTCAGTGCAAGGCATATTGCTGGAAATCACCAATAACGACAACCGAGCAATATATGCAGGAATCAGCGGAACTTTAAGCCTGATAACAGCCATCTTCCCCTTAATTGCAGGGATATTAATCGAGTCTTATGGTTTTACTTCGATCTTTACTATAGTTTCTCCGCTGGTTTTGACGTCATTGTTTTTTTTGAAACCTATAAAATGCAGCACTCAGGAATAAGAACCATTGAAACCTGAAAACAAAAATCAAAAAAACACAGGGAATCATAAAATTGATTCAGTCTTAAAAAAACCGTTCGCCCTGGAAAAGATAGAGAAACCCGGATTGCTCAAGCGGTTCCTGGATTGGATAGCTAAGGGAGCGGATAAATCGAATGTGGCTAAAGCATCGTGCCCGACATGAAAGATCAGGCGTTAGTGATCCTTCAGGTAGGAGGTGATGGGGAAAGTGCATCAGGTAAAAAAACTATGAAATGCGAGCGTTGTAAGACGGTTGTAGCTGAAGGTGAACAAAGGGCGCTTCATGGGCAGACCCTTTGCGAAGATTGCTACATGGATCTTCTTTCTCCGCTGAGGGTATGTGACCCGTGGGCGGTTCATAGCGCCAAGACATTTGTGAAGGAGGAAACCGCCGTCCTCAAACTGACCCCTGTTCAGCAAAAAATAGTTGATATTCTCCAGAACGAGGGACCTCAAGACCCGGAGAATTTGTGTGAACGGCTACAAATAAAAAAGACAGATCTTGAAAGAGATATTGCCGCCCTGCGTCACATGGAAAAAATAAGGGGTGAACTCAGCAGCGGTAAGAAATTGATACGCCTGTGGTGACAGGTGGGGGATTAAGAATAAACAAAAAGATCGGAGAATGCAAACTATTCACCCGTGCATATTGTAACCACCCATAAAGGTGCCGACTTCGACGCACTGGCATCCATTGTTGCGGCAAACCTGCTGTATCCTGGCATTGTGACTGTTTTGCCCGGAAGCCTCAACCCGAATGTCCGGATCATGCGGCCCATTTGATGATCAAGCACGATATCGGGCGTCTGCCCGTAGTGGAGGAGGGTAAAATCGTCGGTATTTTCAGCCGTTCCGACGCTGTGGCTGATTTTTACGGCCTGTACCTGCCGGGTGACAATCTTGCCACCGGTTGTAAGCAAAATAGATTTCCCTTTTACTCACCAGCAGATATAGGGTCGGCAAAAACAGCCGGGCTTTCCCTTATAATTTTATGGATTTTTGATGACATGACTCCCCTTGCACAAGATTCCTGCGCCGATATGTTGACTTAGCATTAAACGTTACCAAGCGTTACTATCTGTCAAAATATAACGTTACGCCCCCCTCCGATATTCAAGTACTTTCAGGTCTCTCGTTCAATCCACATAGTAGCATTCAGTTAATTTTTAGTATATTTTACAGCAACTTATGATTCCAAATGCCCGCTGAACAAGCATGTTTGCAGCCATGGCATCAATCGTGCATTTTATTTAACCGAAGGACCTTGACCCTCAAGAGCATTCACGACGGCGAAACACAGTTCGTCGCCCAAAACAGATTTTCAACCCAAAAAAGGAGAAACTGAGAATTGCCATCGGAAGCGACTTCAAAAAATCTATAAAAAATTCGCAAGGGAGACGTCACCATGAAAATAAATCTTCTGGATATTGATGACCGCATGTTTGATTCTCAGGTCTTGCAATCCGACAAACCGGTACTGGTGGATTTATGGGCCCCCTGGTGCGGCCCCTGCAATTCAATTGAACCGGTGGTTGAAAAACTGGCCGAAGCTTATGGCGATCAAATCCGATTTGCCAGATGCAATGTCGATCATAATCCAAAAACTCCCGATAAATACGGAATTAAGGGCATCCCCACCCTGCTGTTTTTTAAGGGAGGCAAACTGGTAGATAAACTCACCGGGCTGGTGCCGAAGTCAATAATTGAAGATGCCATAAGGAAATGCTTGTCAGGTTCTGAGCTGGTCGAGCCGTTATCGCCGGCAATCCACTAATGATTGAATGTTTCAGGTCCACCTCTCTCCGAGCTGTAAGCTCTGCGAGCTGGAAGCCGACAGATCAATTTTAAAAAGACCTATCAAAAAAAGACCGGGCGAAGCGAGTTCCACAAATATTCAATTTTCAATATTCAATAGTCAATTCCGGCTTATCCGGGTTAGGAGGTATTAAAGTGAATAATGTATCATTTGCGGACATTGCCATTGTATCCTGCGGGACGTTGAGCCTTGAACTCAATTATCTAAAAAAGGAAGGGTTTCTGGATACCCCCCATCTATTTTTTACAACACCTGGACTCCATGAAGATATTCATGAGCTTGAAGCGCAGCTGATACAGCGAATTAACAAAGCCAAAGAGAAGGTTGATAAGGTGCTGGTTGTATATGGCGGTAAATTCTGTTATGTCAACGCTGATGAGCCCACCCGCACCATGCAAAAAATCATTGAAGAACAGGGGCCCGGTGTTGCAAGAATTCAGGCTACCCATTGCATGGACATGATCGCCGGCGAAGCCGAACGCGAATTAATTGCAAAAGAAATAGCCGGGGACGAAAAGGTCTGGTGGATGACACCGGGCTGGATCAAATTTCGCCACAATGTCTTCAAGGGATGGGACAAAGGCCTGGCCAATGAAAATTTTCCCCGGCATACAGGTGGCGCGATTGTGCTGGACGGCATCGGCTATGTTGATCAGTATATGGCCGAGCAGCCCGAGGAATTTTTGAGTATTCAGACTGGATGGGGATTCCCATACAGGGTTATCCGGTGACGCTCGACCGTTTAAAATCGCTTTTGGAGGAGCAAGCCAAGATACTCATGGGAGTTAAGTAGTTATCCAGGTCCAGCTTCCGGCGCGTAGGGCCTACAGCCCGGAGGGAGGACCCGGCACTGGTTCCTCCCTGAAAGGGAGTTTTTGTTTTATTACATATAGGTGCCTAAAGTGCCTTGTATAAGTGGCTAAAGTTGTGGAATACTGTCGATTAAAAAAAGACAGAGCATAGCGATTCATTAACTTTATCTCACTTCAAATTTTAGTTCACTTTTAACTTTTCCGGTTCATCCGGGTTAGGAAAGAAGAGGCTGAAATGACGGGGGTATAAAAGTGAACGCGCTAAATGATGAACACCTATTGAATGAAGAAGCGGCGATTAAGGAACAACTGGAAGAACTAAAATCCAGGGTGTCTCAGCTTCACGATGATATCCCCTGCCTGAAGCAGTGTTCTCGTCTGAGCGATCTTTTACAGAAAATGTACGAAATACGGGTGGGGCTCAATCAATTGGAACAGGACCTCTTACAGACCCATCTCAAATGCTGTATCTCTCCGAATATAAAAGTTCCAGGAGAGGTCGTCCTTGCACTCTCCAAGCTGAGTGAAAAACGTCACGGTGCGATCATTGCAATAGAGCATGAAGACAATCTGGATGATCATCTTCAAGGGGGAGTTATTATTGATGCTGCTGTCAGTGTGCCAATATTAGAGAATATCTTTTACCCGGGAAGCCCGCTTCATGACGGGGCCATGATTATCAGGGATTCAAAAATCCGCAAAGTAAATGTCATACTTCCCCTGGCTCCCCATACCTCAGAGCTGGAAGCCCTCGCTCTTGGAAGCCGGCACCGGGCGGCCCTCGGTCTCAGCCAGGCAAGTGATGCCCTGGTCATTGTGGTGTCTGAAGAGAAGGGTTGGATTTCGATGGCTCTTCAAGGTCAATTATATCCGAACCTGGGTACATTTGCGCTACTCGAAAAATTGGAAAATAGCAAAGAAGAAGGATCATTATTTTCCAACTTATCATGACGGTCCTCCCTTGACCCGCAGAGCTTCTCTCAATGAAGGACCGTCTATCAAATTTGCGCCCAATACGGCAGAGAGCCTGAGGATGAATTCCGTTAAAACTCTCATATTCAACAAAAGGAGGTCCCCATGGCAGAAGAAATGGAAGTGGGATGCGCAAGACCGACGGGTGGACCGGTCGGTGATAGCGTTGAAGAAGAGTCCAGAGAAGTAAATGCAGTCATTAAAAAGGAGGTTTCATCAATGATACAAGTGGGGAAAAAAGCACCTGATTTTTCAGCGCCCGGTTACCAAAAGGGAAAATTTATTTCGACCAAACTTTCTGAATATCTAGGCAAATGGGTTTTATTGTGTTTCTACCCAGGAGATTTTACTTTTGTCTGAGCCACAGAACTTTCGGCAGTTGCCGAAAAAAATATTCCGAGTTTCAAAAGCTGGGAGTAGAAATTTTGTCCATGAGTATCGACAGTGTATTTGTGCACAAGATGTGGGATGACTACGAGCTCTCCAAAATGGTGGACGGTAGAATTCCTTTTCCCATGCTCTCAGATACCGGGGGTAAAGTTGGAAGGGTTTATGGCATCTTTGACGAAGAAGCCGGCGTTGAGAACCGGGGCCGATTTATCATTGACCCGGATGGTGTTGTTCAGGGCTTCGAAGTGCTGACACCACCGGTAGGACGAAATGTCGGGGAAACTATCCGGCAGGTACAAGCCTTCCAACTGGTGAGAGAAAGCAAAGGCAAGGAAGCCACACCGTCTGGTTGGAAGCCCGGTAAAGCGACCTTAAAACCAGGCTCCGATCTTGTTGGAAAAGTATGGGAAGTTTGGAAAACAGAAATGGCTTTCGACTAACAAAAAGTTCAGAGGAAAGGAAAATAGTTTGAAGATTCGTAGAATAACATCCTTGACTGCCTCGGTGGCATTCCTTTTGATTTTGCTGACCAGCATCATTTTATACATCGTCCCCCAGGGCCGGGTGGCCTACTGGGCTGACTGGCGTCTGTGGGGATTGACCAAAACGGATTGGGGCAACATACACATTAATCTGGGCCTACTATTTCTGATCACCCTGTTTTTGCATATTTACTACAATTGGAAAGCGCTGATATCAAATCTACTCGACGAAGATCTTTTCCACCGGCGCGCGGATCACCTCTCCGATGATTTTAGAGGCCGCCACCCCCTCATCAATGAGCTTGCTAACCAGAGCATCGGCCTGTTCTCTTTTTACGCAAATCATCAACCCCCCGGAGGTCTGGGGGTCAAACAGGATATCCTGGATAAGCGCATCCACCTCCGGCGAAAATTCGATCATGCCCAGCCGAAACTCTTTGTTTTTAAAAGTCCCGCCGGGCATCATCCCCATCTTAGCGTACTCAATCGCTTCCGGTAAAATAGGGATTTGACTTGAATCCAGTCGAAAGGCCATCCCGGAGTCCTCTACCATCTCGGCCAGATGGCCAAGCAATCCAAAACCGGTGATATCTGTGCAGGCATGCACGGAAAATTGCATCATTACTTCAGCAGCGGTGCGGTTCAATGCAGCCATCATGCGCGAGATGTTTTCGGTGATGGCTTCAGAAGCAATTCCACGCTTTATTGCCGTGTTGATGACACCGGTACCCAGTGGCTTCGTCAGTACGAGACGGTCGCCGGACTTTAAATTTTTCTTCGTCACAACTTTTTGCGGATGTATGAAACCGGTAACCGAAAGACCGTATTTCATTTCGCTGTCCTCAACGCTGTGACCACCCAGCAGCACGACATCGGCCTCTTTTAATTTGTCCAGGCCACCCTGGATGATTTGCCGCAAGATAGAGATATCCATTCGCTTGAGCGGAAATCCCACCAGATTCATTGCCGTCTTCGGCACACCGCCCATGGCATAAATATCACTCAAGGCGTTGGCCGCCGCAATTTGACCGAACCAGTAAGGATCATCAACAATCGGCGTAAAGAAATCTACCGTCTGAATGATAGCCAGTTCTTCTGAAATTTTATACACCCCGGCATCATCCGCTTTTTCCATACCAACAAGGACGTTGGCATTGGTGGGTATTTCCAGTTCGCAAAGTGCCCGCGCCAGGTCCCCCGGCGGCAGTTTGGAAGCTCAGCCGGAACCGGCGACAGTCGTCGTTAAACGAATTTGATCAGTTTTTACCATTTTAAATCCTATCGTCCCCATTTTAATAATCGTTCAAAGGTTAATTATCACAGCCGGCATTGTTTTCAATCACTTGTTTTAAACAGGATTTTTCAGCGGGATATCCCATTTTTTCATATATTTCCATACGGCCGTGCGGCTCAGTCCGATTTGGCGAGCAACTTCGGCCTTGTTCCAATCGCAGGCCTCCAGCAGTTCAAGCAAATTTTCCCGGGAAAGTTTCCTGCCCGCTGAGCGGGTCTTCACAGAAGGCTTTGAATTTCCCTGAAATAACAGTTGTGACCCGGACCGGCGTATTTCCACCGGTAGATCATCACAATCGATTTTATCATTCGTACACAGTACAAATGCGTGTTCGATGGCGTTTTCCACTTCACGAACATTGCCCTGCCAGGTGTGATCCATGAGCATTCGCATGGCATGCTGTGACGGGCCGATAATGTTCTTGCCGGTCTTTTTGTTTTGTTTTTCGATAAAGTGGCCGATCAGCAGCGGAATGTCTTCTTTGCGTTTCCATAGGGGCGGCAGCTGAATGGGAAAGACTTTGAGGCGGTAGTATAGATCTTCACGAAAATGACCTTCCCGTACCCGATTGTAAAGATCCTGGTGGGTTGCCGCAATAACCCGGATATTTATCTTGCGCTTTTTTGATTCGCCGACCCGTTCTATTTCTCTTTGCTGAAGAACACGCAGCAGCTTTACCTGGATTAACGGACTGAGTTCTCCAATTTCATCGAGGAACACCGTTCCACCGTCTGCCTCTTCGAACCGACCGCTTCGATCATGGGTTGCCCCGGTGTAGGCACCTTTTATATGACCAAATAGTTCACTTTCCAGCAAGGACTCCGAAAGGGCGGAGCAGTTAACGGTAATCAGAGGATAATTTGCCCGCTCACTTCTATAGTGAATCGCTCCAGCCACCAATTCCTTTCCTGTGCCGCTTTCCCCTTGAACCAGTATGGTTGCATCGCTCATAGCGGCGGCGTTAATTGCGGTGAACACCTTTTGCATTTCATGGCTTTTACCGATTATCTTATCCATCCGATGCATCTCACCCAGACGCAACAGTGCCTGCTCTGCCTCCCGTCGCGCTTTGTTTAATTCGGTCAGATCGGTCAATGTCTCGACAACCCCGATGATATTTTCATCGTCATCCCTCACCACACTGGCATTTTTAATTAAAGGTACAGTGTGACCGTCTTTATGCTTCAACAGGCATTCTTTAGCCTCTGCGTTTCCATGTTCGAGAATTGCGCATTTCTTAATGCTCGCCGGGCACTGTTTCCCGAAGCAGCGACTGCATTGTAAAAGCTGGCAGGTTTTGCCCAGCGCCTCATCAGCCGGGTAGCCGCTGATACGCTCCATGGCGTAGTTCCAGGATGTAATGTGCCCCTGGTCATCCAGGGTAAACACCCCGTCTACCATGGAATCAATAATATGACCTATAAATTGAGCATTCCAGATTTGGTGGGTTTTCGGTGGCATGACTTCTCCTGTTCAAGTTTTTCGGTTTGCGTTACATCAACGTTACCAATCGTTACTCAAAAGTGTAAGTAACGATAATATGGATGTCAAGTTAACGATAAATCGTTCACCCAAAATATTCAACTAACAAATTAAAACTAAATTTTAATTTTATTTTCAGATAGTTATATTGAGCTCTGACACTTGATAAAATTTAAACCAGCATCTGGCATGATAATTGGAATTAAAGAGGGTGAAGGTGATCAAAATACTGGCTCCGGTGACGGCTGCCGAATTGATTGCCATCGCACATAAAAAATTAATCACCCGAACTTATAAACAGAAAGGAGAAAGAAAAATTAAAAAGAAAATTATGATAAGCATCGTTATGGCAGTTGTACTAGCAATTTCGCTGGCATCTCATTCCGCAACAGCGGAAGAAAGATGGAAGGTATTCGAGATGGGAGAAAGCGGCCAGACGGTTGCTTTTAAAATGACAGTCGAAGAGATCACAGCTGATAACGCTGAAAAGGCGAGATTGGCGGCAATCGATGCCAGTAACCATCAAAAATCTAAAGCCAGATTACTGGTGATCGATATGGGCGAAAGCGGTGAGAACATTTCCTTCCCGATGTCTGTTGAAGAGATTCAATGGGCCGCATTAAGAGAGTCGCGGGAAGCCGCCAAAAGAACGGCACAAAAAAATATAACGGCGAATAAGCCGAATGTTCCGGTTGAGAAATGTGAGCTGTGCGAAAGCGGCCAAATCATTAGCTTTACCAAGAACTGAGAAATCGAATCCGAGGTTGAGTGATCCAACACCCCTCATCGATCAAATAAAAACAATGTCTCATAACCCCAAACAGAAAGGAGCGCATCATGAAAGCAAGAAACTGCTGTAACACCATGCAGGCGGAACTAACGGCCTGGAAAGCCAATGTTTATGACATCGTTCGCAAGATGGAAGAGCTGCCCGGCGGTGAAAGAGAACGGATTCTTCCCAATATTGAGGACTTGCATATGTTGATTTCGGAGATGGATGATCGGATCGAATATATTCGGGATAGCTGCACCCCCGAAACCGGAATCGACGATATTAGAACCGAAAAGGAGGAATTTGATAAACATCTGGCAACCTTGCGCGTCACAGCTGAAGAGGCGATGCGGGGGCTGGGCGCCGGCAATTTCGGTGGCTGAAGATATGCAGGCTTTCCCTACCACCGATGACAACAGGCAGCGGCGGAAACGCCGCTGGTTGTTATTTTGCGAATTATTGGAGGAAGGGAACATCATGTCTGAAAATATTCAGGAAGTAAATGAAACCAGTTTTAAAACTGTGGTTCTTGAGTCCGATATACCGGTGCTGGTGGATTGCTGGGCCCCCTGGTGTATGCCCTGTCGGGCCCAGCAACCCATTCTGGAAAAAGTGGCCGACGAATTGCAGGGTAAGACGCTGATTACTTCCCTGAATATAGAAGAGAATCGCGACGCTGCGTATCGGCTGAACATACACAGTATTCCCACGTTGGTCATCTTTAATGACGGTGAGGAGACCCGGCGTTTTTTCGGGCTTCAAAAAGCGGATTCATTGACCAAAACGCTGGAGGACGCACGCCTCTAGCTGCGAGAATGCATAACCGGTTACATTTTGATCGCGGTAATCGGTTCATCTTGTAATTCCGCCCGGAAAGGAGAAGTAGTTTGTGGGCCAATGTGCCTGCCGTCCCGATGGGGCCGAGATTGAGGAGTTGAAACATCAGATTTCTGAATTACTATCAGGTTGAACTCGTTTGGGAAGTGTTGTTTTCCGGTCCGTTAAAGGGGCTAAGGGTTACATTTAAAGAATGCTCTGACATCTTCAACAATCATCCAAAAAATTGCCCCCCACACTGATAACCTGCGTCGGGTCAAATTGTCGAAATTGAATAATTTTGGTCTTATGACCAAATTATTAATTGACAGTATAGTTTATCTGATTTATATTATGATCAAATGATCATAATAAGGAAAAATCTATGCCGCGACCCAAGAAACCAAGGTTTGTATCCGGATATCCAACCCTAACAGCGTTTATTCCCGAGGGGGTTCCAATATCCGGTGAAGTGCTGCTATCGGTCGAAGAACTCGAAGCCATCCGGTTGAGCGATTTTGAAGGTCTGGATCAGGAAGCTGCCGCCAATTTAATGGAGGTATCTCGTCAAACCTACGGTAGAATTCTGGCCCGGGCACGCCAATCTATTTCCGAAGCTCTGATAACCGGCAAAGCATTGAAAATAGAAGGTGGAGACTATGAATTCCGAGGTATGCGACGGCGGCGCCGCCGAGGCGGTGGCAGGGGTCAAGGCCGCGGATCAGGCAGAGGTGACGGCCAGGGTCAAGGGAAAGGCCGCGGTAAGCAGCCTTAACAAATCAACCATTTTACTAATTAACGATACCGAAGGGAGGTGAGCAATATGCCACAGGGAGATGGAACAGGCCCCCAGGGCCAGGGCCCGAAGACGGGACGGGGCCGGGGAAAATGCAGCCCTAAAGACGGAACCCCAGCACCACAGGATCAAGGCGGTAGGGTATCCGGCAGGGGTCAAGGCCGGGGATTAGGCAAAGGCGCCGGCCGGAGTCAGGGCAAAGGTCGAGGCACCGGACAAGGTCGCGGGAGGCAGTCTTAACATTTTAACAAATCAATTTACCCCGTTAAATTTTTCGAAGAAAACGAGCGAAGCGAATTTAACTGGGGCCATTCAACTAATCAACAACAATTGAAGGAGGTGATCTTATGCCAGGATATGACAGAACAGGTCCCATGGGAGCCGGTCCTATGACAGGCGGCGCCAGAGGTCGTTGTAACCCCGCCACAGTTGGAACCATTCCTGCTAATACGGGCGGTTACGGCTTTGGCCGCGGTCTTGCCTTGAGACGCGGTTTCAGGGGCGGATACGGCTCCGATGCAGGTCGGGGTCGCGGCTATGGCAGAGGCTACGGGGGCTATCCACCTGTTGCCGGCCCGGCCTATTCAATGGACGTAGCCGCTGAGATGGACATGCTAAAGGCTCAAGCCGATTACATGCAAAAATCATTGGATGCCATCCAAAGGCGCATCGATGAGCTGGGGGAAAAACCTGAAGAAGAATCTTAAATTGTCCGCAGCATGGGAGGCTGCGTGGTGCTCAATGAATTAAGGGGTGGCATGTTTACTGCCCCTTAATTTTATCTCAAAGGCTAGATCCTATTCCGCACAGGGCGTATTCCCCGGCGCCAGCGTTCCCAGATGAGCGACTATATCTTCAGGGGTGATCTCCCAGACATCCTCTACTTTTCTTCCTTTCGTTCTTATGTTCCTCCGTTTAACAACAGACAACTGACAACCTGCAACCGACCCTTTTTTATTAATGATCGCAGACATTGCCGCCGGTCTGCAGCGTATTGTCCAGGTACTGTTTTACCAGTTCTTCAGGCGTTAGCGCCGGGGAACCGACAATCACCTTTATATTGTTTTGGGCAAAAAGGTCCAAAGCCCTTGCTCCCATTCCGCCGGCAATAATTACATTGGTACCCAGGTCATGAAGCCATTTTGGCAGCACCCCGGGCTCATGGGGTGGCGGGACCAAGCTTTCTTTACTTTTGATCTGACTGTCTTCAACTTCCACCAATGCGAATTCCTGACAATGTCCAAAGTGGGCGGTCAGTTTTCCTTCGGCTAACGGTATTGCAACCTTCATGATAATTTTCCTCCTAGTTAATTTAATGTTTATTACTAAAGCTTTTCTGTTAGACGTTGCCAAGTGCCTCGAATGGCCGCTCCTACCGTTGATTGGCCATCATATTCAAAAACAGTTTGAGCCTGAATCATGGCTTTGGTGAAAATCGGATCAAAGGGGATGCGGCCCAAACAGGCGATGTCCTTTTCTTCAGCATATTTTTCAATTTCCCGGGTCAATTCCAAATTGAGATCAAATTTGTTGACACAAATCATGGCCGGGACCTTAAAATGGGCGGCAAGCTGGGCAACCCGCTCCATATCGTGTTTACCGGAAACAGTGGGTTCGGTGACAATGAGTACCGCGCTGGCACCGCCGATGGAAGCAATCACCGGACAACCCACCCCCGGGGGACCATCGGTCAGGATCAAATCCAGGTTCTTAGCTTCGGTAAGCTTTCGAGCCTCCTGACGTACCAGAGTGACCAGTTTGCCCGAATTTTCCTCGGCAATGCCAAGCCGGGCATGCACCATCGGTCCGAATCGAGTGTCCGAAACAAACCATTCGCCGCACGTACTCACCGGAAAATCAATGGCATCTTCGGGGCAGAAATGGACACAAACGCCACATCCTTCGCAGTCAATGGAATCGACTTTATAATCAGCGCTGATGGCATTGAAGCGGCACATCTCCCGGCACAAGCCGCATTCGGTGCATTGGTCTTTGTTGATCACGGCGGTGTTTCCTGACTGAAAATCCGTCCGCTGAATCACTTTGGGATTCATTATTAAATGCAGATCTGCCGCATCCACATCCGCATCACAGAGAACCATACTTTCTGCCAACGAGGAAAAAGCAGCCATGACACTGGTCTTGCCGGTTCCACCCTTGCCGCTGATGACGATTAATTCTTTCATGAAGGTTGCTCCACGTTATCACTGCTTCCCAATTCGTAACTGTTTAGCCACCAAGTCACCAAGTCACTAAGAAAAGATTCAAATTTTAAAACCTTTTAGTGTCTTTGAGCCTTTGTGGCTGAGCGAT
>CALZJV010000030.1 GCA_945787595.1 uncultured Desulfobacterales bacterium | reverse complement strand
CCCTATTTTCCTACTGCCAAATATCGGTAAGTAGTGTTCCACACGGAAGCGGAATATAGCCAGCTTCATTACAAGAAACCCCAGTTGTTTTAGCTCCGATACTCCGCGGCTTGCTGCGGGGCAGTTCACTTCACTTTGATATCAGATGATTTATTTATTCGCATCAAAACATCATGGCACGCACAACGATTGACGTAGATGACCCCATCCTCAATGAGATCTGGGTTAATCAAATCAGAAATATCTTTGACACAAGGATAATTTACAAATATCAGAGTTCTTGATCAGCAGGTACAGCCAATATGCGAGGCAAGCGGACATGGTCCGGCTGTTCCAAGATAAACCGCACCACGCGCGCTATATCTTCCGGTTGCAGAGGTCGCGGGATGTTTAGGCTCTGAGCCGGCGGCTCCGGCCATTCCCGGTGAAGCTCAGTCTGTACCAGACCGGGTTCAATACAGGCCACCCCGATGTTGGTCTTGGCAAGTTCCAACCGCAAGGCTTCTGTCAATGCTTCAATTGCGAACTTTGTCCCGGCATAGGCACCAGCAGACGGTCTAACCTTTGTGCCGAGGACACTGGAAGTGTTCAGCAAGTACCCTGAACTGATCGATTTAAAATGCTTTACTGCGACGTAGGCCATTCGAAATGCGGCTTCCACATTGACCCGCACCATATAGCAAATATCTTCAATATCGATTTCATCAATGCTTCCCACCGTGATAATGCCGGCATTATTAAAGACGATGTCACAGCGACCGAAGGTGTCCAAAGCCATATCCAGCAGACCTTGCGGTATCCCATCCTGACTGATATCGCCTGGCAGAATGGCAGCGTGCTTTAATTCGCCTTTCAGCTCCACCAGACGATTTTCTCTTCTTCCGGCCAAAATGAGTTTTGCACCGGTTTCATCCAGATTGTGTGCCACGGCTCTGCCAATGCCGCTGCTGGCACCAGTAATAATTGCAACTTTGTCTTTCAAGTCCATTGTGTCTCTCCTTTCTTGGTTTAGCGGAGGTCACCACCTTTTTTGGTCAGTAATGAAACCCGTCTCGTTTCTTAAGAATTGTTGGCGTTTATTTTGATGCCAAATGCTTCTGGTGGGCTAAAACCAGTTTGATATCACCATAGGAGTAACGGTCACCCAACTCTTGTTTTACTGCTTTCAAGGAGTTATTGGTGGATTGGGTAAGGGCAGATTCAATGGCCTTTTGCTTTTCAGGTGAGAGCAGCCTGTTGATATCCAAGTCCCCTTTTTCAACAAAAAAGCCCAGGTGCCTCTGGATGGTGGATTCCACAAGGCCCCGTTCTTCTGCGATGCGGTCAAGGGAAAGTCCCTTATTGAACATATCAAAACTGATTTTTCGGGTGTTTGAACCTGAAGCCGATTTTTGCGAGGATGTGTTTTCTACTGCATCATTTTTTAAATCCGGCAGTTTGACCCTGTCCATCCCGTGTTTTTTACGATAACCAGCTACCAGCGCCAGAATGTCATCACCATATTTCTCAAGGGTTTTCTTTCCCACACCGTTGATTTTTTTAAGATGCGTTCGATTATCGGGCAAATTAACGGCGACCTGAATCAATACCCGCTGATGGAGGATCTGGAAATGGGCAAGGCCTTGTTCCTTTGCTTTGCTGGACCGCCAGGCCTTCAGATTTTGGAACAACTCCGGGTGTTCAATGTCTGACTTGCTGTAAAGCGGGGTTTGGGATTTTTTTTCTTTTTGCGGGATAAAGGAAACCTCAGCCATTGATATGGCGCGCAGATAATGGGGGGGAGAAAACCCCTTTTCACAGGATTTTATTGCGGCAAGTTTTACAAGAATCTCCTGTTTGAGATTATTCAGAGCATTGCCGATTTTTTTGCCAATTTCCTTGTTATCTGTTTCTATCTGGAAATTTTGCACCAGGTCATCAAAAATCAAGGAAAATTTATCCTGAAACCATTCAGATGCTTTGCCGATTCTTTCCAGAATATAGGCATCGGATTCAGGCAGGCTTTGTTGTCCAAAAATGGTTCGCAATTGCTGCTTGAATTTTTTACTGACCGCAAAAATATGCTTCTCAGCCAATTCCCGCCGCCGGACCATATCAGATGGTCTGGAGCTCTGCACCAGTCTGGTATTTCCCGCCAACAGCCGGACAAAATAGTTGAGGCGATTGTGCAATAACTGAAAATCAAAACACTCCAGCAGCAATTGCTGCTGGTAGGATACTTTGGCAGCATGAAGGCTGTCTTCAGAGGGCGGGTTCTGCCTAGCCTTTCCAACAAAGTCCAGCACCGACGCGTCTGTTTCAATGCCCCGGGATGGGATGCGTGAGCTGAGCACCATGCCCGCAAGCGTTTTACAACGGCTTAACGCCACGTAAACCTGGCCATGGGCAAAAGCGGATTCGGCATCAATGACGGCCTTGTCAAAGGTCAGGCCCTGGCTTTTATGGATGGTGATGGCCCAGGCAAGTTTAAGGGGAAATTGTTTGAATTTGCCGATGATATCCTCTTGGATTTCCTTATTTTCTTCGTCGATCTTATATTTAATACTTTCCCATTCCAGGGCGTCCACCACAATGTCTTCAGACTCGCCAGGGCAGCTAATGCAGATTTGACGGCCGCGAATGGTTTTTATTTTACCGATTTTGCCGTTGTAATAACGCTTTTCAATGGACGTATCATTGCGAAGAAACATGACCTGGGCCCCTACTTTGAGCACTAGTGTGCCCGGGGCCGGATAGGTATGCTCGGGAAATTCTCCTGAAACCTCGGCCTTAAAACAATATTCTTGGCCCCTTAATACCGAAAGCCTGTTTTTGTTAATGCTGTCAGCACTGCTGTTATGGGTGGTCAGGGTAATATACCCCTCGTCTTTTTTAGGTGCAAAATTTTCAATATAGCGCTGATTTATAATCTCAATGGAGGCTGCATCAAGCCGGTTGTCCCGAACCCGATTGAGCAATTTGATAAAGCGCGCATCACACTGACGATAAATATGTTTTAATTCAATGGTAACCAGTTCGGCCGGGTCAAGGGCATGGCTGCTGAAAAAATAAACCGACGCATAATATTGCTTTAAAAGCTGCCATTCATCCTGCTTTGCCACAGGAGAAAGCTGGTGCAGATCCCCGATCATGAGCAGTTGCACACCACCAAAGGGCTGATCATTGCGACGGTGCTGGCGCAGGACCGTATCCACGGAATCCAGCAAATCGGCCCGCACCATGCTGATCTCGTCAATCACCAGCAAATCAAGGCTTTGAATAATCCGTTTTTTTTCCTTGCTGAACCTGAACAAACGCTGCCGGCCCTGTTCATAGGCCTCACTGCCCGGAATAAACGGGCCAAAGGGCAGTTGGAAAAAAGAGTGAAGGGTGACGCCTCCGGCATTGATGGCCGCAACCCCGGTTGGGGCGGTGATGATCATCCGTTTTGCGGTATTTTCTTTCAGCTTATGTAAGAAAGTGGTTTTTCCGGTGCCTGCTTTTCCTGTTAAAAAGATATGACTGCCCGTGTATTGGACAAAGTTCTCGGCCAGATTGAGTTCATGATTTTCCAACGGATTACCAGTCATTTATCCTTTTCCTAATAAGGCAGTGGATTAGCGTCGATTACTGACTTATTTTTACGACCACCAATGTAACATCGTCTTCTATTTTTGTGCCTTCTAAAAAACTATTCAAAGACTCAAAAAGGGCATTCAGGATTTCATTTGCACTTGAGGACGCATTTTTACGAATTACATCATAGATTGGCTCTTTACCAAACATTTCTCCTTTATTATTTCGCGCTTCCTTCAGACCATCGGTGCTAAGAAAAATTATTTGTCCCTTTTTTAGCGCTGTTTTTGTATTTTTCTCAAACTTCCAATCTTTAATTACACCGAGTGATACCCCCGATCCATGCAACTCTTCAAATGTATCGCAGTGAGGATCATAAAAAATACCGGGGTCATGGCCGGCCCGAACCCATTGGAGTGACTTTTGAGTCGGGTCAATGGTCAAATATAACAGGGTAATAAATTGCCCCGAATCCTCTACATCTTTAACCATTTGACGGTTTACATCCGAAATAATGTTAGCGATACTTCCAGGCAGGGATGAGCGCTGTCGCAAAGACGAGCGCACTGCAGCCATAAGCAAGGCAGAAGAAATGCCGTGTCCGGATACATCTCCTACGACGATAGCAATTCGTTCCTTCTCATCGTTATCGCTGTAGATGAAATCATAATAATCACCACCGGTTTCATCGCAGTAAATGCTTTTGCCGGCGATTTCCAAATTATCCGACCGTGGATACTCGTGCGGCAGCAGGTTTTGTTGGACCTCTTGTGCCAGATACAGAGATCGCTTTATCCGGTCTTGCTCTTTTAAATCTCGAACCATGCTGTTGATTTGGTCAGAAATGATACCAATTTCGTCTCCTCGCGAAATCTCAACCTTCACATCAAAATTTCCCTGTCCCACTTGGGCAACGACACCTCCAATTTTTACCAAAGGATCAAGAATCAGACGATTTAGAAATACGATAAGACAGAAGGCGATAAGGACACCTGCCATTATTAAAATAGCGCTTAAACTGAAACCGGCCTTTTTTATTTGCATATTTAGCTCGGCGGTTGAAATCTTCAGATGTAATACACCCAGGATATCTTTGCTTTTACCGTGACACATTTGGCATTCAGGTTCATTTTGAAAGGGATAGTAATATTCGAAGTGTTGATTTTTTTTATCTTCAAATTTAATCGGTCTTTTTCCATTAAGGAGGTCTTGAAATAGAGGGGTATCGAGTTCTTTTTTGGTAATTCGAGGCGTTCTTGTAAATTGAAAAGCCTGCTGTTGGGCATTTACGAGATCCAGGGTTTCAAAATCATGAAATGCCGTTAAACCATTGGTGCGATAAAGATCAATTTGCTCTAAACCCTGAATCTCGTGGAGACTGCGGATGGTTCGCACTGCGATCGGCGCTTCGCCACTCAGCATGATGGATCGAATAGCGCGGTCAATTGTTTGAGCATTGGTGCGCAAGGTGCGGTCCGTGGCAGCCATCAGGCTTTTCCTACTGTTGGACATAGAGAGATAGAGGACGATCACAATGGTGAATAATAAAAATAAGACGATGAATAGAGTGATTTTAATACGAATTGAAATATTTTTCATGGGGAATAGCCCTATTAATTTGTGTCCGGCCGTGGTGTAGGCCCTACCTGAGATATCACCACTGCGGATGGCTTATATTCTAACATTAGATTTATAAGCGGGGATCCTAAAACCGAGGCTGCGTGGCTGGACTAAAAGCGCATTGAGTAAGCTTTCATCTGCGGCGGTTATTTTGCGAACAGGTTTCGGCCTACTTTGCATTAACTCTATATCTTCAGCTTTTAGCGGTTGCTCGATAAATTCCAGTGTTCTGCGCTTGCAATTTTCATTGGCGGATCTGATCGCTTCAAATTCGGTTTTGTTGAAATATATATATTTTAAATCGAATCAACGCACTTGGCAGTCATTTTTACCCGGCTGGGACTGCTGGATATCGGTACCGCCTACCTGGGAACAAGTCCGGGAGCGATGAGCGCCTTGATCGGGATGGCGTTCGACAGCGGGGCAAAACCCATGCTGGTGACCTGTTTTCATTTCGTCCGGGTGGTATTCGTTATCCTCACCGCCCCCTTGATATTTAAATGGTTTTCCGGTTGAATTAACACGTTAGCCATCTTTCATCTTTACAACAACTTTAATGGCATCCTCAATCCGTTCGCGCTGATATTTGATGCCGGTCGGCAAATCCTTAAACGCAAACGTGTGGGTATGGATGATGGTTGCATCAAACCGGCGTTGAGACATCAGGGCCATGGCGCGGTGGGTGGCACTTCTTCCTTCTCCGCGAATACCGAAAACGTAAATATTGTTGCGGACCAGATAGGCAACATCGACCGGCACCGGTTCAAGGGGAAACGCCGCCAGACAAATCCGTCCTCCCCGATTAACCATCTTGGCCGCATCGTTTAGGGCATTGGAGGCTCCGGAACACTCGAGTACGTAATGGACGCCTTGTCCTGCCGTAATCCGCTGTACGGATTCCACCGGATCTTCATTGCGGACATTGACCACATAATCCGCTCCCAATTTTTTGCCAAGGTCCAGGCGCGCATCACGCGTTCCGGTCAAAATCACAGGCTCTGCTCCCAGGGCTTTGCCCACCGCCACGCCCATGAGCCCGATGGGACCTGGGCCGGTTACTGCCAGTCGTTTGCCGGCAATTAGTCCCCCCAGGGCATCCAGCCCGTACATCGCGGTTCCAGCGGTAACGACCAATGTGGCCTCTTCATCACTCATAGTGTCCGGAACATGTACCAGGGTGTTGATATGATTGACGGCATATTCGGCAAAGGCACCGTCGGTGGTAAATCCGTTGGCCCGGTGGCCTTTTTGTTGATCACCATAATTTTTGCCGTAATTCAGGCATGACGTGTACATCCCTTCCCGGCAGCGTTCGCAACGCCCGCACCCGGCGTGGATTTCAACGGTTACCCGATCGCCGACATTATATTCATCAACCCCTTGCCCCAGTTTTACGACGGTGCCCATGTATTCATGACCCGGGGTAAAGTTCTTATTGAAGGGCAAATCACCTTCAATCATCGCCGGCAAGCCATGGTAGAGGATTTCCAAATCCGTACCACAGATGGCAACGGCATCTACCCGGACCAAAACTTCAGTCGGGCCGGGCTTGGGAACGGGTTTTTGGGTTAAAGATAATTCCTGGGGTCCGCCGAGAACCCAGGCCTGCATTGTTTCCGGAATTTCAAACGATTTGCTTTGTGCTGTTGGTTGCATTTTCAATTCTCCATGAATGGTCCTGCTGAATTTTTGGTCGGTTAGAAATTTTATTCTGAATTATACTACCTTAATTTTGAACGATTCAGGTAAAAATTAATTATCTGCTAAAGCATAGCGTTTGCGGTTTTTCCATAGCGGCCACACCAGTGGTCCGAAAAATGAAAAAATCGATATAATGATAAAGGCCAGACAGATGGGATGGGTAATAAAGATCGAATAATCCCCCTGTGAAATAATCAACGACATTCTGAGATGTTCTTCAAGGTTGGGTCCTAAAATAATTGCCAGCAGCAAGGGTATAATCGGAAATTGAAACTTGATCATGAAATAGCCCAGCAGACCGAAACAGAACATAACCCCGGTATCAAAAAAAGTATTGCGCAGGGCAAAAGTTCCCACTATGCAAAGAATAAAGATAATGGGCAACAGCGTCGGTTGCGGAACTTTCAGCACTCTGACCCAGAGCTTAATGGTGCTAAAGGTAACAATTAAGTTTGCCAGGTTGGCCACGAGATAAGCCCAAAAGACGCTATAAACGAATTGCGGGGATTGCTGGAAAAGCAGCGGTCCGGGGATCAGGCCGTGAATCATTAAGGCACCCAGAAGGATTGCGGTAATAGGGTCGCCGGGAATCCCCAGGGTTAGCATGGGAATCAGCGCACCACCGGCCACGGCGTTGTTGGACGCCTCCGGTGCGGCCACACCTTCGGGTTCTCCCTCGCCGTAATTGGGCCCTTTTTTCGAAATCCTTCTGGCATAATCATAACTTAAAAAAACAGCGATGGGTCCGCCTGCTCCCGGAATCGCCCCAACACCCGTGCCAATCACAGATCCGATCAGCATGGTTTTTGCGAGTTTACACAGATTGCCGATCTTCGGCAAAACCCCGCTCAACTTTTTTTTGTATTCCGGAAAAACTTTGGTTTTACTGGAGATTCCAAGCAATATCTGCGGGACGGCAAACAGTCCAATCATGGCCGGTAAAAAAGATATTCCCGCCTGAAGCTCAACGTGGCCGAAAGTGAAGCGCGGGCTGCCCATCATGGGATCCAGGCCCACCGTCATTATAATGAGTCCGATGACACCGGAAATAAGCCCTTTAATGACGGATTTTTGTCCAAAACTGCAGATCAATGTCAGTCCCAAAAGAACGATTGAAAACAGCTCCGGAGCTCCGAAACGCAGGGCTACCTTGGCAATCATCGGCGCTGCCAGTACCAAACAGGTAAGACCGAATATGCCACCGAAAAAGGAAGCACTGACAGCCACCCCCAGCGCCTCACCGGCTCGCCCTTTCTTGGCCATGGCATGACCGTCAATGGCGGTTGCCGATCCCGAGGGAGTGCCGGGGATGTTCAGTAGAACGGCAGATAATGAACCGCCGGTCATCCCGGATGCATAAAGACCCAGCAAAAGACAAATGGATGTGACCGCTTCCAGTTTGAAGGTAATCGGCAGAAGCAGGACCATTCCCAGCGATATTGTCAGGCCGGGGGTCGAACCGATGAACAATCCGAACAACACCCCGATGATGGATGCCAGAATATTTTGGAATTGCAGCACATCGATCAGTGCCGCAAAGACGGTCGCCCCCATATTGGGCTTCCTTTCTAAAACAGTGTTCCTTGGGGCAAAATTACTTTAAAAACCTTTTGAAAGAAGAGGTAGATGCCAACCGTGGAACCAGCTGATAAAATTAGGATTTCTTTCCATTTTCGGGCACCGGCGATCCACATCAGGGCCGCCATAAAAAATGGTGTGACGTATAAGAATCCGATCAACTGAATGGCTTTGACGTAAAAATAGACGAAAACGGTCAGAACGATAACACTGATAACTTCTTTCAAAGCAATCTTCGGTTCGAAATTTTCGCGCGTCTTGCCGATGGCGTTGGTAAGCAGCAAACAACCGGAGAGGACAAACAAAATAGTCGCAAGCAACCACGGCATGAAGTCGCTGCCGAGTGTGTTGGGAAGATTGCGCGTTGGCAGCTGGGAAGTGAAATACGCATAAACCCCCGTAAAACTTATGATCACAAGCGATACAATTATATTTGCCCTTCTCATGCCGGTGTTCCCGATTTGATTGGGGGGCTGAAATGAATCCCGTTTTCGAATTCAGCCCCCACAGGTTCGCAATTGGAGATTTACTTTATCAGCCCCCCTAATTTCATAGCGTTGGCCACATTTTCATTTTGGACCGCAATGTATTTTTCGAATTCCGCCTGGCCCATGAATCTGATATTAAACCCTTTCATCTTGGCTATTTTAACAAATCCGGGATCCTGGGCACCTTTTCTAAACGATTCTTCCAGCTTGGCAATGACCGCTTTAGGCGTTCCTGCCGGGACACTGATTCCCCGGAACAGCTCCATGACAGCCGGATATCCGAGTTCTATCATCGTCGGAACATCTTTGAAGGCCGGATCCCTTTCATTCGTGCTCATCGCCAGGATACGGAATTTACCCGCGAGCACCTGGGGCACTGCTTCGGGCAGCGGCACACAAATGGCTTCAACCTCACCGCCCAGCAAGCTCGGTACCCGCCTTTTGGCGCCTAACGGAACATGGACGACTTTTATAGCGGCGGTCTTTTCCATTAACACGGCGGTCATGTGAGTCCCGCTTCCCGTACCGGCATTCCCGATTTTGATTTTCAGCGGGTTTTTCTTGGCGTAGGCCACAAATTCCTGAAAAGTATTCCAGGCCGAGTCTTGGCGGACCACGATCGGCATGCCCGTAAATCCGATACGGCACACCTGCGTAAAGGCCGTATATTTAAAGGGCACATTGCCGATATTGGTTGAGGTCAGAATAGAGGTTGAATTCCATCCGACCGTATACCCATCGGGCGGAGAATTCTTTAAGGCCGTATACATAATGCCGCCGCCGGCTCCCGGCCGGTTGACCGGTACGATCGCTTGTCCGAGGGAACTCTCGGTTCCGGTGGCCAGTGCCCTTCCCATAAGGTCTGCCGATCCGCCGGCGCCGAATGGAATAAAAAAGCTAACCGGCTTTGAGGGGTAATCGTCTGCCGCCGAAGCCAAACCGGTGGTGAAAATCATGGTTAAGGCAGCTGCTAAAATGATAACATATGCTTTTCCTTTCATCGTCAACACCTCCAGAATTCATTTAGGGTTAATAAAAAGAGATTGCTGGGCGTCACCTGAAGATTTTACAAACTTGCCCAGGCTTCCTTAATCACACGCTTGGCATTGGCTAGTATCAACTCCGAAGTTTCCTCCGCCAGCAGTGGTCTCACCTCTGCACTTACAACCGGTTTATCATCCGGATTGAGTAGATTATTTTCCAGCAGCAGCTTGAAATAATCCCTTACATCCGGGGTGTCCAATTCTCCGCCGGCGACGCCGAACCGCGGTTGCAGGTCACCGTAGAGAAAGTGCTTTCTATCGGCCACGACACAGTTGCCGATATGAAAATGCATGGGGTATTTCATAACCAGCGGGATCGCCTCGGCCGGTGATTCCCGCAAGAGCGGAAAATGTGAAAGGTCGGACAGGACGCCAAAATTCTTATACTCCTTGTAGACTTGTGCGGCAACATCGGCCGCATCCTTAAAATGACCGATAAGAGCGGCTTTATCGATATCACGGTCAAAAATCTTCATATAGATATTAATGTCGCCCTGCTGTTTGGCGTATTCGCACCATTCTTTCAATGTATCAATAAAAATCTTTTTGGCCTCTTCTCTTTTTTCATCCCCGGGATCCTTGCCGGACAGGACCCGCACCGACGATGCACCAAGTTGATAGGCTTCATCGATGCCACGTTTCACATTGTCGATGGCTTTGGCGCGAACGGCCGCATCAAAAGCGCTCGGATTCAGCTTTTGACCGAGGATTCGGGGTTGGGTCGCATAGCACACCTTCAGGTGTGAGACTTCAAGAAGTTTGCTGGCTTCATGCCGCACCCTGACATCCTTCATCCAACCGACTTCGACCGCTGTCCAAAAATCATCTTCGGCAATTTTTCTTAGCGTTTCTAAAATCGGTCCTTGCCCCCCGACACACTGTGGAAATGCTTTAAAATGCACAATCCCTAAATACATGTATTTGTAAATCGAAAAATTGTCCATAGGTGCTCCTTTCCTGCGCTGCCCTTGGTTAGGCGACATAATTGCCCAATGGGCTTATGGGTCAAAGACTATTTCAATTTCGTTTTTTGAAACCTCTTTTGGGGGCTTGTGGTCCCCATCACGCTCATGCCTTTCCGGAGAAAGTGTGCCTTTTAGTCAGGAATCGTTGCCGCCACATAAGCGATTTTAGCCGTGTCTTCGGTCAAATCGGCAATGTAGTAGGCGTGCCGCAGATCCCTGCCCATGGCCAAAATCCCATGTTCTTTCATCAGGATGCAATTGGCCTCAGGATTGTTTTGAATACCCCTTGTGACCGCGTCTCGAAGCTCCGCGGAACCCGGGGCAAAACATTCGATGCACGGCACCTGTTTTAAATTCACCTGGGCCGAAATGGTCGCCAGCGGCAAGGGCCGAACTTTGTTTGAATAGGCAGTGGCATAGGGCGGGTGGACGTGTGCGATACCACCGATGTCAGGTTTCAGTTTGTAGGCTGCCAGGTGAAACCCGGTTTCTTTTGATCCTTTTAGGTCTTTAGGGGATTGGAGGATCTCCCCTGCCAAATTGACAAGGATGTTTTCGGCGGGCTCGACCTCCTCCAGTGAGATACCGGTCGGGGTCACCAAAACGGTGTCGGTGCCCGGGATGCGAAGGCTTAAATTCCCGCCGGTGCCGCCGACCAGACGCCGCTGAAATGCACGGTGAGAGAATTCCGATAATTGTTGGCGGTAAAAATCGATATTGTTCATTGGATCTCCTGATTGAACAGGTATAGAAATCTGCTCACACAGATATCGGCAAATTCCGGATCATTGATGTGCGCATCGATTTCTATTAGTTGGATTTTGGGATTCAGGTTCTGTTTTAAAGTCTTGAGGAGCAGCGCACTCCCCGCAGGATCATATAAAGGCCCGCCTTTACTCCCATAAACGGACGAGCCTTTGAGAGGGATCACTATTTCCGTTTTGCCTTGGGCCTCGTTTAAACGTTCGGCCATCACCCTGCCGACTTGTGACATTTCCGCTCGCGAAGCTTTGACATTGGCATTCTTCGGGTTGTGAAAATAAGTTTTGCGCTTCCTGAGTGGCGCAGGAATGGATTCTTTGGGTCCAAAGCACAGGTACTCCATCGCACCGGTGGATACGACTTGTGGGATACCGGACCGCGCCGCGGCCTGCAGTCGCCCGGGGCGAACCGGCACATATGCACCGGCCCCGACGACTTCCTCCGTCAATTCATGCGGCGTTAAATCCACCACGCCGTGGAACACCCCGTCTTCGATGAGCTCTTCCATGGCTGTGCCCCCGGCACCGGAAGCATGGAAAGCAATGACATGAAATCCTTTTTCATTGAGCAAGGCTGAAATGCGTTGAACCGCCGGTTCCGTGTTTCCCAGGGCACTGATGGCGATATTTTTTTCTTGGTGATGCAACAATATTTTTTCGCCGTTGGCCACCATTCCCATCAAAGCCGCCACCGCATTTGTCAGGATCGATCGACTGACAAGATTTGGGCCACCGATCAGATCGGCCACCGAGAACATCACCCCAATGTCCTTATGCCCAATGTAGGGTCGGATGTTGCCGGACGCCACAGTAGAGACGAGAAATTTTGGAAACCCAATGGGCAGGCTTTGCATGGCCATTGACGCCATGGCACTGCCCTGATTGCCACCAATGCCGATGACACCATCTAATCGATCCGCTTTCAAAAGCGCCTGCAGCGCCTTGATGGCGCCCAGGCCCATGGCCGTCATAATCTGGGCGCGCTGATTGGTGCGGACAAGGTCGGCTAATTTCCAGCCGGCGAGCTCTGCGACCCGCTGATTGGCAAATTCGTATCGAGCCGACGGTTGTGTCATGGGTCCCACATCGATAACCACAGGATCGAACCCTCGATCTCTGATGAGGGACGTCATAAAGGCAACCTCGGCCCCTTTGGTGTCACAGGTCGCAATGATGGCGATGTGTTTCTGCGGCATTCGGCTCGCACCCCAATCGGAGGGTCAGCAGGACAACCCGCCGATGATTCTGTTCTTGCCATCCAAATCCCGCCATGGCTTTGCCGGCGGCCTCAAAGTATTTCTCACCTTTTTCCTTGGAACCCGCAAGGGGGTCACCGATGGTTGCCGTATCACTGTATTCATGATGCTCCATGGCACCCAGATATTTTCGGATCCCAAAAACATAACATTGCCGGTTCCGTCTTTTTTGGAAAACTTATCGCCCATAAAGGCCGGTGCATGGGTTCGGTCTTTTTGGGCTTTGTCCATATCCATCAATGTTTCATCATAGGCCCAAATTGATATTTACGGGGGCTGGCGCTTCAGATGGTTAAAAACTGCCCTCCTATTCAATAGAAAACCTTTTCCAATATGCGGCTTAGTTATTCTGATTTTCCAGCGGTTTGAAGGTTGATTCTCGGGTCATCAGCCGGGTTTTAAACCATCGAATCCGTTCAACTAAGTTGCCGGAGATCAAATCGATCAGCATTTGCATGGCCCCAGCCCCGAGGCCGTAGCGCGGGATCGCCACCGTTGTGAGGTTCGGATCAACGTAAGCACAAAGCGGGACATCATCAAATCCGACAACAGCAACCTCATCCGGCACCGTTAAGCCAAGTTTTCTGACAGCATGCAGGCTGCCAAACGCCATCATATCGTTGCAGGAAAAAATCGCGCTGGGCCGACCTTTACCTTTATGACTCAATAATTCCATGGCAGCCGTATAGCCGCTTTCAGGCCTTAAATCTCCCCATTTCAAACGGTTCTTTTTCAGCGGATAGCCATTTTGTGCCAGGGCATTTTGGTATCCTTTGAGACGGTCAATCATGGTAGTCGATTTTTGGGGTCCCCCTATAAAGGCAATTTTTTGGTGCCCTAAATCGATCAAATGTTGAATCGCTTCCGTCGCACCGCCAATGTTATCCACCAGGGCGGCTGGAAAATTAACTTCATGTCGACCGATTACCACGACCCGGTCTTTTAATTCTTTTAAGGCCGACAAAGTTGCATACTCGTGGATGATGCCGCCGCTAAATATGACGCCATCCACAATTTTTTCCCGGAGTAGATGAATCGATTTAATAATTCGTGCCTGCTTGCGGTCAGTATTTTGCAGCAGAACATTGTAACCCATTTCATCGGCAACGTCCTGGATCCCTCTGACAATTTCGGCATAGTAAGGATTTGAAATATCAGGAATAATAATGCCGATGGTCATGGTCCGCTTCATCAGCAGACCACGGGCAAGGGCATTCGGGCAGTAATCCAACTTCCGGACAGCCGCCAATACGCGTGCGCGCGTTTGCGGACTCACCTTGTGGTCACTCTTGTTTAGCACCCGGGAAACGGTGGCTATGGAGACCTTAGCTCGGGCAGCCACATCTTGAATGTTTGCCACGGTTAATCTCCAGCAGGTTTGGAAAACGTTTACCTTTCTCCTAAAATAATCAAATTCACTTGTCAATAGATTTCATCAAAATCAGCGCAGCAGAATTAGAGCCAGCCTGACGGGCTGATAACTATCAATCTGAGTCTGGAAATATCGCGCCAGTTAGCAGAAGCAGTAGAGCACGATACTTCCCTTGTACGAAGAGCAAAGGAACATGTCAAACGCATGTTAAAGAGCGATCATGGTGCCGCGACTAAAGATATTGAAGAATGGCGCGATATCTTGGGATCTTATTCTGTTCGACGTCTATCTCAATTCTTAACCTCCACCAGCGAACGAGCCAGCCGTTTACGTCAGAGTAATCCCCTTTTCACGGTTTTTATGTGCATGGTTTGCCTATAGCAGAAGCCGCAACACTTCCAGCAGGTTGGGAACACAGAGCAGCGCCAATTTTTGACGAGATTTCAACTAATGGTAAAACTGGTTGGTGTCTTGAAGCACATGATTTTGCAGTCAGCAAGCTTGTAGCTTTCAAACAAAAGGACAGAGACTTCGTGCGCTTACTCTTAACTGAAAGTATGATCAACACGCATATCCTATTAAAACGGATTGCGATGACATTCGTCACGCTTGATGCCATCGATCCCCGGCGGCGTCTTTTTTAGCGCTCATTCTGCCACTCCTGGATGGGTCTGTACTTTCCTTGCGCGCGCAGGACCTTGAGATCTTCCTCCGCTTCCGCTTTGGTGATCAACGATCTGTCCGCAAGACCCGGCTCGTGGGGGTCACTGGCATAATCCGATAATTCCATGTTGACGATGGAAGTCACTTCCACCAGTCCCACGTTCTTCATCTCCACGATCGCCGCCGGGATCTCTTCCCAGTTGATCGGCGTTTCGTGGATCGTAAAGGTGGAGGAGGATGTCTCCACGGGTTTGAATATTTCCCGGAACGAGTAGTTGTGCCACAACTTGGCAGGAAATATGATGGAAGCATAGTTGGGGATATCGACCTTCATGTCCGCGCAACGGGCGGCGATCGTCACCGGTTTGCCAAATACCGAACAATTGTAGCGCAAGGGGGTGCCCACATACCCCACCGTCACGACCCCGCTGGCGATACCCATGTGGGGCTGAAATCCCAAAAAATCGCTTTCGGCGAATTTGCGGGCGGCCTGTACCGCTTCAATGAACGGATTTTTCGACCCGAACTCCTTTGAGAAAATGACCATGATCTGGTCACCGATGTACTTGTCAATGATGCAGGGGATCCCCTTGAGGGCCTCGTTGGTGATCCAGGTGAAAAAGCGGTTGACGAAAATTAGGGTCGCCGTGGGGGCCAGGTCCAGGGTGCGTTTGGAAAACAGGGAGATGTCGGCGAACAGAATGGTAGCCTCTATCTCGCGACCCTTTACCGGGTATTTGGCGCCGAGGCCGTCGTCCAGCTCCGCATCTACGGACAGCTCTTTGGAAATAAGAAAGTCTTCAAGGGATTTATAATGAATCATGAGTACCTATCTCGTGTCCATCCAATGTCGGCTGAACATCGTTTCGTGTGTAACTGCCTTTATCCGGGGGCGGGTTGACCGTCACGGGCGCAAAGGCCGTGCGGCGTGGGTGCCGTCTTCCCGGTAAACGGACCCGCCGCGTTGGTGGTATCATATCGGAAATCTGTTCAAATTCCAAATAAAAAAAAAGACCAAGCAAAGCCATCAGGAACGACTTGCCTGCTTTGTGGAAAACATCGATACTGGTAAAAAGGATTGGAGGTGCAGTCCGTACTCGTTTCCCTGTGCCAGATGATACGACTATCTCAGATTATTCTGAATAGTTGACGTTCGCTTGATCGATCCTATCTTTTTGACATATCGACCCTCATTAACGGCCGGACCGGATAAATAACGAAAGGAGATACCCATGCGACTTAAAGATAAAACCATCGGGATTCTCGTCGGACCCGGGTATGAAGACTTGGAATTCTGGGTACCGCATATGCGCATGCAGGAAGATGGCGCAGCAGTCAAGGTGATTGGAACCAAGGCCGGAGAAATCTATACCAGCAAAAGCGGGGGGCTGACCGTCGAAAGTCACATCGCCGCTAACGAGGTCACCGCCGACCAGCTGGATGCGCTGTTGGTGCCCGGTGGTTGGGCTCCGGACAAACTTCGCCGGGATCGGAATATCCTGCAGTTGGTGCAGAATATGAATGCGCAGAACAAAATTCTTGGATTTATTTGTCACGCTGGATGGGTTGCGGCCAGCGCGGGCATTTGCAAAGGTAAACGGGTCACCGGCAGCACCGGTATCAAGGATGACATGGAAAACGCGGGTGCCATCTGGGTCGACAAACCGGCCTTGCGAGAGGGAAATCTCGTGTGGGGCCGCGTGGTGGCCGATATTCCGGATTATTGTCGTGAACTGGTAAAGGCGCTTGCCTAAGACTTTCAATCCAAAAGTACGATTCCCAAAATAAAACCCAGTCCATCACCACCGTTTTAGATCCACCGAGTGCGGAATAAAGGGCAAGCGGAGGGTGCCGTCATGCCGATATCTGAGGAACAGCGGGTTTTGCTTCTGTTGGCCAAGGAGTGGACCCATAGTGGGCCGCCGGGTATCATGGACGTAAGTGATATTGTCGCAGCCCTGGATCAAGCCCCCAGTGCGACCTTGCAAGCGATCAAGAAGCTGTATCAAAGCGGCCTGGTCGATATGAATGCGCTCAAAACCAGCGCATTTCTTACCCCCGAGGGCTATGCGGCCACAGACGCCAGTTGAGATTAAAAATGCGCAGAGTATGACCCAAAGACTTTCGCTACGAAGACTTTTGTGATCTCGTCCATAGCCGACAACTAAAAAGAGCAGGCGGCTAAAAAGCACTTGCATTCTACTTACATCTTTATTATAGACTCTGAATTATTTCTTACTTGGAATTTGCTCTCCGA
The DNA here is from genome assembly GCA_945787595.1 of uncultured Desulfobacterales bacterium. Next base: position 23,984 of record CALZJV010000030.1, on the reverse strand, counting down.
TCCCGTCAATGTCAGGAGCAAATTACATATCGCCAAAGATAAGCCGTAAACGCTTGCCGCCTGTCACATGTTCCATTCAGCCCGCGCAGTTTGGCCCTGAGCGTTCGCTCGATCCTCCTTCGGTTTGGGCCGGGGGACGAAGGCGGCCAAGAGCTCAGGCCGAAGGTAGCAGACACGGCAGGTGGGAAGGATATGAATAACATGGCTGAATCCGCACCCGCACTTAAAGTTGAAGACATTCATAAAAGCTTCGGTAATATAAAAGTTTTAAAGGGAATTTTTTTAGAGGCTTTCGACCATGATGTCATCTCCATTCTCGGGAGCAGTGGCTCCGGCAAGAGCACCTTACTGCGATGCATCAATCTCCTGGAAACACCCACCGCAGGAAAAGTCTACGTCCGTGGCGAACTTATCAAAATGACCGAACGGCGCACGGGAGAACGCGTTGCCGCAGATCGCAAACAGGTCGAACTTATCCGATCAAAATTGGCAATGGTGTTCCAGCAATTCAATCTGTGGGCCCATATGACCGTTTTGCAAAATGTTACGGAAGCCCCGATCCATGTGCTAAAAATTCCCAAAGCGGAAGCCAAAGATAATGCCGGGGCCATATTGCAGCGGGTCGGTATGTACGACCATAGGAACTATTACCCGGCCCAACTGTCGGGCGGTCAGCAGCAGCGGGCGGCGATAGCGCGAGCGCTCGCCATGGAGCCGGATATGCTGATGTTCGATGAGCCAACTTCGGCCCTTGATCCGGAGCTGGTGGGTGAGGTTCTAAAAGTAATGCAGAGTTTAGCCGAGGAAGGACGCACCATGCTGGTTGTTACCCATGAAATGGGGTTTGCCCGGGAAGTTTCCAGCCGGGTGTTATTTTTACACGAGGGAATTGTGGAGGAAGATGGTGCGCCGGATCAGGTTTTTAAGAATCCGAAGTCCGAACGCTTTAAACAGTTTCTCAGCGGTGCTCTGAAATAGCGAGGAATTACTACCAATTCTGATTTTCCGCGAAGGCAGATTCAGAATTTCTGTTATCTGACTTTCGGCATCTTTCCTCTGATAGTGGGCTTCTGAAACCAATTGGCTTATGCTCGGTTTTCAAAATGCCGTAAAAACGAGGCAGGACGAAAAATGAAAAGCCTGAGAATACTATTGCTTGTATCGCTTATATCCGTGGCATTCGTCTGCCAGGTTGTCGCCGGGGATTGGCAGAAGATAAAAATTGCGACCGAAGGTGCTTACCCCCCCTGGAACTATGTCGACGCCTCGGGCAATCTCGTGGGATTCGAAATCGAATTGGCCCAAGAACTTTGCACGCGCATGAATGCTACCTGCGAGATCATACCCCAAAAGTGGCGTGGCATCTTAAAGGGACTGAATGCCGGCAAATATGACGCCATCATGGCAGCCATGTCGATCACGGAAAATCGTAAGAAGGTAGCAAGTTTTTCGCGCAATTATGCCGTTACGCCAAATGTATTTGTGGTGCGCAAAGACAACCCCCTTGCGAACTTCCGTTCCGATTTACGGCATTTGACACTAAATGATATCAGTCCCGCTGAACAAGCTGCGCTGGATGCCATCTTCAAGGAATTCGCAGGCAAAATAATCGGTGTCCAGGTCGGAACTACCCATGCAAGATTCGCTGATCAGTATATGGGCGACCATGCTGAAATTCGCATTTATGATTTCCAGCACACTATTGATCTTGAGCTATACCAGGGGCGTCTAGACGCGGTGATAGGAGATTTTGCCTATTGGCAGCCATTGATTAAATCCGAACAGGGTAAGGAATATCGGATCGTCGGTCCCCATATGACCGGCGGGCCCTTCGGAGAGGGTGTCGGTGTGGCCGTCAGAAAGAAGGATCAGGATCTGGCGGATATATTTTCGCGGGTGATCGAATCAGCGATAAAAGATGGAACCATAAAAAAAATGGCCGTCAAGTGGTTTAATTACGACGCTTCTGCTCAAGAATAGCGTTTCCATCTGTGGTGCTTATGGTGAATAAGAAATGTCATATGTATTGGACTATATACCCCTTATCCTGAAAGGAATGCTGCTGACCGTGGAAGTGGCGTTGCTGTCGCTTTTTATTGCGGTTGTGCTCGGAATGATCGGCGCCCTTGCCAAGCTGTCCAGATCCCGCCTTGCCCAAAGTGTGGCGGGCATCTATACGACAGTCATTAGAGGGATACCCGATTTGGTTCTTATGACTCTTATCTTTTTTGGCGGCCAGATCCTGGTGAATAATATCGGTGAAAAACTGGGGTTGGAGTATATCGATGTGAGTCCATTTGTGGCGGGTGTCCTCACGATCGGTTTTATTTTCGGTGCCTATATGACGGAGACCTTCCGCGGCGGCATAGTGGCCGTATCCCGGGGCGAAATTGAGGCCGGCTATGCATTTGGTATGAATCCGATACAGGTTTTTTTGCGCCTTACGTTCCCCGCCATGGTACGGCATGCCTTACCGGGTTTCGGCAATAACTGGTTGGTGTTGACTAAAACCACTGCATTGGTTGCCGTCATCGGCTTGCAGGATATGGTTTATAACGCCGGCCTGGCCGGGGGATCCACCAGAAAGCCATTTACCTTTTATTGCGTGGTTGCATTCTTGTTTCTGATCATTACCGGCGTCTCCAATGTGGGCATAAGATGGTTAGATAGGCGTTACAGTGTTGGGGTGCGCAAGGCATAGATTGGATAGTTATGGATTTTCAAGTTATCATTGATAATCTGCCGTTGTATTTTCAAGGGCTCAGGGTCACGATTGTTTTGGTTATTTCCTCTCTGGCGTTAGGACTGTGCCTGGCCTTACCCATTGCCCTGCTGGCGGCATCAAAAAACAGGTGGGTTAGCATTGTGCCCAAAGCCTACATCTATTTTTTCAGAGGTACACCGCTGTTGGTGCAAATGTTTATGATTTACCACGGCATGGGGCAGTTTGAGGCCGTGCGTGAGAGTTTCCTATGGGTAATCTTTAAGGAGGCCTACGCATGTGCCCTGCTTGCCTTTGCACTGAATACTGCAGGCTATACGGCCGAAATTCTGCGCGGCACGATTGCACAGACCGCCTTTGGTGAAATCGAAGCTGCCAAGGCGTGCGGCATGTCCAACGCCATGAGATATCGGCGCATTATATTGCCCAGTACCTTCCGGCGTGCATTGCCCGCCTATGGCAATGAAGTCATCTTCATGTTGCACGGCAGTGCGCTGGCGGGTGTCATCACCATTGTCGATTTATTTGGCGCCGCCAAAATTGTTAACGCCCGAAACTTTGTTCCCTTTGAATCGTTTATCGCCGCAGGGCTGTTTTATCTTGGGCTTACTTTCCTTATCGTGTGGGGATTCAAAAGGGTCGAACGTCATTGGCATGCCTATTTGCATCCAAGAAAAAGCTGACCTTCCCGTTGGATGTTTTCGAGCGCAGTCTCGAAAAAGCTCAGAGTATTCGCGAATTTCTGCCCCCCTGTCTTTAAATGGAATTTTTTTATGCTATTTTAGCCAATCAGAAATAACAAATGTGTTTCTAAAACCAATGGGGGAGTATGCCTCCCCCACTAAGTAAAATAGTTATCGTTTGTGTCAACGACCATCCTTAAAATGGGATGATCTTTACTGCTTCGGCCTATTCGCCGTATACGTTGAAATCGAAGTATTTATTCTGGATTTTCTGGTACGTTCCATCCGAGCGGATCTGAACAATGGCTTTATTGAATAGCTCCACCAGTTCTTTGTCTTTCTTGCGGCAGGCAATACCGGAACCCTCGCCAAACCATTTTTTGTCCGTCAAATCAGGACCGATGAACTGATAACTTTGCCCTTCGGGTTTCTTGAGAAAGCCTCCGTCAGTCGCGACGCTGTCGGCCAGCAACATGTCCACACGTCCGGCCACCAGGTCCATATAAGCCTCGTCCTGGGTGGCGTAACGCTTGATAACCACACCTTTGCCGCCGTTATCAGTAATGAAACTGTCGTGGGTGGTGGCACGCTGGACACCGATTTGTTTGCCTGCGGTTGCTTCTGCCACTTGTTCGCGGGTAAACTCTTTCAAGGCGCCTTTCTTACAGATAAATTTTGCGGGGGTATTGTAATATTTGTTGGTGAAAGCAACCTTTTTCTTTCTTTCCTCTGTAATCGCCATGGAGGCGATGATGGCATCGTACTTTCTGGCAAGCAGGGCCGGAATTATGCCGTCCCAATCCTGGGGCACCAGCTTGATTTCTGCGCCCATGGCCTTGACCAGCGCTCTGGCGATGTCAATGTCAAAACCCTCCAATTTGCCATCGGCGGTCGTATAACTAAACGGCGGATAGGCACCTTCCACGCCGATTCGAATCACCTTCCAATCTTTGGCCTGGATGGTTCCGGCCGCAAAAATCAATCCAATAACAGCGACTGCGATTAGAATCTTTTTCATATTCCCTCCTTTTTAATGAAAATTTGAGCTACCCGTTAATAATAAAAAACCAAACAACCAATGCTCATTCATGCCACTCATCCAAAATCCCGCAAACCGCCCAGTATCTGATAAATATAATGTATTTTCATATAGTTGTAAACTTAGCGGGATAGTTACCTTCATTTGCAACTTTGTTAAACTAAAGAAAATGAGTGCAAATGTCAAACAAAAACGATGTGCAACTTCGGTTAAAGGTTTGGTTGTTCCAGCCGATATTAAAATTATCGCAAAGAACATTTACTTGATTCCGAATTGCATTGAGATAATAGCCGAGTGATTTGTAGGAATATAGCATGGTACGGTTGCAGAATGCAGATTGAAATGCCAAAGTATGAAGTTAGGAATCTTGATGGCGGACGATGGGAGGATATTTCGGAAAGAAATTTCATGGAAATAATGGTGGACATCTTTGACCAAGTTACTCCGATTATGACCGATATACTGCTTGGAAAAGAGGTCATTACACCGTATGGCATTTATCGATTGAAAAATTGAGAATAAAGGAGGCCCGGGGTTTTAGGGGCGCTCAAACAACTCATTTCACATCGTCTTTTTTATCTGAAAATAGAGCTTTCCGGCAATAAGTTTAACTTCGACTTTTCCCTCCTTTTGAAGATTCTCCGCCTCTTTGAGAAAAAAATCATAGTTGTATTCGGGGTATTCTCTTGATAATTGTTTTGTTAAATCATGGTATGGTGTCGGTTTGCCGGATTTTTTGAGTAGCTCATGTATTTTTGTGCTAAACTCCGTATTTATCCGGTGACCTTCAGATCCGTTATTCTGCGCAATATTTGCGGTGTTATTGGTTTCAACAGCCCTACGACCATCAGCCGCCACCTCATTATTTATATGGGATCCCAATTTATATTTATAAGGTTGAATATTTTCGGTCTCCCCAGAGGGCCAGCCTAATCTTTGGCCGATGGTATCCAATCTGTTATTCAAATCATTCAATACTTTTATAATGCTTCTAACCTTTATTAAAATAAGGCTCCCGAATAAGGTTAGAGAACCTATTATCACCAAAGCACCAATCGTTACTATAGGGGGTAAACCGGATGCATTCGCTAGTTGATTAAAAAAATTAAATATCATCTTCTCCAAGCTTTATTTTTTTCTGATAGCGCGTCTATTAATATTTTCACTTTTTTATTTATTTTAATTGTTTCTTTATTCATTTGGCTAACAAAAACCAATAACAGAGATATAAATATCACTAAAATAATAGTAGACGTCCATAGTACAATAAATATCCCAAGATTCAAATTTCCGATAAAAGCCAATAATTCTACCATTGTAAATTAATCCAGTTAATCAGAACAAAGATCGTTGTCACATACATTAATTCCACATGCCCACTGTTGAACTTGTCGAAGCGATTCTGGTAAGGACAATAGATTTCGACCTTAAACCCAGGATCCCTCCGGTAATATTCGGTTCTGCAGTCCATTTGAATTCGTTGCCGAGATTCGTATCCAACTCTGAAAAAACATTCATATCATTAATCCATCCGCTGTCGGAAAGCTTTATTTCAGCCCAAACCAAAGTTTCTCTCGTATTTAGCTCTTTTAGTCCACTCTCGAGTACTCGATCGACGGCGTTGTGCGACAAAACGTCAACTTTTTTAATGCCAACTGAGACCAAAACGCTCATAATGACCATCACAGCGGCTACCTCAATCAGGGTGAACCCTTTTTTATTCTTGATCAATTGCATATCTGTTAGTTCCTGTCTTCCCTTGATGCGTCTTGGGTTAATTTTTTGCAGTGAAAACCCACCGCTGATATTCACGAAATCTCTTTTTTAGGCGGCAAAACTGTGTTTATGTTTGCCAATAAAAATTAAGCTGCTGCATTTTTTTGCGATGGCGTTATTATTTTGAAATACATCAAGTCCAAAGGGGTATAAGTTGGTGAGGTCATTGGTATCGATAAAAATTTGAATAAAATCCTTACCATTTTTTTTTAGAGTGTTGATCAATTCATAGGCTGAATTGCCATCAAAATCACCATATAGCTGCAAATGAAGGCTATCTTTGTTTCGATAGGACAAAAGTTGGAAATTAGATGCCATGGGTATGCTCCTTTCAATCCATTAAATTCGTCTTTTTAAAAACTTAGAGATTTTTAGATCCCACAAGTATACACTTGACCATTTACCAAGCCTTACCCAGCCGTCTCTTCTTTCAATTTTCAATCTGCGAGCTTTAAGGCTTCTTTTCTCTTGTCCATGATAAAAAAGACGGTTGGGATTGATTTTCCTTCGTCTATCTTTTCCAGAACGCCTTTCTATTTTAGATCGCGTTGTTTCCATTGAGCCCATCCATTCTTTGCTCTAGAAACCTTGGTTTTCAAGTTCGGTATAAATACCGACACCCGTAAAATTTAGGGGATATTCGCGATGTCGGTATAAAATTATAGATCGTCCGAATTGTGAGTGACTGAAATTGCATCATATTTTCGTCTTCTGCAAATACCATGCAAATATCGGTTGACTTGAGTAGAAAATTATTAAGTACTGAAGTTACAAAGGTTTAATTTAAATTCGGATTTTTAGGCCAGAGGGGAAATGGGAAAAAAAGTATCTAAATATTGTGTAATAAGAGACATATTTAGGATAAATTTTGATTGCGCGGCCGCGGCCTTAAAGGTTATTTACGAAAAATTGTGCTTGATTCTCCAGACGTGATTCGGGATGAGTCACTGAGCCCAGTTCAGCTAGTTAGGCTGATGAAAATCACCCTTAAGGTGGCTCTTTGAGGCAATTGTAGATTTTGGATTTTAGATTGCGGATTTATTGTATCGCTTTGCTCTTAATATTGCTCCGCCGCAGGCGACCTTATATCCAAATTCTAAAGTCCAAAAATTATTTGAGGGGTCGGGGAGTTTCTCAAAGCCGACCCGCTGCATGGATAATCGCCAGCGAAACCGCATGAACTCGATCCTAAGGCATCGTAATGTATGAACAGTAATCAATATGAAAACGGAAGGTCGTGCGCAATGCCGGGATTGGATGTTAAATAAAAGCCGCAGTGCAAAGCTGTTCATCCATAACGATCCCTAATGGTCTCAGACAGCATCCGATTTCGCTGGCGATCATCCACTGCGCTATAATCAAAGGCTTGCGCTGAAAACTCCCCGACCCTTCAATTATTTGGTAATAGAGGCGGTAGGGTGGGGCCGAAGGGCGCCATCAAATCGTTAAATCAGGCCTGCCTTCTCATTGACTAAGACCTGAATTGAGCGATTTTTTACTCGATCTGCAGCGATCTTTTCCCTGATAATCGCTCAATCCAGTTCTGCTTTCGTTCACGCTTGGATGACGTTAACCCAATGTGACCGTTGGATTAAAGCACTCACATCTGATCCATAGCCTGGGCCAGGTGTTGAAATGAACTATTTACATGGTTTTACTGCAAGTCATCTCTTGATGCTAACCTTTTGCATTACCACATCTTTTATCGGGCGGTCCCCCGAGCCGGTTTTAGTCGATCCGATTTTTTTTACGATATCCATGCCTTTGGTCACTTTCCCGAAGACAGAGTGTCTGTTGTCAAGGTGAGGGGTTGGCCCCAGGGTTATGAAGAACTGACTGCCATTGGTGCCGGGTCCGGCGTTGGCCATGGAGAAAACACCTTCGCTGTCATGCCTCAAAGATGAACTAAATTCATCTGCAAATCTGTACCCCGGACCGCCGGTGCCGGTTCCCAGCGGACATCCACCCTGAATCATAAAGCCTTCGATGACACGATGAAAGATTAGACCGTCATAAAAATTTCCTCCATTTTCCGATTCTTGCCGGCCTTCGGCCAAGTTGATAAAATTCCATACCGTTTCGGGACACTCTTTGGCAAAGAGTTCGCCTTCAAATGTTCCCAGATTGGTTTCAAATACCACGGTGACCTTATCAAGGTCTTCCTTGTGATCGCTTTTTGTTGCGTTCATAATAATCTCCTTTTAGGTGCTTGATCTGATTTAAATTCTACTTGTATGGGACATGGATAAACAAGGATTTCAAGGATTTATTGATAAAAAGTTGATTTCGGAACTCAGAGCTTTTAAGGAGGTTAATATCTTATTTTTAGATTCCTGAATTCCTTCTGCCGAAAGACGGCAACCTAAATGCCTGATTTTTTTGTCTATGTTTATCCGTGCAAGTCTGTGTCCAATATTTACAAGCTTTAATCGGCCTTACTACCGAACAATTTCATTCCCTCCAATTTTCGAATTTTGACATCAACTATTTTATTTTTCAGTTTATCGCCAGCCTCAATCGACACCGGCAAATAATTCGCAGAAATCCCTTTTAGATAATTCGTTGAAGCCTCTCTATCAGTTTCAATTAGAATCGGCAATACCTGCCCGATGAACTCCCGGTAAAAACTCAACCGTTTTTCTTTACCAAGTCTGCGTATCCGTTCACACCTGTCCTTGACAATTCGCGCATCAACTCTGTCGGGTAAATTGGCAGCCTTGGTTCCGGGCCGCGCGGAAAACGGAAAAACATGCAGATAGCTGATCGGCAATTTTTCTATCAGTTTATAGGTATTTTCAAATGCCGATTCGCTCTCCCCCGGGAATCCAATGAGGGCATCTGCACCGATGGCGGCATCCGGCATTAATCGGTGTATTTTATTGATCAAATCTCCAAAAAACTGGGGTGAATATGGGCGTCCCATATTTTTTAAAATCTCAGCATCGCCACTCTGAAGCGGTATGTGAAAATGTCGGCAGAATATATCGGATTCTAGAACTTGCTCAAGAATTTTCCCGGTAAACTCAAAGGGTTCGATTGAACTGAGGCGAACCCTGTCGATGGGTCTTAATTCCCGGATATGTTCCATGGCCGTCGAAAGATTCGTTACAGGAGATAGATCATGTCCATAAGCGCCCAGATGGATCCCTGTCAACACGACTTCCCGATAACCGGCCTTGGCCAGTTTTCCGATATTGTCCAATACATTTTTAAGCGGCATACTGCGGCTGCGGCCGCGTGCATAGGGTACAATACAATAGGCGCAAGATGCATCGCAGCCGTCCTGAATTTTTAAAAAAGGCCGTGTTCGGAGAACTGTATTCGCTAGGGGCATTGAAGCGAAAGGCCGTTTTTTGCGAATGTCGTCGCAGATGGCCATCGCATGACTGGGTGTTCGATTGCAGTCTGCCCGGATCAAGCGGCCGATGGTGTGCTTTTCACCATGGCCGACGATGTAATTCACTCCGTCAATCGCTTTAATTTCTTGCGGTGCCGTCTGGGCATAGCAGCCTGTTACCATGATTTGGGCATTGGGATTGGCGCGGATGGCCCGGCGCACCGCCTGTCGGGACTGCATTGCGGCTTTTTGGGTCACCGCGCAAGTATTGACGATACAAATATCGGCTTTTTCCGGGTCGCGGGCTGTCAACCACTTTGAAGACAGCAAATCTTGTGCAATCGCTTCCGACTCGGCCTGGTTGACTTTGCAACCCAGAGTTGTGATCTTAAATTTCGACATTTTTCAATTTTAGACCTCGTCATTTCGTTTACAATTGGGCTATATTTTTTGGACAAAAACGCTGCACCAGTAATCGGCCAAGATGCTGGATACTGGATGCTTGATACTGGATTAGCGAGGTATTCTGCCGATTTTATAAATAGAAGAAGAGCGACACGCGGCGCAAGCGCCTGCGCTGTACGAGCACCTCTTTTTTCCAGCATCCAGCATCCAGAAACCAGTATCCTAATATTCAGCCCTTCGGGCTGATCCATCCTCCTCCCAAGATCTCATCTCCCCGATAAAAGACGGCACCCTGACCGGGCGTTACAGCCGTTTGAGGATTATTAAAGCGAACAATGGCCGTGGATTTATCCTGTGGGAAAATCATGGATGCGCCTTCTTTGCTGCGATACCTTAGCCGGGTGTGCACTTCCATGGGCGAGGTCGGCGCTTTGCCAATCCAATTAATTTCCACTACTTTGCATTCGGATGATAACAGGTCTTTTTTGGCTCCCACGGTCAGAAGGTTGCGTTCGGTATCCAACCGTATAACGTAATAGGGTTCAGCGGCGGGACAATTGATGCCGCGTCGCTGACCGATGGTAAACAGATGCAGACCATTATGTTCTCCAATGACCTGCCCGTTTGCATTTTCGATAAGTCCTGGGCTGGGCTCAAATCCCTCTTGTGCGCTTAAAAATTCTCCATACGATGAGTGTTTTATAAAGCAGACATCCTGGCTTTCGGCCCGGGTCACCGGTCGCAGTCCTTTTTGCGCCGCCATTTGCTTGACATCGGATTTCTTCATTTCTCCCAGGGGGAAACAGGCATTTCCGAGTTGTTGCTGCGTGAGGCGAGCCAGGAAATAAGATTGATCCTTGCGGCTATCGAGGCCTTTGAACAGGTGAAATTTACCATCCCGATCGGTTTTAATTTTGGCATAGTGGCCGGTAGCCAATTTCTCCGCTCCAAGGACGTGTGCATAGGATAGAATCTTGCCGAATTTAATGGTGGGATTGCATCGCATGCACGGATTGGGAGTTTGTCCTTTTTTATAGGTTCGGGTAAAATAGTCAACAATCTCCTCCTGAAATTCTGCTCGGATATCAACTATCTCTACCGGTATTCCCAGTTGTTTACCGAGATCAAGAATTTTTAGTCGGTTATTTGCTAGGAGGTGTTGGGTACGGGATAAGGCGGTTTCAAATCCGGTGATAAAGTGAATTCCGATTACATCCTGCCCCTGTTCTTTTAAAAAACAGGCAGCCATTAACGAATCAACACCGCCGCTTATGGCAACTGCGGTAGTTTTTATCATTCAAAAAAAGTCTGGTTTGAAGGGCGGATTTCCATGGCCCGAGGCGGGCAGGCAGGCACGCACAACTCGCATACGCTGCATTTCTCCTGGTCAAAAATTACGTTCATTTCCGGCCGCTGAACCGCAAGGGCGCCGGTGGGGCACACAGCCGTGCATGCACCGCATTCGGTGCATTTTTCATTGTCACGTTTAATTTCCTGGGAGGCATTTTTAACATGTACGCCTTGGGCTTTTAAAAATTTCACCCCGTCTTTGAAATTTTTTTTCGTACCGGATAGTTCGAGCGCCAATACACCCTCCTTGCGGGGTAGAATGGCAGCATTGAGGATATTGAAAACCAAATCATAATCTTTGGTTAAGTGATAAACAATTGGCCTTTGCACCACGGTTTTCGGAAAGCGAAGAATGAGTATTTTAGAATACACGGACACCTCCTGCAGCAACTTCTATGTTTTGGCAATATTGACCAACTTAATGGCAAATAAATGCGCTGTCAACATATAGTGCGCTGTCCCAAGAATGCTAGGTTCGAATTCTGCCTTGTCGTTGGCTGCCAAAGCGGTCAGATTTATCGAAAACGAAACTTTTACAATTTCAAATGAGGAGTTAACTAAAAAATGAACATCGAACGTCCAACATCGAATAATGTATTCTGTCAATCTAAAAAAAGACTAAGCAAAGCGAATCTACCCTTCAAAACTTGTCCGCCTGGAGGATTCTGCGGTTCACCTTTATTAAAATTAGATAAAGCGTAGCGTCATCAATATAGTTGATTGATTCAGAATTTTCGCTTATGATTCTAGTATGAATCGGTTTGCCTATCGAACAACAGGGTTTGCCATAAAAGCCATTTCCAACCTGTCAAAGGCCAATATTTCCCTTCACGGTCAGGAAAATATACCTGAAGGGTCGGTCATATTCGTGATCAACCACTTCACCCGTCTCGAAACCATGCTGATGCCTTACCAGATTTTCACATTGACCAAAGTTCCGGTTTGGTCATTGGCGGATTATGGACTTTTTACCGGTGCATTGGGCGGTTATCTTGATAAGGTCGGCGCAGTTTCAACGAAAGACCCTGACAGGGACCGCCTCATCGTAAAAACACTGCTCACCGGAGATGCCAATTGGATCATCTTTCCCGAAGGCAGGATGGTGAAAAATAAGAAGATCATCGAAAAAGGTCAGTTTATGATCTCATGGGCAGGTGGCAAGCATCCTCCGCATACCGGTGCGGCGACCCTGGCCATCCGAACTGAATTTTACCGACAACGGTTGCGCCGTCTTGCCGAGGGAAAATCGGATGAAGCCAAGTATCTAATGGATCTTTTCCAAATCGAATCACTCGAACCCGTATTAAATCGCCACACCTATATCGTACCGGTTAATCTGACTTATTATCCCATTAGGGCCCGGGAAAATATATTAAGCAATTTGGCCTCCAGATTGATGGACGGCCTGTCGGATCGAGTCATGGATGAACTCATGACCGAAGGTTCCATGCTGTTTTCGGGAGTGGATATCGACATCCGGTTTGGAGATCCGATTCTAATCGGTGAATGCCTTCAATGTACAATCATTGAAACCGACATCCGGGCGAATAGAAGAATTAACTTCGATGATCCGGTCGCATCAAAAAGCACCATGCGCAAAGAAGCGCTGAAACTCATGCAGTTATATATGACCGATATTTATAACATGACCACTGTGAATTTGGATCATCTTTTCGCTTCGATGCTTCGTTTCTTGCGGGTTAAGCAAATTGATGCAAATGATTTGTGCAGAAGGGTTTTTCTGGCCGCCACTCGAATTCAGCAGCATGTCGGTTTACATCCTCATTCGAGCCTCAAGGAAGAACCGATACATTTGCTGACCGATGATCGTTTCGGTATCGCAGACGATTTTATTACGATTGCTTTAGAAAAGGGCAACTTGAAGAAGGTCCACGACAGGCTCATGAAAGATCAATCTACATTTACTTCCGCTTACGATTTTCATCGCGCCCGGATCGACAATCCCATAGATGTCATCGCCAACGCCGTGGAGCCCCTCACACAGCTGCAGGGAACCGTGCGGCAAATCGCCTTGCAACCAGGTTTTTGGATCCGAAGAAAGGTTGCCAAATACCTCAGGGAGCAGGCTGTTGCCGAATACGAAAAGGATTATCACCAATTTTACGTCAAAGGGGAATCCAAGTCCATGGAAGTCGGTATGCCGTTTCTCATCAAAGGAAAATCAAAAAACGTCGGCGTGTTGCTTTCCCACGGATATATGGCGGCTCCATTGGAGGTTAAGGGTCTGGCGGATTATTTGGGCAGCATGGGTTTTTGGGTTTATGTTCCCCGTCTAAAGGGACATGGCACCTCTCCCGATGATCTTGCAAAACGATCTTACACGGATTGGGCGGAATCCATTGATCGCGGTTACGCTCTCATCAACAGTATTTGCCGAAATGTTGTGGTCGGAGGATTTTCCACCGGTGCGGGTCTGGCACTGAACCTGGCCGCCAGGGTAAAAGAAGTTGCCGGTGTGTTTGCTGTTGCAACCCCCCTGACTCTTAAGGATTTTTCGTCTAAATTCGCTCCGGCAGTGGATATGTGGAATCGAATCATGGATAAGGCCTATCATGTCGGACCCCAAAAAATATTTGTCGAAAATAAGCCTGAAAATCCTCATATAAATTACCTGCGAAATCCGATCTCCGGTGTTAGAGAACTGGCGCGACTGATGGATGACCTCGAACCCAAACTGTCGAGCTTGAATAAACCGGCTTTAATCATCCAATCCCGCAGAGATCCAGTGGTTGATCCGAAAGGGTCCAGAAAAATTTTTGAACTTCTCGGGACCCAACAAAAAGAATATCTCCTGGTAAATTTGGATCGCCACGGTATTCTCCTGGGAGAAGGTTCTCAAAGAGTACATAAGATCATCGGTGAGTTTGTTAAAACGTTTTGACGAATCCCTTGCAATCCGATTCAATATGATGCCCCCGCCCAATGCCGTTTAAAATTTTCCCCGGCTTATTTCAATTAAAACTAGTTTGACGCAAAATCATACGGACGTCTATCCTTCGGAGAATTATAAAGATTTATTAGCCGAATTTTTGACATAATCAATTATTTTTATTAAAATAAATAGAAACCAACAAAATCTTTCATTCACAGGTTTGGCGTTAATGCAAAAATAAGGGCATAAATTACGATGCTGGCAAACAAATTGACAAAATGCGCGATTCTCTCTTTACTCGTTTTTCTTTGCGCATGTACAAATCGATTTCCTAATATGGTCACCGCCGAGGAGGGAATGGTTCGCGACTGTAGCTACTTAGACACCATTTCGGAATTTACAGATCCGGGCAAAATGGTAATCCCCGCCAAATACAGCTATCCATATGACGGCGAGCTTAAAGTTCTGGAGCGTGCGAACAATATGGGGGCCAGTCACATTGTCTGGATGTATAACTATCCTTTCGGTTCGTCCGCGTCCGCATACCGCTGCGACGACTGACATGCTCGAATATATCGATTTATCAATACTATCTGGTAGAGACTGAAATGAACAACAGAAAAATGTATAACACAACGTTAGATTCGGATTTAATAAGGCAAATTAAAATTCTAGCGGCACAACTGGAAAAGCGGCAAAATGATCTACTTGAAGAAGCTATTCTGGATCTCCTCAAAAAATATCAGAGCAAAGGCGAACCATAATCCGCCCGAGGCTGACAAATCCTCGACAATCGTTCAACTTAGGTTTACCTCAATTCGACTTCTCCCGGAATGAGACAGGCCATTTTTTATTGGGAAAACCGCAGTTGCGGCCTATTTAACTGGTTGAACAGTACCGTGTTAAGTTGCATAAAATATTCATATCATTTGGGTTAAATTTACGATGAGATAGCATCGAGGTAGAGGAATTAAATGGAATCGAACTCCGAAAGAAGAGATCAAACACGCTTTGAACACGAGTCAAAAATTTCACTGGAAAACAGCGAGATCGGTGTTCAGCGTGGTATCATGATGTATAATTTCAGCAATCACGGCCTGTATATTGAGGCTGACACTCGGCTTGAACAGGAAACAGAAGTTCGCATTGGCATCAGCAACTCGCCTTTCGCGTCGGAACCTGATAAATTCGAAAGCTATCGCGGTATCGTTAAGTGGCGCAAGGAGTTAAAGCGGTCTTCTTACTATTACGGATACGGAGTGGAATTGATATTTGAAGATGCCAAAGACGAAGACCAGGATCAATTTCAATGGTCAAGAGATAATCCGCGAAAAGCGATAAGTATTCCCGTAAAATTCGAGTTTGAAAACCGCACCTACGAGGGAACTACTGAAAATGTCAGCTCTGATGGCGTCTCGGTTAAAACCAATGATCCTGTCATGGTGGGACAACAAATCACGATTAATATCCCCTTAAAAAAGAAGGGCAAAATCGCCAGACTGAACGGCAAAGTTTCCTGGTCCAACCGACAGGGCTTTGGCGTTAAATTTACACCGCAGCAGTTGATGCTGCTAAGATGTTAATAGGTTAACTATACAAACTAACCCTTAACACTTTCCTCTATTCGGGGTGGTTCATTCCCCATGAACCGCCCCTTTTTTTATTGTATTGTCAAGGTCTTAATCCTATATACATAATTCATTACATGAGGTCACTATGCCTGAATCAGTCACCCTGGAAATTTTTTCTGATTATGTCTGACCCTGGTGCTATTTCATTACCGGGCGTATTGAAAAGTTACAAAAGAAGTTTGATATCGTCATCAAGTGGACAGCTTTTCCGCTGCATCCGGAGACACCTGCGGAAGGACTCTCTCTTGAGAAGCTGTTTGCCGGCCGGCCGGTCGACATTAAACAGGTGCTGGCACATCTAAGCCGCACAGCAAAGGATCTTGGTTTACCGTTCGGAAAGCGGGAGAAGACTTACAACAGTCGTCTTGCCCAAGAGCTCGCCAAGCTGGCGGAAGAGCAGGGCTGTGGTGAACAATTCCATATGGCGGCCTTCAGGGCCTATTTTGCCGATGGTTTGAACATTGGTCTCCAATCGACCCTGGTGGATCTGGGAACATTGGTTGGGCTGTCTGTGGAAGAAGTTCTGGAAGTGCTCGAAAAAAGGACATTCGAAGAAGCTGTTGACAAAGATTGGATGCGATCGTATCAATTGGGTATTAAAGCGGTACCCACCTTTATGATCAATGGGATGTCGCTTGTGGGGGCTCAACCCTTTGAAAAGCTGGTTCAGCTGATGGAGGACAGTGGTGTGGTGAAACGTGGCTGAAAAGATATTCGAGTCGATCCTGCCTAACGCGGATAAACCAGTATTGATTATTGAAGATTGATGATTGAATATTTGTGGATGTCGCTTCGCTCCGTCAATTTAATACATATACTTGGGTCGCATATTTTCAATTGTTAGCTCAATTTCTGATCAACAACGGACAACTATATACGGGCTGCTGACAAAATCGCAAGATTTTTTCTATGAACACCATCGCTATTATCATCCTCGCCGCCATCATTTTTGATTTTGCTCTTAATGGCCTGGCTGACTATCTGAATCTAACAATGCTGCGAAACGATCTGCCGGAATCCTTTCGGGGGGTATATGATTCGGATCGTTATCGCAAATCACAGCAATATTTGAAAGTCAATACCCGTTTTGGCTGGGTTACAGCGACGTTCAACGTCACTGTGATACTTATCTTTTGGTTTGCCAAAGGCTTTCCGCTGCTGGATGAATGGGTGCGATCCTTCAATTACGGTCCGGTTATCACCGGTCTAATCTACATGGCGGTCCTGGTGTTGTTAAAAGGGCTTCTTTCGCTTCCATTTAGCATGTATGCCACCTTTGTGATCGAAGAACGTTTTGGGTTCAACCAAACCAGCTGGACCACTTTCATAGCCGACCTGGTCAAGGGTCTCCTGTTAGCAGTCTTACTGGGTGCACCACTATTAGCCGGAATCCTGGCGTTTTTTGTGTATGCCGGTACCAGCGCCTGGTGGTACTGCTGGATAGCTGTTACAATATATATGCTTGGCGTTCAATTCATAGCTCCGACCTGGATTATGCCGCTATTCAATAAATTCAAACCCTTGGAAGACGGGGAGCTTAAAGCCGCTATTCTTTCATATGCCGCTTCCATTAAATTTCCGATCGAAAATGTATTTGTTATGGATGGTTCCCGACGATCCAGCAAATCCAATGCTTTTTTTAGCGGATTTGGAAAACACCGGCGTATCGTCCTGTTCGATACGTTGATAAAGCAGCATACAACCACAGAGCTGCTTGCTGTGCTGGCCCATGAAATGGGCCATTACAAAAAAAAGCATGTTCTCCAGACCATGGTCCTCGGTATCTTGCAGATGGGGATCATGCTGTACTTTTTATCGATTTTTATTTCCTATCAGGGGCTTTTTGATGCTTTTTATATGCCGCAGAAATCCGTATACGCCGGTTTGATTTTTTTTGCCATGTTATACTCACCGCTTGATTTTTTTATCGGTATATTCATGCAAATGCTCTCGCGCAAAAACGAGACTGCAGCGGATCGATTTTCGGCAGAGACCACCCACGATCCCCAATCCATGGTGGCGGCGTTAAAAAAACTCTCCGTCCACAACCTGACCAATCTTATGCCGCATCCCTTATACGTTTTTCTAAACTATTCTCACCCGCCGGTATTGCAGCGGATCAGCGCGCTTCACGGAAAATTGGCCGTATCCTGATAGATTGGTTGCGCATAACCGTACCATACCAATGCGCTTATTGAGGCCGACCTGCGAGCCGGACGACGGAGCTAATTAAATGGCTGTGCAATTTAAGCGGATTCTGGTCATCGCCGATATTGAGGGAAGCTCAGGGTGCTGGAATTACCGTGCTTCTTCATTTCTGACCCGGGAGTGGTACCGCGCTTGTGTCGAAATGACCCGCGATGTCAATGTCGTTGTGCAGACTCTTTTTTCCTGCGGCGTCGAACACATTCGGATAAAAGATTTTCACCGCACCGGCTACAATCTGCTCCCTGAACGAATCGATAGCAGAGCTGAAATCATTCACGGCTACCAGGATGGCCCTGTCCCGGGCATTGGTGATCCGGGTATATCTGAAGCCATTTTTTTTCTGGGTATGCACGCGGCCTCCGGGACCGATGGATTTTTAGCCCACACCCTGACTTCCCGCATCGCGCGGCTGGAGGTGAACGGCAAACCGCTGGCCGAAGTTGAACTCTTTTCTTCCTCTCTGGCGCCCTTCGGTTTGAAGCCGCTTTTCTTTTCAGGCTGTCCCGTGGCCTGTGAGCAGGCAGCCGCAACCATTGAAAATATAGCCGTTTACCCGATTGATAAAACGATGGGCCGGCAGCAATTTGATGTCGTAAAATGGCGTTCCGGGCTTGCAAAAGCAGCGGTGGCTGCCCTTGAGAACGCCCTCGCTGTTCCTTACCGGCCTGCAGGACCCTTTCGGGCTCTGGTGAAAATGCGTGATGGCGAGGTTGTTGCGCGAAAGATCGCCCATCGCTGGAAACTTGATCGCCGCCGGGATGAGATTCTTATAAATGCCGGTGACATGCGGGAGTTGTTCATGCTCTTGATTCGGATCTGCTACCTGACCCCGCTGGTGGAAAAAACCCTACCGTTTGGTCTTGCGGTGCATAACCTGCGGGGACGGTTCGGCCTGGCCTGGATTCGGCGGCAGATCCAACATGATGGAGAAGGGGAAATAACATTTTAGGTGATGTTATTTGGAATCACCATACTAGAACAATTTCAGTTGGTCGGCTTTTCGCTTTTTGGGCCGCGAGGGCGTCAAATCCTGCCAATCACCCTCAAAATTTTCCTGGGGAACATCCGAGTACGTCACTTCCAGCGCATCATTGTCACTTTGATCGATATTTTCCAGAGGATTGAAAAAGAGCTCAATTTCCTGCCGGGTCATCACTGGAAATTTATAATGTCTATTCAAGTACTTAAGGTTTCCTTTCGCTTTAGATCGTTCTCGTACAAACTCGAGATGGTTTTGGATGCGGTGATGGATTCGGTCGTTAGATGTATCAATGACCGTATCTTTTATGGAAATTATATCATCCCGAAAACCGGTTTCGATTTCAAAGCCGATGCTGTTTCTACCTGTTGCCATGGCTGCGGACATGGTGGTTCCGGTACCCAGAAAGGGATCCAGTACCGTGTCTCCTTTTGCCGAATACATATTTATCAAGCGATATGACAGCTCAAAAGGAAAGGCTGCGCTTCTCAACCTGGTAGCGTTATTTTTCATTTTCTGGGTGGTTCCGATTAAATCAAACCACACATCCGAAAACCAGTGGTTTCTTTCTTCCCAGAAGAAAGCGCCCTCCCGCCGGGCTTGTTTTTTCCGAGGAGTGCTAAATTCTCTTTTAGAGCCTTTTCGCAGGATGAGAATATATTCATGCTCCAGGGTAACGTAAGCCCCGGCCGGCAGCATCCCCGATCCCATAAGGTTTGCGCCACAATATCAGGGGCAGGGCGCTGAAGCCGGTTTTTAACATCGCAGTCAGGATTCTGGCGTGATTGGGATACAGTCTAAAATCTTCGTCAATGGTCCGGACGGCATCGCCGATGTTGATGCAGGCAATA
Source organism: uncultured Desulfobacterales bacterium (assembly GCA_945787595.1). The sequence goes on along the minus strand of CALZJV010000030.1, from coordinate 4,110 downwards.
CCGCCGTTTATCAATATTCGATGAATTTCCTTCCAGACCGGATCAAGCTCACGGTGCATCAATTCAAAGGCCTGCATGCCTTTTTCGTGTTTTAGCGCCGTGGCAATTTCCTTACTATCGCGTTTGAACATGTCATCCCACATTTCGATCATCGGGTAGGGTGGTGAGGTGACCACCAGATGTACACTTGACGGAGGGATAGAATCCATTTTTTTAGAATTTTTAAAAAATACTTGGTGTTTTGTTTTCATTTTAATTTAAAATATTTATATATTTTTATTAAAGTTAAAAATTAATATTTACGCCACCAAGACACCAAGATACAATAATGAATTTTAACCAAACTTACCCTTAGTGTCTTTGTGCCTTTGTGGCAATTGTTTTCGGTTTATCGAGATTACAGACCTCGCTGAATAGTTTACTGGTTGAATGGTTTATTAGGTAAATTATAGTCATAATTTTAGAATGTTACGATTGTTAAAACACGAAGTGCCCAATTATTTTGCAAATATGGGATATATCCATATTTACAACCCCTTAACCAATCAACTAATCAACCAATCAACGATATCCAGATTAGGGTGATATTTCATATATTCTACAGATAGTCAAATACCTCTTTCTATTTTAGAAAAGGATGCTTATAAAAAGAGCCATAACGAAATGATATGAGAGGAAATCTCTGGCTGGATACCACCATGAGCCAGGCGGATTATCTGCCCATGGACTATTTTCCTGAGCTGACTGAAATGAGGCTGGATCGTCTTATTTTTAGAACTGTTTTTCCGAGTCTTCCCTATTCATGGGACCGGGAGATCAGACGCCTCATCGAGCTAAAGCTTTCGGATACCGCCATGGAAAGAATTCTGGGTAAAAACGCAATGGACTTTTACTCTATTAACAGTCATGCGCCACTATAAAATCTAACCCGGATAAACCGGAAATCCGAAACTCGAAATCCGAAACAAACTCGAATCAACAAAATTCTAATTCCCAAACAGGTCGATAGGCTGATCTTCGACCTCGCCATTCGCTCAATTTAGGTAAAACTTTAGTTTGATAAGGGAGGCTCATCATGAAAAAACTAACCGTTGAAGATTTGGATCTGCATGGCAAACGTGTCCTCATGCGTGTTGATTTTAATGTACCGCTGGAGAATGGAAAGGTTGCCAACGACAAGCGCATCAGGGCGGCCTTGCCGACCATCAGATTTATTGTGGAAAAAGGCGGCAAGCTGGTCCTGATGTCGCATCTCGGCCGGCCGAAAGGGTCAAGGGTTGCCGAGATGTCCTTGAAACCTTGCGTGGCCGTGTTAAGCCGGCTGTTGGGCAAAGACGTCGCCTTCGTCGCTGACTGCATCGGAGAGGCCGTTGAAACGGCAGTAAATGGGCTGAATGACGGGGATGTTTTGATCCTTGAAAATCTTCGTTATTACAAGGAAGAAACGGACAATGATCCCGAGTTTGCCGCAAAACTTGCCAAATTTGGTGATCTTTATGTCAACGATGCTTTTGGAACCGCCCATCGGGCCCATGCCTCCACCGAAGGGGTGACACGCTTTTTCAAACAGTGTGCGGCCGGATATCTCATGGTGAAGGAACTCGATTATCTTGGCAGGGTCATGGAAAATCCCGCAAGGCCGTTTGTTGCCATTCTCGGCGGTGCCAAAATATCCGGTAAAATCGATGTCATCACCAACTTGCTGCCCAAGGTTGATAAGGTGATTATCGGCGGTGGTATGGCCTACACTTTTTTAAAAGCCCAGGGTCTTGAAATCGGCAGATCTTTGCTCGAAAAGGATAAGGTGGCCTATGCCAAAGAAATTTTGGCACAGGCCGGCGGCAAACTTGTCTTACCTGTTGATTGCATGGTCACCGATTTTTTCGATTTCGACACCCGCAAAATAGGCACGCTGAAGGAAGTCGGCGTAGATGCCATACCGATTGATTGGGAAAGCCTTGACATCGGCAGCAAATCCATCGAAATATTTCGTTCTGTGCTAGAAAATGCCAGAACCGTTATCTGGAACGGTCCCATGGGCGTATTTGAAATAGATGAAACCGCCCGCGGAACTTATGCCATTGCCGAGCTATTGTCCCAGGTGACCGCGAAAGGCGCCACCACCGTGATCGGTGGCGGTGATTCGGCGTCTGCCGTCAACAAAGCCGGGGTGGCCGATAAGGTGTCGCATGTCTCCACCGGCGGCGGGGCCTCGCTGGAATTTATCGAAGGTAAAACGCTACCGGGAGTTGCGGCCTTAACCGATAAATAGCGTCAAAAGAGGATATGGCTATACACACATCCCACAGATATTTAATGCGCTTTCGATAGACACCAATTTTTTTTATAATTTTTATCTACAGCTTGACATTTTGGTCAAAATAGTCATATTGGTCATAAATGGAGGTTGTTATGGAAAAAAGCATATCAGTAGCTGAAGCTAAAGCAACATTGTCAGAGTGCATCCGGCAAGTGGAATCTGGTTCTCTCTTGCTCATCACAAGGCATGGAAAGCCGGTTGCTGCGCTTGTCCGCGCGGCTGATTTGGAGCACCTTGAGCGTTTGAGAAAAGCAGGGCCGGAAAGCGGACTTGCCAGCATTGCGGGGGGCTGGGAAGACTCCGAAGAACTGGCTGCAATCTTGGACGGCTCCCCTCGCCACGGGCAACGTGATTCTGCGGATCTTGGGCACTGAAGATGGCCTTTCTCTTTGATACCGATGCAATTTCAGAACTCTTACGCCTTCGCCCTGCAATGGCATACCTAAAATGGCTCATGAAGGTTTCTCGTGAAGAGCAATTTACGAGCGCCGTTGTAATCGGTGAATTATACAAAGGCGCCTACCGTTCCCAGGACCGAGATCGACACCTAACCAATATAGAGCAACGGGTCCTCCCAGCTGTTACAGTCCTGCCTTATGACACTGACACAGCGAAAGTCTTTGGCAAAACCCGGGCTCATCTTGAAGAAGCCGGAACAATCCTTCCGGATGCGGATCTTCAGATTGCTGCTACAGCTCTATACTATAATTTGGAACTTGTAACTGGAAACATACGTCATTTCAGCAGAATCTCCGGCCTGAAGCTCAACACAATCCTCGCAAATTCACGGAATACCACTTAACTGCCAGCCTTCGTTTTGAATCTGAGACAATGTCAGGAAATTGGCATCATCGTGAAAAGTGATTGCGAAAAATTCAAAAATCTGAATTTCTACCGGCCGCGTGATCTCATCGCTGTCATGGATAATTTACCCAACATGGAATCGTTGCTGTCAATCAAAAGATATAAAGGAGGCCCCAATGGTCTCAAACAGCATTCGATTTCGGTGGCGATCATCCACTGCGCTATAATCATAGGCTTGCGCTGAAAACTCCCCGAACTTTCATTCAATTAGTCCTGAATTTTCAATGGAAATAGCTCATACCCGAAAAGCTGGGGAAGCTCGATAATATGGCAATCCGAATACCCGCCGTCGCGTCAATTATAAAATAGGAGGTTAAGACTCATTGGTACGGATTGGGTTGTTGAAAAAAAAGCCGGGTTATGATTTAACAGCCCCTTCAGATTTAATTCTTAATCTGCCAGCAAAAAGAATGGAGAATTTAGACCATGGCACAGGTAATAGCAGATCGGCGGGACATTGATTTTGTTCTTTATGAGCAACTTAAGGCAGATGAGATGACCCGGCTTGAAAAGTACCAGGATTTTAATAAAAAAACCTTTGATATGATTATCACCGAAGCGCGAAATTTCGCGATAAAGGAGCTGCTGCCGACCAATGCGGAGGGTGATAAAGAGGGACTTGGTTTTGCAAACAGCCAGGTAAAAGTCCCGCAATCTTTTCATCGTGCTTATGAACTTTTTGTAGAAGGGGAATGGACATCCTTGACCGAAGATCCGCAATGGGGTGGGCAGGGGCTGCCCACCAATATAGCCCAGGCGGTCGGCGAATATCTAATCGGCAGCAACTGGGCCGTGGCGAATTATGCCAATATGGGACACGGCACCGGCAAAATGATCGAAATCTTCGGCACCCGGAAGCAGAAAGACATGTTTTTAAAGAATTTATATACTGCCAAATGGGGCGGCACCATGCTGTTGACCGAATC
>CALZJV010000029.1 GCA_945787595.1 uncultured Desulfobacterales bacterium | reverse complement strand
TATCTTTGGACTGTTGATGGGTTTTGTACCACTGATTGTTCTTGGCGTCGTATATGCAGCAATAATGTTTTGGCGACCAGATTTGCCAACCTGTAGATGCGGACAGACCAAATACGGAGAATATGAGTATATTGGACCAATGAAAGGCTTCTCAGAGGATACATGGTACGAAAACCGTTGCCCCAAATGTGAACGCCATTATAAGTCAAAAGGATTGGAATTCATATGGCCTGCAGCTTAGATGAAAAGATCGACCACAAATGGAAAAATCAGGGCAAAACCACTCGATGATGAAGGCACTGCAATCGCTACTTGATGAGCTCTGCGTTGATCTCGGCTTTTGTTTGCCCCCAGATGATCAGCGCCGGATAGTGTCAGCGGAGCATTATGACGCGCACCAGTTTACCCGCGAGGTGTTTTGGGCCGAAGGAATGAATCCCGATGAACATCTCGCCCTCCGCAGGCAGGTACATCGGAGGTTCACGGACCGATTCGGAGCAGCGGTCGATGGTGAGGATTTCATGCATTCTCAAGAATGACTGGGTCCCTGAAAAAGAGAAGGTTGATGGTGCCCAAGTTGGACGGCTTCGCCGCCGCTTGGCTTAATCGCTGAGCATCTGAATTGCACGGATTGACGGTAATTATTATGCATTTCTCATCGCGATTCTCGACTTTCATCTTTGCAGCAGCCATTGCTCTGGTAGGTTGCTCCGGGTCTCTCTGGGAGCCACCGCTCCCTGGCTCGGTAATGGCCGAACGCTCGAGCCCTGACAAATGGCTTTTGGCACGGGTCATCGCGGGGGAGGCCCAAGGAACATATATCTTCGAGGTGCGCGATGTCCGAAAAGGCGATGTTCTTGCTGAGCGAACCATTGCGGCGCCCGTTGGCTACCACGCGCACATCGCGTTTTTAACGTGGAGTAAGGATAGTCGAATTGTAACGGCTATAATTGATCATGATTTCGGTGAAAACAACAGAGTGTTCGATCTAAGTACCGAGCCTCCCGATGCTTAATAGGCCGCACTGCAGAGACCGGGCGTTAAGTTGACAAATGACAGAAAGAGAAAGAAAAGATAAAAAATATCTATCCAGATTCGGTGCGTATTGTTTTGCTCTCATCTTTGGTTCGGAAGCTTCATTCGCTATTGCCACGTATTGGCTTGAGTTTTCGGCTGGCTGGATAGCTTTACTGGTAGGCGCTATTTTTTCAATCATCGGTGCGTCCTTAGCAGAAAACAGCAATAGTTTATGGTTTGGAAAAAAGTTAAGGATTTTTTAAAATATCGTGAGCACCAACTTTTCTCAGAACATAGATATCTTCTTGGATTTGAAAGGTAAAGCGGTACGATTCAGTTACGCGACCCTCCCAGATTTCCCGAGGGTCATTCATTTTCTTTATATTCAATAAGGGGTGCTCAGAATTGGACAACAGATGCTCTAACTGTTGGTCAGTGGCGCCTTGAATTCTCTTGGGAAGTTTGCGGTAATGTTTGATAAATGTCCTGGTGAAAAGGAGTTTCATATTTTGGCTTTTTTGAGAGCTTTGAGCGCATCCTTAATATTATCAAATGGGCCAACCACTTCACCCTTCTCAATATCCTTATCTGCCTCTGCTTCTCCCTTTTGCCACTCCTTAGTATAAAAATACTCATGGTCCGGATGGATCAGTTTCACCGGCTTTAAAACTATGTTCCCGTTTTGTTTGTCCATTTCCAGATAGTCCCCCACATCCAGGTTGAATCTTTTCCGAAGGCTTTGCGGAAGCGTGATTTGGTAATGTCGCTTGATTTTTGCCAGGGGCATGAAGACACCTTTTTTCCTTTGAGTCCTTTATTGTATGTACGAATCTTTGAAATTATTAAATTCATAATATCGTATGGGCGGCTCTTGTCAAACCCTGAATAAGCAATGTCATTTGAAAGCTTGTCGGACCAAATTAACTTATTGAAAATCAATGAAATAGATGCTAATCGAGGGGTTGTATAGGGTCTTAGAACTAACTTTTTGATAGCAAAAAAGTGGTTTTAAGGAAAATCAGATTGGGACCGGTATTTATACAATAAGGCGAATTTAATTAACAATAGGCCGTAGAGAGTTGGAAAATAATGAAGGATATGAGCTTAAAGAATCCCAAAATCCTTACAACCGTGTTTTTGACCCTGAAAAGTGCAGCCTAAGGCTGAAAAATGACCATATCTGGCAGGTTTCTTAATAAAATAAAAGCGTATAGCTTGGTCCGACAAGAGATACCCTTCGGCTGCAGAGGCAAAGGCTTGAATATTGCGAAGAGCGGCAGAGATACCTGTTTAATGGGAATTGGAGAAAAAAAGACTTTCTGAGAGGCCATATATCAAGAGATTTTGAGTTTTGAATAGCGGGGTGTCTGCGGAGGATCAGGGGGTTTTCGGTTAATAAACTCGTCAGGGGGTTTTGAGGACTTTCTTGATTTTGGCTTCGCTGGGCAGCTTAATTTTGTATTTGGCGATATAGATTTTTTCTTCCAGGCCATCCAGGGCATAGACGCCCTCTTCCCGGCCGGCTTCGCGGCAGATAATCAGGCCGATAGTGTCCTGCTCGTGCGCATATTGCTTGTAGCGCCGGTAGTAGCCGATGTACTTGTTCATCTGGCCGATGTCCCGGCTATCGAGTTTGCCGATTTTCAAGTCCACCAGAACCACGCACATAATCCCGCGGTGGTAGAGCACCATTTTAGTTTGCGATAGCTCCAGGAATGTATGACGGATTGATTTTGATAAAACCCCCTTTCATGTTCGTCTTCGATGCTAATGGGGTAAAGATAGTGGTACCAGCTCAATTGTCCGTGCAGTGCACGAACAATTGGATAAACCCGATAAAACTTAACAATTTCATGTAATCTTGGTCCTTTCTTACCTAAATCCAGAACCAAATTATCAATCAAATATTTGCCGTAATCCGCCCGGTCCTTTTGTTTTAGTTCTTCTCGAACAATCCGTTCACCCAATTGCCAATAGGTCTGAATTTTTGAGTTTTTCCAAATCACCAATGATGAACCTCAATTCATTAATTGTAATGAAGTGCGCCCCAAAAAAGATAAAAACTTCCTCGGATTCCTGATTTTCCTCAAATGTTTTTTGATTTTGGGCTATCCTCCTCGGCAAAAAATAGACATTCCTGAAAAGGTCATAGACTGGACCGCCCGTCCAATCGACATTTTCCCTTAAAAGGTTTGTGCGGATCGCTCCCGTTCGAGTTGCGATAGTTGCCCTGGTTAACCGGATATTGGAAGCACGGAATCCGGAGATTTGGGCCAATTCAACGGCCTGCGCATCCGACGGAAAACACTTGGGCGCTGGGATTAGAACCTTGTTTCGAAATAGAACCCCCATTACAAAAAAAGCGGAAATTGTCTAGCATTTGCTTTGTATCGTTCGACATTCGTGCAAATCAGCGATATGCCAAACACAATACCTTCTTAATCCAACCTCTCGGACCGACCCAGTTTCCACTTTTCATAATGTTCCCAATTGACCATTGCATTGCACTTTGTGAAGTTTTTATCCTTTTCAAGCAAGTTGGCCCTGAGTATATCCCCAATGGAAATAAGACCGATGTATTCACCTTTTTTCTCAACAAGCAAGTGGCGAACAAACAAACCCAAAAACATTTCTTCCAGTTTGTGAAGTTGCGTGGTGTGAGAAACAGTTTGCAGCGGGGTGGTCATATAATCACCGACGCGGGCAGTTTCAGGGTCGAATCCTGGGATTGCAATGTTGCGTATGAGGTCTCGTTCAGTATAAATCCCGACAAATTCATCATTTTTTTTAACCAAAATTGCACCGATTTTATTTTTTACAATCACTTGACAGGCCTTAATAATAGACTCATCATGCGAGATGGAGACAATCTCACATATTTTATCTTTTACGATTTCTTCTGCGGAATTCATGTTCACCTCCGTTGGTTGAAGGGTTTGTTTTCCTTTAGCAAAAATTCAACTACAATATGGTATTTCAACATGGTTCAAAACAACTGGAAGGTATTGCACCATCTTTTATAATATAAGGTCCCGCTGAAAAATGACAAATTTTTACTCATTATTAGTGTCAGGAGACCGTATTGGGAGCTTCAGCCCAATTGGAAGGCTGGAATAGTAACAAAATTCGTCTTGACGATAAAATTAAAAATGGATAGTATCCTTAAAAAAAACAACATTCCATTATCCCATGATCGAGGCAGAACACAGGCCTCAAAAATACCCCGTATTTTCGTTACGTTGTAAAAATTTCGCTGCATTATTAGTGGGGTGGTCATAAGATGCTTCTTTCCTATCTTCCTGTTCTCATAATGATGGGCCTGGTTTCTATGCTGGCTATTGTCATTCTATTTGTCAGTTCACTTCTCCGGCCCAATAATCCCTATCGTGAAAAACTCAAACCATGGGAGTGCGGATTTGAACCGATCGAAGAGGCCAGTAAAGGACAATTCAGGATTCATTTTTTTATCATCGCAATACTTTTTATCATTTTTGATGTTGAAACCCTCTTTCTATTCCCATGGGCGGTAGTACTGGCGGATAAAAGCATCTCTGTTTTCGTATTGGTTGAGATGATAATTTTCATTGCTATCCTGGCTGTAGGTTTAATTTATGGGCGTCAAGGGTGAAATTGTAGTCGGTTACCTTGATCCCTTGACAACACAGGATCTGAAGTCCTCCGGCTTTCCCGTAGGGTAAACAACATGGCAAAATTGACCCCATCCTTTGAATTCACTATTTGGGATATCCAAAAAATTGTGCCTTCACTATGATAGTGGCTATAATAACGGACCATTAGCTATCCTTTGCCATGTTGTTTATGCAACACTGGGGTGAAGTCAGGGGCAATAAGCTGGAAAGGCAATATGCTATGGCAGCGGGAATTTATTCAAATATAGATTTAAACACGGCTGCTCAGGAAAATCCTGTGGGCGACGCACTGCTTTTTACGACCCTCGAAGGTGTCTCGGATGTGCTGCGCAACAATCCGTTAATGGATAAGATTCGAGGCAATCGGGTTGTAAGGCGCCTGTTTAATTGGGGCCGTGCATCGTCACTGTGGCCCATGAGTTTCGGACTTGCGTGCTGTGCCCTTGAAATGATTGCCTCCGCCTGTTCCCGCTATGACACAGACCGTTTGGGAATCGTCTTCAGGGCCTCACCCCGCCAATCCGATGTAATGGTTATCGCCGGCACTATGACAAAGAAGATGGCGCCGCTTGTAAAAAGGCTTTACAACCAGATGCCTGAACCCAGGTGGGTCATCGCCCATGGCGGCTGCGCCTCATGCGGCGGTCCCTATAACACCTATGCGGTTGTCCAAGGTACCCATCATGTCATACCGGTTGATATATACGTCCCTGGATGCCCTCCCAGGCCGGAAGCGTTGATATTCGGCTTTTTACAGCTTATGGAGAAGATCAAGAGGGAAAGCCCTTTTGTGTTGGAAGAGAGAAAAATAGAGTTAGGATAGATGGAGACAGACGGTAAAGAATCGATATTGATTGATAAGCTTAAGCAGCGGTTTGAAGATGGGATCGTTGGGACTTCCGTTTTTAAGAATGAAGTAACTCATCTTGTTAAGATAAAGGCGCTGGTAAGCATAAGTGAGTATATAAAGACAGATCCTGCCATACAAATGAATTATCTTGTTGATGTCATCGGTGTAGATTACAGGCCCCTATCACCGCGATTTGAAGTCGTTTATCACCTTTACTCCATACCACTTAGACACAGACTCCGCTTAAAAGTAAACGTAAACGACGGTGAGTCCGTTCCAACGGTGACGGGTATCTGGCCCAGTGCAGACTTCCCTGAGCGCGAGGCCTACGATATGTATGGCATCATTTTCGACAGCCACCCCAATTTAAAGCGCATATACATGGCTTCTGACTGGGAAGGGCATCCTCTCCGGAAAGATTATCCGCTCAGAGGCTATAAAGACCAATATAATCCCTTCGGCGAAGAGAAGGAAGATGTTTTATAATGGCGGAATACGAAGACATCGTCGCCACAAAAGAGATCACGCTGCACTTCGGGCCTCAGCACCCATCAGCCCACGGATTGCTGCATCTAATCGTTGAGATGCAGGGTGAAAAGATCACAAACGTTGAGCCTGATATCGGTTATCTGCACCGGGGCACCGAAAAGATCGCTGAGAATCTATTCTATCATCAGTTTGTGCCGTATATGGACCGGCTCGATTATCTCTGCGCCATGAGTAACAACCTGGCCTATGTAATGGCCGTGGAAAAACTTCTCGACATCGAGATCCCCGAAAGGACCCAGTACATCCGCGTCGTTGCCGCGGAGTTGTCAAGGATTGCAGGCCATCTTCTTTGCGTAGGGGCCTGGGCAATGGATCTGGGAGCAATGAGCATCCTGTTATATGCAATGCGAGAAAGGGAGCTGGTATTAGATATTTTCGAGATGCTTTGTGGTGCGAGGTTGACTCTGAGTTATATGCGGGTGGGTGGCGTGAGATACGATTTTACCGCAGACTGTGTAGAAGCCTGCCTAAATCTCGTAAAGATTATGCCGCCGAGAATTGACGAGTATGAAAGGATTCTCACCGGCAACAGAGTTTGGCTCAAACGCAACCGCAATGTTGGTATAATATCCGCGGATGAGGCTGTTGCCATCGGCTTAAGCGGTCCGGCTCTGAGGGGCAGCGGGGTGGAGTGGGATATCCGAAAACATGAACCCTACCTGGTTTATGATCGCATGGACTTCATGGTACCCACCGGTACCAATGGCGATTGTTTAGACCGCTACATGGTAAGGATTGAGGAAATGAGGCAGTCGCTTCGGATTATCGAGCAGACTGTCAAGGCCATGCCGGACGGCCCTTTTAACGTAGATGATCCCCAGCTTGTTCCGCCGCCGCATGATCAAACCTACGATAACATGGAAAACCTGATTCACCATTTTAAATACGTTTCTCACGGGTTCAAGGTGCCCAAGGGCGAGGCATACGTTTCTATAGAATCGCCCAAGGGCGAGCTGGGGGTTTATATTATCAGCGACGGCACAGAAAAGCCTTTTCGGTTGAAATTAAGGATGCCCACGTTTATGAATCTCCAGTCGATGAACAAACTCTGTAAGGGCGGCTATCTGGCGGATGTCGTTGCCTGTTTATCAAGTCTGGACCCGGTCTTTGGCGAATGTGACAAGTAAAGAATCCTGGCCCAGCTTCCTGCCCGTAGGGCCTACAGCCCGGAGGGAGGACCAGGCTTTGATTTCACCCCAGAGGGGTGGTGTTTGCCGTTGGATAACCACACGAAAAAGAGCCATGCTGACAGAAAAAATGATCGAACAAATAAAAGCGCTGGAAGACCAGTATCCTGATAAAAGATCGCTGGTAATGGGCGCATTGTGGATCGTGCAACGCAGCCGGGGCTGGAAACTGACCAAAGAGGATCTGGCAGACATTGCTGAACTTCTGGATATCAGCCCTGTTGAAGTTCAGGCGGTTACATCGTTTTACACGATGTACAATGTCGTTGAACCGACGGGCAGATTCCATATCCAGGTTTGCCAAAACATTTCGTGTACCTTGCTTGGCGCCGAGCACTTAATCGAGCACCTGGAAAATGTACTGGGTATAAAACCGGGCGAAACCACAGAGGACAAAAAATTTTCGCTTACCACGGTAGAATGTCTGGGTTCATGCGGTACGGCCCCGATGATTCAGATCAATGACGATTATTATGAGGATCTTACAGTTGAAAAAGTCGATGGTATTTTAAATAGCCTTAAACTTTGAGTCCGCATGGAAAAAATTCTGTTAAAAAATATCGCAAAACCCGATTCCCACTTATTGGAAACTTACATTAAAAGCGGGGGATATCAAGGGATAAGGGCTGCGCTTAAGCTTCAGCCCGATACCATTATACAAATAATGAAAGACTCGGGCTTGAGGGGCCGAGGCGGCGCCGGTTTTTCCACGGGTCTTAAATGGAGCTTTATACCGAAAGATCCGAACCTGCCCAAGTACCTTGCATGCAATGCGGATGAGAGCGAACCCGGCACCTTCAAGGACAGAGTGATCATCGAAAAAGATCCGCATCTTCTCCTGGAAGGCATCATGATTGCCAGCTACGCTATTGGTGCGGCGGTCGGTTACATCTACATCAGGGGCGAGTATGAATTCGGCGCCAAGCGTCTGGAAAAAGCGATTGAAGAAGCATATGCCAAAGGTTCTCTCGGCAAGAATATTTTCGGCTCTGATTTTTCATTGGATCTATACCTTCACAGAGGTGCCGGCGCTTATATTTGCGGCGAGGAGACCGCACTGCTTGAATCCATCGAAGGATTCAGAAGCCAGCCCAGGAGCAGACCGCCTTTTCCTGCTTTGGCGGGGCTCTACAAAAAACCAACAGTGATCAACAATGTCGAAACCCTTGCGAACATTCCTGCGATATTGGAAAGAGGGCCGGATTGGTTTGCGGCGATCGGCCCGCAGAAGAGCCCGGGGCCCAAGTTGTTCGCTGTCAGCGGCCATGTAAAAAAGCCCGGTGTCTATGAACTGCCGATGGGGTTGACCATCAGGGATTTAATATTCAATCACTGCGGCGGAATGCGAGGCGACAAAAAGTTTAAGGCCGTCATACCCGGTGGTTCCAGTGCTCCGATGCTCCCGGCCGCAGACCTCGATACTCAAATGGATTATGAATCGCTTGCCGAAAAAGGATCCATGCTCGGATCGGCCGGTGTTGTCGTTATGGATGAAAGCACGTGTATGGTAAAAACTGCCTACGTAATCAATCGATTTTTCAGCCACGAGTCCTGCGGCAAATGCACTCCCTGCCGTGACGGCACCCCCTGGATGACGCAGATATTGAGAAGGCTCGAGTATGGGCAGGGCAGAGCAGGAGACGTCGAACTACTGGAAAGTTTATGCACCAGTATTTTCGGCCGTTGTTTTTGCGCCTTGGGGGACGCCGCGGTGATGGCGCTAAGAGGCGCGCTAAGCCATTTTAAAGAAGAATTTTTGTATCATATCGAACATAAGAAGTGTATGGTGTTTGACTGAGGCAATGGTGAAATTGTGACGGCAAGGGTCGGCGATTTTTGTTTTAAGCTTCTCCAATTTCCTGTTTTCATCGCCAATGCAATTCATTATTTGACTTTCATCAAAACGACTTTACGAATCTCAGCGCAAAGGCTGCGGATGTCATGGCGACCGTAAAGATAAACGGAAAAGAATTTACAGTCGAAGACGGCACGCTAATCCTTCAGGCGGCACGGGAAGCTGGTTTTTTTATCCCCACCTTCTGCTATCAGGTGGATCTGATCGGTATTGGTTCTTGCCGCATGTGTCTGGTTGAGATAGAAGGCCAGTTAAAGCCGGTGGCTTCCTGTGTCACTCCCGTGATGGACGGCATGAGCATTTTAACCGAATCAGAAACGGTTAACCAGGCCAGAGCCGATATGCTCGAGTTTTTGCTGGCAAACCATGGACTGGATTGTCCGGTCTGCGACAAGGGCGGAGAATGCGAACTGCAGGACATGGTTTACAGATACGGCCCGCACAAAGGCCGGTACGCCGAGAAGAAATACAGTTGGCATGCTAAAGATTATATCATAAGCCCGGTCATCATCAAGAATTCAAACCGCTGTGTCCAATGCATGAAATGCGTCCGGGTTTGCAAAGAAATCGTCGGCCAGGATGTTCTTGACGGCATCAACAGGGGCGAGCATCAGGAGGAGACAACGTTTTTCAGAGGGATGCTTGACTGCGACCAGGACGGCAACTGCATCGAAGTCTGTCCGGTCGGCTGTTTCATGCGCCTGCCGTTCAGGTACAAAACCCGGCCTTGGAATCTGAATTCCGCCGATACCATCTGCCCGTACTGCGCAACCGGCTGTCGTATGGTCATCGAGGAAAGAGACGGCCAGGTGATCCGCTCCAGAGCCCAGCTGGGTGTCGGAATAAACAGCGAAACCCTTTGCGCCAGGGGAAGATTCGGATACGATATTATTCATCACCGCGAAAGACTTACCACACCGCTTATAAGAAGAAACGGAACCCTTGAGCCTGCCGGCTGGGATGAAGCGCTGACAGCGATCCGGCAAGGCCTGAAAACTGCCGATCCACTAAAAACAGGCGGCTTCGCGTCTGCCCGGCTGACCAACGAGGAGCTTTACCTTTTTCAGAAGCTTTTCAGAACCATTATTAACAGTCCGAACATTGACTCCAGCATGCGCTGGGATCCATTGGCAGTTAAAGGATTTGTGGCAGCCACCGGCATGAACTCAGGCGGAGTTTCCGTATTTGACTGTATGAAGACCGACTGTGTACTTGTCGTGGGATCCCATCTTTCCGATGAAAATCCGGTAACCGACTATATGGTCCGGCGAATGGCCAGGGAAAACAACACCCCGATTATGATCGCCTCGCCAAGGGCCATGAAGCTGGACAAGTCCTCAAGTCTGTCTCTGAGGCATAAGCCGGGTATGGAAAAAGAGGTCCTTGAAGCCGTTGCACTTTCCCTTGGCAACATCGATTCGGAGAAGTTAGCTAAAGGTAGCGGGCTGGCGGCATTAAAAAATGTTCCCCACGAAGATCTTTTGAACGCCGCAGATGTCAAAGCAGATGAGGTCGATATATTGGCCAAAAAACTGAGCCGCGCCCAAAGCGTTGGCATCATGGCCGGAACTGAATTTTTGAGATTCCCGCAAGGCGCTGCGGGCCTTAGTATTGTTGTGGAATTATTAAAGTCTCTGGGAAAAGCGGTATTGATCGTCCCGATCCTTGACCGGTCCAATCAACGGGGAGCATGGGAGATGGGGGTCCATCCCGCTTTTGCCCCTGCCTATCATGAGGCGGCCCTGCCGGGTCTTGGACACGGGGAAATGCTCGCGGCGGCTGCAAACGGCGAATTGGAATCTTTCTATATTATCGGAGAGGATCCTATGGCAACGTATCCTGACAGGGAACTTGTCGAACGGGCGCTGACAAGGATCAATTTTCTGCTCGTTCAGGATATCGTTATGACCGAGACGGCCAAGATGGCCGACTGTGTGCTGCCGGGGGCATGTTTCGCCGAAAAGCAGGGCACCTTTACCAACCAGGAAGGCCGCGTCCAATCCATCAATCGTCTGATGAAACCACCGGGCAAAGCCCACAGCGATCGGGAGATCATCGGCGCCGTCGGGCGGCTGTTTGATGAATCCTTTACACCCAGAACCAAAAGTTTTGCTCCTGTGTTTGAGGAAATCAGAAAAGCGGTTGTGATGTATCATGAGGTCAGTCTGGACTTTGTCAATCGCAGAAACGAAAACAACGACCTTGATAACAGACCCTCGCTG
Organism: uncultured Desulfobacterales bacterium; assembly: GCA_945787595.1. Next base: position 14,470 of record CALZJV010000029.1, on the reverse strand, counting down.
ATCATGCCATCGGATGTTGCGCCGAGGAGGGAATTTTCAGGTTCGAAACCTCCTGCGGAAGAAAACGGCCGCCCTTTCACCTTAATTACCGGCAACCATCTTTTTCATTCAGGAAGGCTTTCCCGAAAATCCCATATCCTCAGCGGACTGCTCAAAGATCCGATTGTCGAAATCAGCGATGAAGATGCAACCGAAATGGGTTTTTCCAGCGGTGAAAAGGTCCGTGTAAAGGGCAGTCGGCACGAGGCCGTCCTTACTTTAAAAACAAAGAGAGGTTCCAAAAACAAAGTGGCCTTTATTGATGAAAACTTTGAGAATGTATCAGTGAACCGCTTTTTTGAAAAAGGTGTTTTTCTGGCAAAAGTCAGCATTGAAAAAGCACTGCAGGACAAAACTGAAAGCCGATGACAGAATAGGTAAAGAATCCTGGCCCAGAAAACCAGGCTTTGATTTCACCCCAGAGGGGTTTTGCTTACCGATAGATGTCGAATGGAATATTGGAATGGTGGCCTCCGGCTCGCAGAGCCTACGGCTCGGAGAGATAAATGGAAGAATGGGTATGTAAAGCTGAGTGCCATCTTTTTAATCTTCTAAAACTAATAACCAATAACGAATAACAATTAACACCCAACTGGTTTTTACTGGTCTGATAGAACGCTTCTCCTTAAAAGGATATAGGGGATGATGTTATGATTGATCCAAAATTATTGCGGGAAGAGCAGTTTTTCGCCGATCTCACCGACCACGAACTTGAAGTAATTGCCAAGATCACGCAAAAAAGAGATTTTGAGCTTGGAAAGACAATATTCAAGGAGTCGGAGAACGACCCATCCCTTTACGTGATACGAAGCGGGGAGGTCAAGGTCTATGTGACAGCGCCCGACGGCGAGAACTTTACCCTGACCACTATGAAAGACGGAGAGATCTTTGGCCAAATGAGCTTCGTAGATGGGAAACCCCGGTCCGCAACTGTTATGGCGATCTCTGACGTTAAAACCTTTGTTATGGAAAAATCCGACTTTGAAACGATCGTAGATGAAAATCCCCGGCTGGTTCATAAAATCATGGAAAAGATCGTTCTAAATGTCCATTCCATTGTGCGCGGGATGAACTCCAGGTACCGCGAGATGATCAATTATATGTGGGGAAGGAAACGGTTTACCTGATGCCGGATATTGCCGTTATAATCGAAGTCATTTTAATCATTTTCAAAATAGTGGTAATGACGCTGGTGTTGTTTTTACTGCCGCTTCCGCTGACCTGGATCGAAAGGAAGGTTGCCGGGCACATTCATGCCAGGCTTGGTCCGTTTCGGGTGGGTCCTCACGGTTTGCTCCAGCCCTTTGCGGATCTGATCAAGCTTCATTTTAAAGAGGATATCTTACCGGATAAAGCCGATAAGCTTCTTTTTAAACTTGCCCCCCTTTTTTCATTGGTTCCGGCATTTGCGGTATTCGTGGTAATTCCTTTCGGTGACAAAATTACACTTCCGGTAATTAATAAAGAGGTGACGCTTTATATTTCCGACATGAATGTGGGCTTGCTTTACGTACTTTCAATAGCGAGCCTGGGTGTTTACGGGATTATCCTAGGCGGCTGGGCCTCAAACAGCAAATATTCCCTGCTTGGCGGGCTGCGTTCCGCCGCCCAGATGATCAGCTATGAGGTCGCCCTAAGTTTTGCGGTGGTCGGCGTGGTCATGATGAGCAACTCCTTAAGCCTGGTGGAAGTAGTCAACCGTCAGGGCGGGGGCATCCTCAATTGGAACATCGCGTATCTACCGGTTGGTCCGGTTTGGTTTGCGATTTTCCTGATCGCATCTATGGCGGAGGTAAACCGAATCCCCTTTGACCTGCCTGAGGACGAAGGTACGCTGGCAGCCGGATATCACACGGAATACAGCGGTCTTAGGTTCGCCTTTTTTATGCTGGCAGAGTATGTTGCCATGTTTACGGTTTCGATTCTTTGCGTAATTTTATTTTTAGGCGGCTGGAATGCACCGTTTGAGCTGCCGGTTCGGATACCGCCGATTATCTGGTTTTTTGGCAAAATCGGTGTTCTTATATACTTTTTTATATGGATCCGTTTCACACTTCCGCGATACCGCTATGACCAATTGATGAAGATCGGCTGGAAAGTACTGATACCGGTGTCGCTGCTCAACATTGTGGTGACGGGGCTGATGAGGATTTTATAGTTCTGCTTTGTCATATTTACTTTTACTTCAGCCCCTTGTTATAAAAGGATGATATAGCGCAATAAACGAATGCCTAAAGTGACCTAAAATGACCTAAATTGCCTAAAATTAAGGAAACGCTACGCTCTATCTGTTTTTATAAAATTGACAGAATACAACAATTTTAGCTCATTTTAGTTCATTTTAAATTTTAGCTCATTTTCTTAAGCAAAATTACAACCTGCTGAATTCATAATTTTAAATATTGATTTGGTAATGTGACAAAGTAGAGATAGACATTCATCAAGCAACAAGGTTAGTGCAGGTATGGGCAAAGAAAATATTAGCGGCAATATAGCTGATTTTATCAAAAAAATATTCTTTGTGGATTTTATCAAGGGCCTTCGTGTAACCTTTGGTTATAACGTTTCAAAGAGTATCACTGAGAGGTATCCGGATGAGGAGAAATGGGTGCCTTACAGACGTTTCAGAGGGGTACACAATCTATGGCGGAACGAAGAGGGCCGCGAGCTGTGCGTGGCGTGTGAACTATGTTCCAGGATCTGCCCGACCGACTGTATTACCGTTATACCCATGGAAGACGACACAGGCAGAGGGATTGCCGACAGGGTGCCGAAGGTTTGGGACGTGGACCTGTCCAGATGCCTCTTCTGCGGCTATTGTGAAGACGCCTGCCCGACGACGGCCATACGGCTTGGCAGGGAATACGAGTATGCCTCCACGGATTTAGAATCAGCAATCCTGCATGTGGACGAGCTACTTGTCCCTCAGCCGGTGCCGGAGTCATTTAAAGGCGGTGTACATGCTAGAGCCCGTTTCATTAGGGAGAAGGACGGAATCAGGGTAGAAGCTGACCTGGACAAAACCGAGAAGAGGAAACTGTAATGGAACAGTTATTTTTTTATATCTTCGCGGTTATTGCCGTGCTTTCCGCCCTGGGTGTGGTTACGGCCAGAAATCCGGTTCACAGCGCAATTTTTCTTATAGCCTGCCTGCTGCAGGTAGCCGCGCTTTTTATTCTTTTAAGATCGCCGTTTCTTGCCGCCGTACAGGTTTTTATTTACGTCGGCGCAGTCATGGTCCTCTTTCTCTTTGCCGTAATGATGCTCGATATCGGGAAAGAACGGTTAAAGGAACATATCCACGGTCAACGAATAATTGCCGTTCCAGCAGTGATTCTGCTTTTTGCCATGGCCGGATATTTGGCCTTAAAAGGCAACCTGATCGCACCGGTCGGAAAATATTCGGAAGCGTTGCTTGTCAAAAATACGGAGGTTTTGGGCAAGCTTCTTTATACAAAGTATATCTTCCCCTTTGAGGTCGTGTCGGTCCTTTTGCTCGTCGCGCTCGTCGGCGCGATTGTGTTGGTTATGAAAGAAAACCTTGAACGCTGAAACCTGAATCCTGACACCTGATCGCAGGATTGATTATGCTGACGCTAAACCACTTTCTTATCCTGAGTTTTATCCTTTTCTCCATCGGTGTGACCGGTGTGCTGTCCCGGCGCAATATCATCATCGTACTGATGTCCCTGGAGCTGGTCTTCAACTCGGCCAACATCAGCCTGGCTGCTTTTTCCTACTATCTGCAGTCCTTAAACGGCATGGTCTTTGTAATTTTCAGCATAACCATCGCTGCGGCCGAAGTAGCGATAGGCCTAGCAATCCTTGTTGTCGTTTACCGGCGCAGAAAGACGGTATATGTGGATGAACTCAATGAGATGAGAGGATAGAGACTGCCATGCTGGATATTGTCTGGCTGATCCCGTTGCTTCCATTAACAGGAGCCCTTGTTAACGGCCTGGTTGGAACCAAATTAGACAAAAAGACCGTCGGCCTTATCGGCTGTACGGCCGTCGGCCTTTCTCTAGTTATCGCCATTGCCGTATTCTTTAATTTGATTTCGCGTCCCCCAGCAAACCGTTCCGCGGTGATTGCGTTGTTCACCTGGATCAACAGCGGTTCTTTTCAAATCGATGCCGCTTTCCTGATTGATCCCCTGTCAACATTAATGGCCCTGGTCGTTACCGGAGTTGGATTTCTCATTCATGTTTACTCCATCGGATATATGCATGATGACCGGGCATACTGGCGGTATTTCAGTTTTCTCAACCTGTTTGTTTTTTTTATGCTCATGCTGGTGCTCAGTGCCGACTATCTGGTCATGTATCTGGGTTGGGAAGGTGTCGGGTTGTGTTCCTATCTGCTGATCGGTTTCTGGTACGAGAAAAAATCAGCCAGTGATGCCGGCAAAAAGGCCTTCATAGTCAACCGCGTCGGTGACGTCGGCTTTATCATCGGCCTCTTTCTGCTCATCTGGAGCCTGGCCGACCAGGGTGTTTTTTCGCTGAAATTTGAAGAGGTGTTTGCTAATATTCACCTCCTGGATCCCGCCAGGCTGACGGCAATTACAATGCTTCTTTTTGTCGGGGCCGTCGGAAAGTCAGCCCAATTCCCGCTGCACGTGTGGCTGCCGGACGCTATGGAAGGGCCCACTCCGGTCAGTGCCCTGATCCATGCAGCCACGATGGTTACGGCCGGCGTCTACATGGTGGCTAGAAACAGTGTGCTATTCACCCTGGCACCGGTGACCGGCGAGATCGTGGCCGGTATCGGCATATTCACCGCCCTTTTTGCGGCCACCATCGGTATTGTCCAAACCGATATTAAACGGGTTTTGGCCTATTCCACCATCAGCCAGCTGGGATACATGTTTGCCGCTGTCGGTATCGGTGCCTATGCTGCCGGGATCTTTCATCTGATGACCCATGCCTTTTTTAAGGGGCTTCTCTTTCTGGGGGCCGGCAGCGTCATCCATGCCATGTCGGGCGAGCAGGATATGCAAAACATGGGCGGGCTTCACCGCCACATGAAAATCACCTCGGTTACGTTTGCAATCGGGGCAATCGCCATTGCCGGTATTCCACCGTTCAGCGGCTTCTGGTCGAAGGATGAAATACTTTGGGAAATGTTTAAACAGGGACATTACTTGATATGGGCGGTGGGACTTTTCACTGCGTTTTTGACGGCATTCTATATGTTTCGACAGGTCTTTATGGTTTTTACCGGCCCAACCCGAGCCGAGGCGACCATCCGGCAGCATCTGCACGAATCTCCAAAAGTCATGACCATACCCCTGGTTATCCTGGCCGGGCTGGCAGTCGTCGGAGGCGTGGTCGGCATCCCATTTTTTGAAGCAGGTTCGCCGTTGCATAACTACCTGAGCCCGGTCTTTGAAACCGGCACCCGCAATTTGGTCCATGCTCAGGAAGCCTCACAGACAGCGCACAGCACTCTGGAGTTTTTGCTAATGGGGATCTCCGTGGCGGCAGGTCTGCTGGGACTTTTCCTGGCCGCCGTCATCTATTTTGAGCCGCTAAAACGCCTGGCCCCTTCTTTTCTGAGCCCGGATATTGTCTCACAGAAATTTAGAAAACTATATGCGCTTCTTTTCAACAACTATTATGTGGATGAACTCTACGATGCCGTCGTTGTCAATCCGCTAAAGAAACTGTGTCAGTACTGTTTTTCTTTTGATCTTTCCATTATCGACGGACTTGTCAACGGCGCCGGATGGTTGACTAGACTGACGGCCTGGCTGTCACACAAATTCGATATCTATATCGTGGACGGGGCCGTCAATTCCGTGGCAACCCTGGTCGATTTCAACAGTGGTTTTTGGAGAAGAATCCAGACCGGGTATCTACAAAACTACGCCTTGGTCTTTGTCCTGGGGCTGCTGGTAATTATCGCAGGGATGCTGATCGGCGCTTTTTGAAGCCGTACCAAACTTATCGACCTGTGCGGTTAGCTAAGTCGGCACATCCAAGATATCAAATTAATAGATTTCGTTGACAATCTCAGCCATTGACTCAACTTATGATTGAAAACGTGTTTGAAATCCCGATTTTGAGCCTCCTCATCTTTATTCCGGTTGCAGGTGTATGTCTGCTGGCATTTATTCCCGCAAAGAATATAAATGCCCTGCGTTTTACAGCCTTGGGGGCAGCCGGGGTTGACCTGCTCCTTTCTGCAGCGCTTCTTTTCGGATTTGATGCCAGCACGTACAAGATGCAGTTTGTGGAAAGAGTTCCGTGGATACCCGACATAGGAGTCGAGTACTTTTTGGGAATAGACGGCATGAGCCTGCTGCTTGTGCTGCTGGCAACGTTTATTGCCATGATCAGCGTGCTGTGTTCCTGGTCGGCCGTTCAGGACCGCGTCAAGGGATTTATGACCTGTATGTTGCTTATGGAGGCGGGCATGATCGGCGTTTTTGTATCCCTAGATCTGGTGCTCTTTTTTCTTTTCTGGGAGATAGGCTTGGTTCCCATGTACTTTATGATCGGTATCTGGGGCGGAGAGCGTAAACTGTATGCCACGATCAAGTTTTTTCTATATACGATGTTCGGCAGCGTCTTCATGCTCGTTGGAATTCTGGCGCTCTATTATGCCCATGGTAACATTACCGGACAGTACACCTTCAACCTGCTCAACCTCTATGAGGTAACATATCCGTATAAACTTCAGTGGTGGGTGTTTCTCACATTTTTCCTGGGGTTTGCTATCAAGGTTCCAATCTTTCCGTTTCACACCTGGCTTCCGGACGCCCATGTTGAAGCGCCCACGGCCGGCAGCGTGATTTTGGCCGGCATCCTCTTAAAGATGGGAACCTATGCCTTTTTAAGATTCAATCTGCCGCTGCTTCCCAGCGCCAGTATCGCTTTTACTCCGTTCATTTTGGTACTGTCCGTGATTGGCATTATATACGGAGCCTTTCTTGCTCTGGCACAACAGGATATAAAAAAACTGGTGGCCTATTCCAGCGTCAGTCATCTGGGATTTGTGATGGCGGGCATATTCGCCATGAATCAGCAAGGAATCGAGGGGGGGATTCTGCAGATGGTAAATCACGGAATTTCCACCGGGGCGCTCTTTCTGATCGTCGGCATGATATATGAAAGAAGACATACCCGACGGATAGAAAATTTCGGGGGGCTTGCCCGTGTGATGCCGGTGTTTGCCGCTTTTGCCATGGTGATCGTCTTTTCATCTATCGGGCTTCCGGGCACCAACGGGTTTATCGGCGAGATCCTGATCCTCATCGGCGTCTTTAGGGCCAACACGCTGGCGGCCGTGCTCGCAACCACCGGAATAATCCTGGGGGCTGTATACATGCTCTGGATGTATCAACGGATTATGTTCGGCAGGATCACACGCCCAGAAAACAAAGCGCTTAAGGACCTGAATCCGAGGGAAGTGCTGACGCTGGTGCCGATTATCATTCTCATCGTCTGGATTGGTGTTTACCCCAAACCGTTTCTGCGTATAACTTCAGCCGGTACATCCCATCTGGTGGAGATGGTCCACGAAAAACATGCCCAAATGGAAGAGGACCGAACCGTCGCGTGGGTAAAAAGAGACGTGATGGATATCTCAGACCATGCAAAACCGCATGGAGACGCTAAATAACCGCAGGGGGAAACATAACGGCCATGCCCATACTTTCATTAATAACGTTTCTGCCGAGCCTAGGAGCGGTGTTGATCGTTTTCATGGTGAAAAGGGAGCAGGAGGCCGTCCTCAAATGGTTTGCGCTTGCCATTTCATTAGCGACCTTTTTGCTCTCACTTTATCTGCCGCTGACCTTTGATGCGGCCATACCGGAATTTCAATGGGTGGAGAAAGCAATTTGGATTGAGCGGTTCGGCATCCAGTATTTTTTAGGAGTGGATGGGATCAGCCTGTTGCTGGTGCTAATGACAACCTTTGTAACGGTTATTTGTATCCTGGCGTCTTGGACGGAAATAACCGTCAGGCTGAAGCCGTATGTGGTACTCTTCTTGGTGGTGGAAACGGGTGTGCTCGGTGTTTTTATGTCACTGGACCTGTTTTTGTTCTACATTTTCTGGGAAGTGGTTTTAATCCCTATGGTTTTTATCATCGGCATTTGGGGAAGCGAGAGAAGACTATACTCTGCGATTAAATTTTTCCTATTTACCTTTTCCGGCAGTCTTTTTATGCTGTTAGGTATTCTGGCTCTTTATTTTTATCACGGCGAAATGACAGGGCTCTATACCTTTGATGCTGCAATTCTATTTGAAAACCCCGTTGCGCCCGGAATTCAATTCTGGATATTTTGGGCTTTCTTTCTGGGCTTCGCCGTTAAGGTGCCGATGTTTCCCTTACATACCTGGCTTCCGGATGCTCATACCGAGGCCCCGACTGCAGGTAGTATTTTTCTGGCCGCCATCCTGCTAAAATTGGGGACATACGGTTTTGTCAGGTTCAGCCTGCCGTTGCTGCCCAATGCCAGCATCTTTTTTGCGCCGCTCATGATCGCACTTTCAATCATCGCCATCCTGTACGGGGCCTATGTCACCATCGCCCAAAAGGACATGAAAAAACTGGTGGCCTACTCCAGTGTCAGTCATATGGGCTATGTGATGCTGGGGATATTCGTCTTTAACCTGGAAGGGATTAAAGGCGGACTGATGCAGATGATAAATCACGGCATCAGCACTGGCGCTCTTTTTCTTCTGATCGGTATGATCTATGAAAGAACCCATCGCCGAATGATCGGTGACTACAGCGGCCTGATCAAAGTGCTGCCCGTATACGGAATTGTCTTTTTGATTATATCGCTTTCTTCAATGGGGATGCCGGTAACCAACGGTTTTATCGGCGAACTTTTCGTCCTGATCGGAGCTTACAAAGCCCGATGGTTTTATGCCATACCGGTAGTCATCGGTGTGCTTTTGGGAACCGTATATCTGCTGTGGATGTTCCAAAGGATTTTTTTGGGCGATTTCGTATACCGTGGCCAAAACCCTTTGAAGGACTTGCGGTTCAGAGAATTAGTGTCGGTGACACCAATCATCCTCTTGGTGTTCTGGATAGGGATATATCCCCAACCGTTTTTACGGGTGACGGATGCCTCTTTAAGCCACCTGGTTAAAATGGTGCATCAAAACGCCAAAAAGAGCCTGGCGTCTGAAAAATCGTTTAAAAACCCTGTAACACCGGTGGCCAATTTACCGAATAAGGGCTTAAGGTGGGCAGATCAAACCATGCAAGATGAACGGGGAACCGTTTCCAGCAACCAGTCTCAAATTGCTGACTTGAGGCCTTATGTCATACTCAGTGAGCAAGCGCATTCGGATCTCACCGACCCGGATCAACATTGGAAGAGCCTAACATGCTGTTTGAAACGTTGAATATTAATTTTAATGCCGTCATGCCGGAGATGCTCTTAACAGGTCTGGCGTTAACCGTGCTTATATTGGATTTCTTTTTGCCAAAAGGCAATAAGGCCATACTGGGTTATTTAAGTGTCGCTGGATTGTTGGTCCTTTTGCCGGTCGTGGTCAACAGCATTGATTCCGCTCCATCCTTCGGCGGCACGGTAATATCCGATCGCTTCTCAGCATTTTTCAGCATCATCTTTATCATTGCAGCCATCTTGACCACTCTCATTTCCATGGATTACGTGAAAAAGCAACGTATCGACAGCGGAGAATATTATTATATTATCCTTTTTGCCACCCTCGGCATGATGGTGATGGCCGCTTCGAACGACCTTTTAAATGTCTATGTCGGACTGGAACTCATGGCCATTTCATTTTATGTGCTGGTGGCCTTAGGATCCAAAAAAATCAGGTCGGTGGAAAGCGCGCTCAAGTATTTTGTTCTGGGAGCACTTTCTTCCGGCATCCTGCTGTATGGTATATCGTTTGCGTATGGGTTCGGCGGAACCACGAATCTGCCGGAAATTGCTCGACAGGTCGTTGGGAGCTCAGCCGGCAATCCGTTTTTACTGCTTGCGATGGGCTTAATTGCGGCCGGCTTTGCATTTAAGGTTGCGCTTTTCCCCTTTCATTTATGGGCGCCTGACGTTTATGAAGGGGCGCCTGTTCCAATTACCGCTTTGCTGTCAGTGGGATCCAAAGCGGCGGCCTTTGCGGCGTTTCTGAGGATTTTCGTAGTGGCTTTGCCTGAATTTCAACCTGAATGGTCAAAGCTGCTATGGCTTCTTTCCGCTGCCACAATGGTTTTCGGCACTGTCGTGGCCATCGCCCAAAAAAATATCATCCGAATGATGGCTTACAGCAGCATCGCCCATGCCGGTATCATCATAATCGGACTTCTGGTTTACAATCAGACGGGTGTTGCCGGCATGTTGTATTATTTGCTGGTATATACCTTTATGAATATGGGTGTCTTTGCCGTGGTGACATTGTTTGTGAAGCGCAATGGCAAAGGTGAAAAAATAAGTGATTTTAAAGGGTTCGGTGCCCAGCACCCGCTGTATGCCTTTTTTATGGCCCTATTCCTTCTGGCACTGGCCGGGGTGCCGCCCACCGGGGGATTCACTGCCAAATTCTTTATACTTGCCGCTGCAGTTAATGCTCAATATTATTGGCTGGCCGTTTTGGGGGTGGTCGCAACTGCAGTCGCTCTGTTCTTTTACGCCAAAGTTATTTTCTACATGTATATGAGAGAACCCTCGGCGGCGCGCGAGGAGATTGGCACGGGGATTGCCGGTAGAACAGTGCTTTTCATATCCGCCGCAGGAACCATGATCCCGGGCGTTTACCCGGCACCATTCATGGAAATGGCCGTGAAAGCCATCAAGCCGTTTTTTATTTAAGGGTCGCGGCAATAAATAAATACACAAAGATTGCGCCGGATTTTGGTTCGTCTTCAAGGCGCGCCAATGGGAGCATATTGTCTATATGTGACTTTTGGCGCAACGCAGAAGACGGGCCAAAAGACAAGCAAGATTGTTGATTTATTTGTTGCCGAGGCTCTGAGGTTAGGGAATGGAAGGAAAGAAAGAAAACAATTCGGACCGCGTCGAACATCCCGCTCAAAATTGGCCGGACATACCTTTTGATGCGACGACAAATTTTTCTATCCTGGGCTGGTTTTTAGACAAACTAAAAATGCGCATGGGTTCAAAAAAGAAAGTGGACTTGATCCTCGAAGAATAACCCCTTTTATCCTCGGTTTCTAAAACACCTAGATATCAAATTTCACGGGACCTTTTCTTCCATAAAAAGCGACTAGACCCAAAATCCGCAAAAGAAATTATTTATTTGTTGTTTGCGGATCAGAAATTTTATTTTGACATAATCCGCAAACAATATTATTATCTTTTTGTTTGCGGATTTTGCATTTAGCCACATAGGAGGACAATCATGTTTGTAGGCAGAAAAAAGGAATTGAAACTTTTAGAGGATGCCTATCAATCGGGTAAAAGTGAACTGGTTGTATTGTATGGTCGGCGCAGAATTGGTAAAAGCAGCCTGATAAAGCACTTTTCTGAAAAAAAGCATACTTTTTTTGGATTTGAAGCTTTAGAGGGTGAAACGGCACCTTCGCAAATTGAACATTTTAAAGAACAATTAAAAAACCAAATCGATGATCCGATTTTGGATAGCGTTGTTTTTAAAAATTGGGAGCAAGTATTCATATATCTTACGGATCGGCTTTTTAAAACGAAAACCAGGGTTAAAAAAATACTGTTTTTGGATGAGCTACAATGGATGGCTGTAGGCCGAAGCAAACTTGTTTCACTGCTCAAATTCTTTTGGGATAATCACTGGAAAAATAAAAATTTTATGCTGATCCTTTGTGGCTCAGTAGCTTCGTTCATGATAAAAAAAGTATTACATTCGAAAGCTCTTTACGGTCGGACTACTCTGGAAATGCTTTTAAAAGGTCTTGGTCCACCTGAAGCCTCACAACTTATTGGTAAAAAAAGGAATTATGAAGAAATATTAAAATATCAGTTGGTTTTTGGCGGGGTGCCTAAGTATTTGGAGCAGGTAAACCCAAATCGTTCGTTTAACCAGAATATAAACATGCTATGTTTTTCCTCTCATGGGATCATGTTAAATGAAATTAATCGTATCTTTTATAGTCAATTTAAAGAAGCCAAAAACTACCTAAAGATTATCCATCTGTTGAAAAACGGAATTTATTCACAAGGTGAAATCAGTGTAAAAACTGGAGTCGCATCAGGTGGTGGTTTAAAACTATATCTCGAAAATCTTGAAAGGGCCGAAATCATACGCTCCTTTATACCGTTTGATCGTGGCATAAATTCGAAGTTAAAAAAATATGAACTATCGGATGAATTCCTTGTTTTTTATTTCAAGTATATAGAACCCAATCTCCGTATAATTAGCGAAAGTAGTTCAAACAGATTGTTTGACACCTTGACAAAAGATAGTTTTGATTCTTGGTTGGGCTTTGCTTTCGAAAGGTTTTGCCTGAAACAGGCAAGAAAATTGGCGGCTATCATGGGTTTTGCAGATGATCTTTTATTGGCCTCGCCATATTTTAGTAAAAATGATCAAGGCTTCCAAATTGATCTTTTATACAAACGGGCTGATCACGTGATAACGGTCTGCGAAATCAAACATCAGAGAAGGAAAATAAATACCAAGATTATTCCGGAAATGGAAAAAAGGTGCACTCTTTTCAAGTTGCCGCGTGGCTATGTTCTAGAAAAAGCACTAATTAGCCTCTATGGTCCTGATAAATCACTAAAAGATTCCGGCTACTTTCATCATTTTGTGGTATTGGATGAAATACTTCGAGATTAAAGCCTTTCCATCCTGTTTTTGAGCCCAAATCCTCTCAAGTTTTGAATTTCCGCCTTACCTTTATTCTGGATTAACACCTGATGGGTATCGCCCATACCAAATAGAAGTCCTTTAATTTTCAGCAGTTCATTTTGAAAATTCGGATTCGTTTCTAATTCCCTTGAGACGATTTCATCAATACCCAAAGAAGCCAGAAAAAGTCCCTGCGGACAGTACCCGATCGTCTTAAAACCCAGCCTATTTCCCCAATCTGCGAGAGATGTGAAATTCACGTGTGCCGTGATGTCCTGATCCCCTATATTGGTGTAAGGATTATCATTCACCCTATGCCTGTAATAGCAGAAAAGTGTTCCTTTGTTTCTTTCAGCTGCATAGTATTCTCGCGCAGAATATCCATAGTCGATTGAAATAACAAATCCCTCCGACAGTATTTTATCCAGGTTTTTAAGGTAATCCCAAATATTTAAATTTATCTCGGTCCGATAGCCGCTGATTTCGGGTATCTTATATTGGCTTATGTACCCCGCCAGATCAGAGGTCCTTATATCCCCGTATATCTCCTTGAATCCCTTATCACTTGTTCCCACAAAGACTTCTTGAAACCGGTCTTTCATCACTACCAGGTGAACGGGGAAGGCGTCTAATAACTCATTTGAAATGACGCAGCCGCAAAATTGGTCCATCTCCTCAAAAGAAGTTTTCCACACGACTCTCGATTTATAAGGGTCTAGAAGTTTCATCTGGTCCTCAAAAATGCGAGGATTTTTCTCAACAATAATGTATTTCCAGTTCCCTTTCCATTTTAAGGTCTTTTGGGCATAGTTTACAATTCCCTCTGCCAGGTATCCTCTTCCGGCTCCGATTTCAAGCACTGTAAAGTCATCAGGGTCTTTCAAAATTCGTTTGATTTCATCCAGTTGATTTGCAATCAGCCAGCTAAAAATAGGATGCAGATGCGACGAAGTGTAGTAATCTCCATGAGGGCCTATCTTTAATCTTTTATTTGCATAGTAGCCAAATTCGGGATGATAGAGACTCAAATCCATGAAGCGCTCGAAAGTAATGGGCCCCGCCCTATCGATTTTTTTTCTGATAGCCTGCTCTAGTCTGTTTGCGCTCATTTTGTTTTTAAAAGTAAAGAATCCTGGCCCAGAGGACCAGGCTTTGGTTGGCCCTTGGAAAGGGCTTTTAACGATGTGATAAAGATTAGTTAAAACGCTCTACACTGCAAACGGTCAAGTCCATTGCCGGCGTTTGACCGGATGCAAGCTGGGAGACAATTTTACCTGTTATTGGTGCCAACGAAATGCCCTTCATGCCATGGCCGGTTGCAATGATAACATTATCATAGAGTCGGGATCTTCCAAGATAAGGCAGCCCATCGGGCGAACAGGGCCGCAATCCGCGCCAGATTTCAATTAACTCAAGTGCATCCGTATCGATATCCGGAAAGTATGCGGTTACGGCCTTGAGGATAGCATGCAACCGTCGTTTATTAATCGACATGTCGAATCCTGCAAGTTCAAGGGTGCCCGCGAAACGCACCGTGTCGGACATGGGGGTCAGTACAACTTTGGCCTCGGCCATGGCCAATGGTACGGAAGGAAATCCAGGCGGTCTTTTGTAAGTAACGCTGTAGCCTTTTGCAGGCTCCATCAATA
>CALZJV010000028.1 GCA_945787595.1 uncultured Desulfobacterales bacterium | reverse complement strand
CACGCCCCCTGTCAACGCTTCGCCGCCCCCTTACGGGAAGCCGACGCATGACTCGGGGTCACGGCTGGTCGCTAACCATTACCATGCGGAGGACTTTCAACCCCTACTCTTTGCCGGCTTTTACCGGCGCTTTCGATCTGTGCCCCTTTTCCTTTAAAATAATCTTCCATCGCCGCTGCCATTCTTAGCAAGGCTTTCTCCAGTAAACTTCGGGAACATCCAAAATTCAGCCGCACAAAACCGGGTCCGTCAAACTCAATCCCATCTTGAAGACCCACCCCCGCATCTTCGAAAAAAGCTGCCGGATTTCTTATCCCGGCAGCCCGCATATCAATCCAGGCAAGATATGTGGCTTCCACGGGAGCCATTGAAAGAAACGGCATTCGATTGACGGCTCCCTGAACGGTATCTCGATTGCCCCTCAGATAGTCTAACAAAGCTTCATGCCAGTCGCTGCAGTCTTCAAATGCCACCCTTGAGGCCGTATATCCCAGCGTGTTGACCCTGGGTACAATCCCGGCCATAGCTTCTTTAAATTTCCGCCGCAGGTTCTTTTCACAAATCACGGCAAATGCACATCCCAAACCGGGGAGATTGAAGGTCTTGCTGGCCGCCATCAGGGTAATTGTGCGTTCAGCCGTTTCCGGGTCCAGTGAGGCTGTCGGGATATGGGGTTTGTCCTTGTCCAGTATCAGTCCGCAATGGATCTCATCGGAGCATATCACGACATTGTGTTTTTTACAGATGGCGGCAAGGGTTTCTAGTTCATTCCTGGTATAAACGCGTCCCACCGGGTTATGGGGATTGCAGAGAATGAAAACCCGGGTATTGGCAGTTATCGATTTTTCAAGTCGATCGAAATCGAATTTCCATCGGTTTTTTTTTTCAATAAGTGGTACCTTAATTAAATTACGGCGGAAATGCTCGGGGGCCGTTAAAAACGGCGGATAGACCGGCACCGTCGTCATCACGTCATCTCCTTGCTCACCCAAAGCACGGCAAACCACATTGAGACCGGTAACCAGGCCCGGCAGCCATACCAGCCATCCGGGTTCGACCTCCCAACCATAGAGATTTTTAAGCATGACAACTACTATTTCATTTAATTCCTGCGGGGTAAGGGTATACCCGAATACACCGTAGGCGACCCGTTGCTGCAAGGCTTTGATGACGGCGGGGGGGGATCGAAAGTCCATGTCGGCAACCCACAGGGGAATAATATCCCGATCCCTATATTTATCCCATTTCAGACTGGCTGTAGCGTATCGTTCCACCGGAGTATCGAAATCGAATAACTGATTTTTTCCTATAGTCATATCAAATTATAGATCCTTTAATACACTATGTTTTTAAATTTAACATACTTATATTATTTGTAATTCATAAAAATAAACTAAAGATCTGAGAGCCTATATTCTATATATTGTTTTAACCGAATTCGGTCAAACCTTACTTAATTTCAAAGTTGCGGTCAAACAAATCGGGATCATCAAAATGTTCACGGCCTACCAGCTTGACGGCATGGTGCCCTCGCTGACGCATACTGCCAATATCAACAATTCCCATGGGAAATAATATAAGCGGCTCGATCCGCCCGGAGTCTTTGCCGATTCCTGCTGAATTAAAAATGCTCTCAAAAGATTTATCGTCATGAGGCAGCATTTCGAGCTGTTCATAGGCAACCATCTGGTACGGCAAAGACCTGGCTTCATTCATATCATCATCCATATGAGCCACTTGGTGCCAGCCTGATATGATTCTTAGCTTTAAACGCTTTCGCGGATAAGATTCCGGCAATCGACGGGGCACGAAGGCATCGACCCCATCGGGTGTTGGAATCATCTTTCCGATCTTTTTATGATGAGGCACAAAAAAATGATAGCAGCCGCAGTTGTTCATGATATCCACCATAAAGGGGAGGCCGTCATAATCAAGTGAAACTCTTACGGTTATTCCATCAATCGAACCTCTTTCAATCCACGGCGATTTCGGACCGTTTCTGGCCGAATACCAGTATACATAATTAAGCTGTAAAACCGGCACATTCTTTAACCGTGCATGAGAAAGATAATAATAGACCGTCGGTTTCGCCGGATGGACGCTCACTTTATCATCCTGCCACACGACTTCACCGATGTTATCATATTCGGCTGCGACATCTTGAATGATGACGGGTGCAAACATTGCAAGCAAAATTTTCTGATCCGCAGCAGAGGGCTGCGGAATGAGGAGCGCATTTTGCCTTGATCGATTTAATACAAGGCGCACAGTTTGTTCTGAATATTCCGTGCTCCAGGAGGGCACGTAAGCGGTCAGCTCACCCATAGTCTCAAGTTGATCGAGCGGGGTATAATGCCATTTTCTGAACTTTTCCTGCACGATGCGGGTTACAGCGGTCACCGGAATCGCTGTCAACGGATAGATCCCGGCAACCCGCATGGCGGTTGAATACTCGCTCAGATCGGTGACCGCTCTTAGCAAGACCTCATAAAAGTCCGGCAGGCGCTGATCGTGGATTAACATCATTTCGGAATAAAAGGCGGCTCGTGCCTGCAGCAGTTGCCGGCCGACCGGCTCTTCCAACTGGCGGGCCAGATCTTTAAGGGCAGCGGCCGGCAGATTTTGAATTTCTTTTTGCCGTGCCTCAAGATCCAGTTGCTGAAGCCGGCGAACCCACTGATTTCTACCGGCATCAGTATTCAAATCATTTTTTAATCCGGTTAAAAACCGATTGGTACGCAGGTAGGGAAAGCCTGAAACTCTAAAAACGGATCCATCCCGCACACCGGCCTCCGCCACGGTGCGGTCGAACAATTCGAAAAACCTCACGTATTCAGGCGGTCGCTGGAAATTGGCAACCTGCCGATTCAGGCTGATTGCAGCACAGCCCATCAAAATAAGGATCGGCACAAATAATAACGTATGTAATCGGAGATTGACTCGCATCTTTATTCTCATTTCGTAGGGGATTCGGGTTCAAAGGTTCAGGGGTTCAAGCCCGCCCTGGCCTCCGGCTCGTAGCCTACGCCTCGGAGAGTGCGACGTGATCTGGCTATAAAATTGGATTCGCATTCTATGGGCTTGGCTTTCTATCACCACATCTTGGCATGCCAGGTCTGGGCCAGGGGTTACATTCTCGTCCCTGGACTGCATTTGGGATGTGTATTTACGAGAAAAGCGTCAGCTTCGTCAGGTCAATTCCAAAATTTGGAGCCAAATTAGCAATTGTTTGGGAAATGAGCATTTTAACGAGGACTTTGGGTCTTTAATGCCTTCTTTGTCCTTAACGTTGAACCCTGAACCTGTGAACGGTTACCTTATTTCTTTGTTTCCAACAACGCATGATAGGCGTCGGTTAAATTGACAAATTTATCGGTATCTCCGCCTTTATCCGGGTGCAATTGCTGGGCCTTCAGCCGGTAAAGACGTGTAAGCTCCTTACGGCTCATTTTTTTAACCACTTCTTGGGGTTCGCCGAATGCAGCACTGGCCTTTCTCAAGGTGGACACACCGGTCTTATAGGACGCACGGTAATCCCTGTGGCTGTTTATAAACTGACGGATGTAATCCTCCATGAGGGACCCGGGCGCGAAGTCATGGTCGAAATACATAAGAACATATCTCACCAGATAGTTGTGTAGACTGTCGCCGGTTTTCATACCGGCCCAGAAAGAGCAGTCCGTGTTCAAGCGACAGACCTGCTCGATAAAATGCGTATCGATCTTATCCGTACTTAACGATTGCGGAGTGTTCTTTGCATAAGATTCATAAAAAAATTGCTGAAGATCAAAAACCACATATGTATAGGTCTTATATTCGCGGAGTGACAGCCCGGCTTCCATATTGATGAGTGTCTGCTCGATTTCATCCCTTGACTTGTTATTCAGAATCCGGAAAAAGTTTAACGGCAGCCGACCGATATCTCGTTGATCCATTTGACCGAATCTTAAATAATGCACCCGGCGTTTATCAAAAATGTGAAGCCGTGTATCTTTTTTAACTTCCGGCTTCTCTTTTTGACGGCTGGCCTGATGCCGTTTTTCCCTGTCGCGAAACGGCTCTAAAATTCTTCGGATTTCCGGATGGACGAAGGGCCAGAACATGTCTTCAAGTTCATCCGGGTCTGTCTGGGCCCCCATGTCGGCGAGCCGGTCCTCCACGATCTGATCGATATAAAATGAATTGCCCCCGGGATAAACGATATAACTGCCGGGATCGACCCCTAAATCGATCAGATCCCGGCTCAGAAGAAGATCCGCTTGCCGATAAGATTCCCTGATGAAATAGCGAGTTTTGCTATTTATTTTTTCAAAAGCAAGGTACAAGATCAATCTCCATTTAAAGCAGCATTGCTACAATTTTCTTTTCGCCAGAAGACAGGGTCAAACCGAATACTCATTGTGCAATATTCGCTATTCGTATTCCCCGGCAGCGTATCAATGGCCCGTCTCAGGTTGAAGATTTTTAGACATTGCCGTTTAGGCTCACGCCTGAGCTGGCGTATATTACCCGTTGCAAGTCCTTTATATTTTATCCCTTTTATATTCTAATTTACGGGTATATGGTTTCAGGTTTCGGGTGTCAGGATTCAGCTCCATGGCGTCTCCGTCCTGACACCTGGCATCTGAAACCTTTTACAAGTTGGATCAAAAATATAGTCAAAATTTAAGCCCATAGGAGTCTATTTGAGAGTAACTTTCAACACCCCAGCTCTCGCCCCTGGCAGATCCGTTGAGAGCATTAACGATTATCACCATCGATAAATCCTCCAAGGGTTCCTAAAAGAGACCCCTCCCCTTTGCGACTGCCGCCGCCTGAAGGCGCATGCTGTAATATACGATCGGCCATACGGGAAAACGGCAGACTTTGCAGCAGTACAACACCGGTGCCGCTCAGCGTGGCCAGAAAAAAGCCTTCGCCACCGAAAAACATGGATTTCAGACCACCGGCCGATTCAATGTCATAATTAACTCCCGCCGTGAATGCCGCAAGACAACCCGTATCAACCCTGAGCGTTTCATTTTTCAGTGTTTTCTTGACCACGGTGCCGCCGACGTGGATAAAAACCATGCCGTCACCACGCAGCCGCTGGAGTATGAAGCCCTCACCGCCAAAAAAACCGGTACCAAGCCGCTTGGTAAAGGCAATCCCAATTTCGGTGCCAAGAGCGGCGCATAAAAAGGCATCTTTCTGACACAGGAGATCGCCGTTTATTTTGACCATATCGAGGGCAATGATCTTACCAGGATATGGTGCTGCAAAAGCAACCCTCTTTTTCCCTGCCCCGGTATTGGTAAAATGGGTCATAAAAACCGACTCACCGGTGAGCATGCGTTTTCCCACATTCATTAATTTACCCAACATACCCTCGCCAGCTTTGGATCCGTCTCCCATCTTGGCCTCAAAAGTGATGCCGTCATCCATGTAATTCATTGCACCGGCCTCAGCCACAACGGTCTCTGAGGGATCCAGCTCGATCTCCACAATCTGCATGTCATCGCCGATAATTTTGTAATCAACTTCGTGGCATTTCATCTGTCTTTCTCCTTTTTTTGTAAGGGATATAAAGCGATCGTTGATACATCAATTATTCGATTTGCAGTAAATTACCGAATTATAAGCCCGGCATCCCACCTTGCCGGATCAATATTGTGTCGAGGGAATGTCTCAAAACTTTCAACGTCATTTTCAATATGATCAAAATTTCTATTTTCGGCACATAAATAATCGACGAGTACAGCCAGGATAAACGCCGACGTTTAGAATCGGTGCTTCAAACATTTCAAACCGATCATGCGCCTCGGCAGGCACCGATATGAATGCGGTAAGAATAAAGGGATAACATCCCTATTTTCTACCTTTAAGTCAAGATGATTGTTGTCATTTCATCCCGCTAAGGGTTCACGGAGAAATAAATTCACCTATTTACAGATGAAGGCCTTGCTTGTATTTGACTTGTTCGTGATTAAGTTACTAATCTATAATAATCAAGATGAGGGAAATGGGGATTAATCATAAATCAGGGATTACGCAAAATTGTGGTTTGTATTCTAAGGATAGTGGATACAAATTGAAATTATCGTTCACTACAGCAACCTGGAGGAACCTATGCAGCTTCGCGCGCTGGGCATGTCTGATTTTAAAATTTCCCTAATTCTCATGGGCACTTGGCAGGCCGGCAAAGAGATGTGGGTCGGAATCGATGATGCGCAGTCCACCCGGGCCGTTCAAGCAGCCTTTGAGGCCGGCATTACCACCTTTGATACCGCAGCGGCCTACGGCAAAGGGCATTCTGAGCGTATCCTCGGAGCAGCCTTAGCCGGGGTGCGCACCGATGTAATCCTGGCTACCAAGGTTTTTGCCAATCGTCTTCAATTTAACCAGGTCATTAAATCCTGTCATCAGTCCCTGAAAAATTTGAAAACCGATTATATTGACCTGTACCAGATCCACTGGCCTGCTGGCGCCTTTGGCACCCGGGCTGTTCCCATAGAAGAAACCCTGGCGGCCATGAATGAGCTCAAAGAGCAGGGTAAAATACGGGCAATTGGTGTATCCAATTTTTCATGCGCTCAGCTGGAAGAAGCTGCTCGATATGCTCGGATCGACAGCATTCAATCCCCGTACTCCCTTTTCTGGCGTCATATTGAAGGGGATATCATGTCTTATTGTCGCGAAAACAATATATCCATCCTGGCGTATTCGCCCATGGCCCAGGGATTGCTGACTGGAAAATTTACACAGAACCATAAATTTGAAAAAGGAGATCATCGCAAAAAGAACAGGCTGTTTAGCCCGGACAATTTTCGGCGTGCCCAAAAGGCGCTGGACGGACTTCGTCCGATAGCTGAAAAAAATGCGGCGAGTTTGGCACAGCTGGCGTTGGCCTGGGTTGTGTCTCATGCCGGCACATTTGCGATAGCCGGCGCCCGCAGCGCCGATCAGGTGTTTCCGAATGCCCGCGCAGCTGATCTAATTTTATCCGAGAATGATTTGGCTCGGATGGATGAAATCGGACGAATTGTTACACACTATCTGGATGAAAATCCGGTTATGTGGGGTTAATATAGACTATCAGCAAGTGAACGGATAGAAATGGTGATAGCAGTAGCCCTGCGGATCACCCCATTGCATTTCAGTGTCTATCAGACATTGCCCGATCATCTGTTTGGACATTTGCTCATAATCAGCCCGCTTTTCCTCCTGATCTTTGCAAGCCATGCAAATGGCCTCATGGTTTAAAACAGAGAGAATTCTCGGGTTGTCCGGTGCCATTTTCAGATTGCACCGATGGCAATGAGTAGCACAGGATAGTTTTTCTGCCCAGGCATCCTGCATGTTAGATCCCCCTTTATCTTGAATTTTATAGTAAAGTAAAATAAGATTTAAACAATGGAAAATCAACCCCTGTTAAAAATGCGAATGCAAGAAAGGAAATGTAATCATGGATAAGCAAGATGTAATTGACATAGCTGATGGATTGAAGATGATAGAAGACGGAGTCGAAAAAATACAAAGCGTCATGCGCGAAAAGAAAATTAAATCAATAAGAGAAGTTGCCACTGAACTCATTCCGATGCTCAAGGAAGACGATCATGAAATAAACGAATCCATTATGAGGCATCTGGGAAAATCTAAATAGATAATACCCCGAATGTACTTTAAGCTGAGAACCGGTTCGATTCAATCTTAACGATACGACTCTCTATTATGGGCAGGGACATAATTGCAGGTCCTTCGGACTCCCGTGAAAACAAAAATCCAGAGTGCAAAACGTTGGCACAAACAACCGCTATTTTTTGATATCGGCGATGAGATCTTTGATAATGGATAAGACATTACGCCCTCTTTCGCGGGCAATCCGGTGGGCTTCCTCGACAATTCTAGCTGCCTGGCTCGCCAATTCCGATTGATCGGGAATCGGCTTTTTCAATTTCTCATATTGCCAACTCAAGAATCGAACCGTAAGTTTTTCTTCCTGCTGTCTGATAAAACCCATCTAGTAAATCTCCGATTAGCACTCAGAGGACAGAATACAGATGACGGATGATAGATCTCAGATTTCGGAAGTGGGAAGGCGGAATTCGGAATGACAATGCATAGGGTATGGGGTAGAGCGCATAGCCTTTAAAAGACAGATTTTTTAGTGAGCTTGTTATCTGGCTCCATGGGCTTTACATTTTTTACGATTTCCCTCCGGGGCGTAGGCCCCTGTGTCTCCTATGGGCCGGAGGACGCCATCCAAATTCCGAATTCTTATATTCTCCGTCTTCCCCCCTCTCAATTCCTAAATCACAAATTTTATCTCTTTTCTCAAATCCACCATCCGAAGTCTTTTTTTCCGACTTCCAAATTCTTCTAGATGCTCCATGCCCTTTTTACCCGCAACACGCAGCTCGCTACGCGCAACCCGCAACCCGTATCCCTTCCTAGATTTTGCATATACTCAATATTGCTTTTTCCAAAACCAGCTTCGGAGACTGTGGGCTGGTTTTCAGCTTTTTGTCGGCCTCACCCAGAACTTCTAGGGCGCTGGTAAGCTTGTCTTGAGAAAATCCGTCCGATTTTTTGAGCAGCAGGTAGATTGGGTAGGGATTTTTCGGATTTTTAGCGATTAAAAGATCAGTGGTCGCTTTGCTTTTTTTCGTTTTACCTTTTTTCGCTAACCCGGTATTCTGCGAAATTGCCTCTGCATAATGCATGGCCTGCCACTTGTCCAATTGGTCCATCAGCGTGCGGTCATAATCGACAATAGCCGGCATAATTTGCTTTTGAAAATAGGTATACGGGCAGGCGCTCTGCCAGTCTTTTCCCTGGGGACTGTTAACGAAGCCTTTAGCCAGCAGAAGTTTTCTGACCTGATTGACCAGAGCTGTGAGCACCTGCAGAGGATGAATACTGGAAGACAGTATGGAATCCAGAAAAAACAGAGCTGAATCAGTGCTGCGATCCGCTAAAGCATTGGTCAATTCATAGATCGGATCCCTTTTAGTGCGCTGTAAAACGGACTCGACATCTTTAGTGGTAATTTGGACTCGATCACCAACCCAGCTTATTAATTTATCCAGATTATTGCAAAAGGTTCGTAAGTCGAAGCCGGTCATTTCATACAGAGTTAGGTAAGTTGCCTGGTCCATGGTTTTGCCGCCCCTTGTGAGAATTGAATTCATTTTTTCAACCAGAACGGACTCCTGGACAATCCTGTCTGCTCTGCGCGCACCTTTTGGCACCGAACAGTCAACAACCATCCCATTACTGCTTAAAGTTTTAAACAGGCCCCGCCGTTTGTCCACCGTATCCGTTGTGATGATCAGATGGTTACTTTTCGGGAATCCTTTTTCCACAGCCAGCTGTAAAATGCGGCAGTCATCCCGGGCGACGGGCACGGGCAGGTCGTGCTGTCGGCAGTAAGTGATGATTTCATCCAACCATATGTCATCTGTACCGGAAGTATGGTTGGTACCCAGGCTTTTTTCTCTGTTGGGTTTGTCCATATCTTCGAAGGAGAGATTAAGAATCCCCATCAAACCCAGAAGATGTCCGGCAGCTTTTTTTAATTTATCATCTTCAAATGCTTTTTTGGCATTATCAAGCAATTGGTCTTTGTCCTGCCCGGCATAAAAAATCTTGGATTCGCGCAGCGCGATAACTTTTGTACCGGGCAGCAGCGAAAAGGTGTTGACCCGACCGATAACCTCGTGAATATTTTCTTGAGTCCCATCCAGCGGTTCATAGTTGATGTTGCGCTCTGAGGCCGGTATCAGCGCATTTAAAAGCGCATCAAACGCACCTTTGGTCAACAAATCTTCCCCGTAAATCAGGTACACAGGGAAAAATGGATCGTTTCCCCGATCCCGCAAATACTTTTCTAATTCTTTATGGCTGATAACGGGCATGGTATTAAAGTCGCTACCGCATAGCTAACCCGGACGAGTTGAAATTGAAAATTGAATATTTGTGGATGTCGCTTCGCTCTGTCTTTTTAAAATGGATAGAATTCCTTAAATATTCAATCTTCAATCGACAATATTCAATCATTTGAAGATGCGAAAAGATCCCGATACAATATTATTGCCAATAGATACACAAAAATAATTCACAAGGACCTACTCCGGCATTTTTTTAAACAGCAAATGAAATATGAAAATAAATATACCTACGGTAATCGCACTGTCGGCGATGTTAAAGGCAGGCCAGTGGAAATTGCCGAGGTAAATATCAAGGAAGTCCACAACATTTCCAAATCGGACCCTGTCAATCAGATTCCCGATGGCACCTCCGAAAATCAAGGCAAAAGCGGTGGCAAGAAGAGAATGGCTGCTGGGTGTTTTTTTATAAAAATAAAAAATCAAGCCGACGGCCAGAGATGAAATAAACAGAAAAATCACGGTACGAACGATCGGGCTCATATTGGCCATAAGGCCAAAGGCTCCCCCGGGATTACGGATATGGGTGATATCAAAAAAACCTTTTATGATTGTAATACTCTGGTGATACGGCAGATGCTTTAAAATGAATGCCTTCGAAACCTGGTCGGCCAGCACCACGAGTCCGGCTACGATTGCCAGTTTGGTATATTTATTTGGTAACATTTGATCTCAATCTTGGATTGCTTTCTCACCAAGAAGCCATTGGATCAGGCATTTTTTCAGCAGAAAAAAAAGGCAATCCTCTCTCCGACCATGTCCGGCGTTGGCCCTGCGGTCTGTAATCATTCCATCCCGGCCAGCGCATCCCGACATCGATCACAAATAGTCGCCTGTTCGGGATGACTCCCAACAGAGGTGTCAAATACCCAACATCGTTCACATTTTTCGCCAGATGCAGGCTCAACCTGAATGGTCAGGCCTTCTATTTCCCCACTCTGAAGCGCAATGTTAAGCGTCTCATCCTTTACAAGGGTAGCCTGAGAAACAATGAGCAGCGACCTTAGTTTGTCTGCATAGGGCAGCAGGGCGTCATGTATATCCCCTTTTGCTGAAATGGTTACCGCGGCGTCCAGAGGATGTCCGATGAGCTTCTTTGCCCGGGCCTCCTCCAGTGCTTTGGTGGTTTCAGTGCGAATTTTCAGCAGGAACTCCCATCTTTGAAACAGGGCATCATCTTTGAAAACCGGATTTATTTCAGGTAATGAGGTCAGATGGATATTGGGTTCCCGACTGTTTTTCACCGGCATGTATTGCCAGATTTCATCGGAAGTAAATGGTAGAATGGGAGCCATTAGGCGGGCAATGGCCTCGACCATAAGGTATAAAACACTCTGGGCGCTTTTCCGTTCGATAGATTGCGGTGCTGATGTATACAACCGGTCTTTAAGGATATCAAGATAAAAGGCCGACAAATCCAGCGTGCAATAGTTATAAAGCGAGTGGTAGATAACATGAAATTCATAAGCCTCGTAGGCAGCGCGCGCCTTTTCGACGATGAGTTGCAGCTTGTGGAGCGCAAATCGATCGATTTCCGGCATCGAATCGTAATCAACCGCGTCTTTTTCAGGATCGAAATCATAAAGGTTTCCCAACATGAAACGGCTTGTGTTTCGGATGCGCCGATAAGCATCAGTCAGCTGTTTTAAGATGTTATCGGAAATTCGAATGTCCTCACGATAGTCAGATGCCGAAACCCAAAGGCGTAATATTTCTGTGCCGTATTTTCCGATCACCTCGCTGGGCGAGATGACGTTTCCGATGGACTTGGACATTTTTCGACCTTCGGCATCCACCACAAATCCATGGGTTAAGACAGCATCGTAGGGTGCTCGTCCCCGGGTGCCTACGGCTGTTAGCAGGGCACTGTGGAACCATCCGCGATGCTGATCACTGCCCTCCAGGTAAAGATCGGCCGGCCATCTCAAATACGATCGCTGCTCCAGCACGGCAGCATGGCTCACACCGGAATCGAACCACACATCAAGGATGTCGGTCTCTTTGACAAACCGCCTGCTGCCGCATTCTTTACAGGTAATTTCATCCGGCAAGAGCTCCGACACGTCCTTTTCAAACCAGATATCGGCGCCGTACTCCTCAAATAGCTGATAAACTCGCTGCATGACTTGTTCGTCGAGCAGCAGAGCATCGCATTTTTCACAATAAAAAACTGTTATCGGTACGCCCCAAGCCCGCTGCCGTGAAACGCACCAGTCGGGTCGATTTTCAATCATGCCGTAAATTCTTTCCCGTCCCCAGCCGGGTATCCAGTTGACCTTGTCGATAGCTTCCAGTGATTTTTTACGTAGACCGGTCTTTTCCATGGAGATAAACCACTGGGGAGTGGCCCGAAAAATCACCGGCTTTTTGCAGCGCCAGCAGTGCGGATAAGAGTGCTCAAAGGTTTCTTCCCGGACCAGGGCTCCAATATCTTCTAATCTGGCATTGATATTTTTATTGGCATCAAATACAAATTCACCGCTGAAATATTTGACATCTTCGGTAAAACAACCCTTGTTGTCCACCGGAGAGTAAACATCCAGGCCATAAGATAGCCCCACTTCATGGTCTTCCCGTCCGTGGCCGGGTGCAGTGTGTACACAACCGGTACCGGCATCCAGGGTTACATGGGATCCCAGGATAATCAGGGAGTCACGTTGATACAGCGGGTGCAGGCAGCGTTTGCTCTCAAGGATTTTCGGATCGATTTCTCCGATGATGGAATATTCGGCAATGCCGAAAGTCAGCATGCAAGCATCAACCAGTTCTCGGGCCAGAATATACACCTGACCACCGCCGACATCAACGGTCACATATTCAAAATCGGGATGAAGTGCGATGGCCAGATTGGCCGGGAGCGTCCACGGTGTAGTTGTCCAGATGATGACAAAAACATCTTTGCCTTTGAGCGACGGCAATTCACTGGTCAAATCGTCTTTCAAAGCAAATTTGACGTAAATCGACGGTGTAGAATCGTCGGAATATTCGATTTCAGCTTCTGCCAGAGCGGTTTGACAGGTAAAGCACCAGTAAATCGGTTTTTTACTGCGAAACAAACTGCCGTCTTTGGCGAATTTGCCGCATTCTCTAGCGATGGTGGCTTCATACCCGTAATTCATGGTCAAATAAGGATCATCCCAAACTCCCATTACCCCGAGGCGTTTGAATTCTTCACGCTGGATATCGATGAATTTTTCGGCATAGGTTCGGCACAGTCGACGAACCTGCGCCATGCTGAGATCTTTCTTTTTATCGCCGATTTCTTTGTCCACGTTGTGCTCGATAGGAAGGCCATGACAATCCCAGCCCGGCACGTATACGGCATCGAAGCCTGACATCTGTTTTGAGCGCACAATTATGTCTTTCAGTATTTTGTTCAGCGCCGTTCCGATATGAATGTAACCATTGGCATAGGGGGGACCATCGTGAAGGATAAACTGCTCCCTGCCCTTGGAAGTATTGCGGATCTGTTCGTGCAGGCGGGATTCATCCCATGATTTCAGCTGCTCCGGTTCCCGTTTCGCCAGGTTGGCTTTCATGGGAAACTTGGTGGCGGGAAGGTTGAGTGTATTTTTATAATTCATTGATTCCCCCTAGCTCGGATTTTAATTAAACTTGGATTTTTACTCTCTATCCTGCATCCTGTCAAGGAAATAGCGGATATTAAATTGGGTAATTGAGTGATGGAGGTTTGATTGGAGATTTCGGATTTGGTAAGTCGGATGGACCGCGTTATCCGCCCTGCGCTTTGCCTTGTAGCTGACACCCTCGATCCTCTATCTTAAACTACCGGCATCGCGTTTCAAGCATCCAATATCGAGCATCAAGTATCGAGCATCAAGTATCCAACCACAGCTGGCAAATAAATTCAATAAATTTCAATCATCTTCGGTTTCATCGGCTAATTCCATCAAATAATGTCCGTAGTCGTTTTTTATGAAATTGGCGGCCAGTTTTCTGAGCTGCTCCCTGTCAATATAGTCCAAACGGAATGCAATTTCCTCCAGACAAGAGATTTTCAGGCCCTGTCTTTCCTGAATCGCCTGTACATAGCTTGCCGCCTGCTGGAGCGCTTCGTGGGTTCCGGTATCGAGCCAGGCAAATCCCCTTCCTAGAAGTTCTACCCTGAGATCCCGGCGTCTTAAATATGCCATGTTGATATCTGTGATTTCCAGTTCACCCCGGTCGGAAGGTTTGAGACCCTTGGCAATGTCTATGACATCATTGTCATAAAAATAAAGACCCGGCACCGCATATTGGGATCGGGGATGTTCAGGTTTCTCCACAATTGCTGTTACCTTGCCGGTTGAATCAAATTCGACGACACCATACCGTTCGGGGTCCCTCACAAGATAACCGAAAATAAGTCCCCCCTGGTTCATTTGGGCGGTACGTTGCAGTGTTTCGGAAAGGCCTGGGCCATAAAAGATATTATCTCCTAAGATCAGACAAATTGAATCTTTGCCGATAAATGACTCTCCGATAATGAATGCTTGGGCAAGGCCTTCGGGGCGCGGTTGTTCGGCATAGGAAAACGACAGTCCCAGTTGAGATCCGTCGCCGAGAATTTTCTGAAATAAGGGCAGATCGTGCGGCGTGGAAATAATGAGAATTTCCCGAATTCCCGCCTCCATAAGCACGGAAAGCGGGTAATAAATCATGGGTTTGTCATACACCGGAAGAAGTTGCTTACTGATGCCAAGGGTGAGAGGATACAGCCTGGAACCCGATCCCCCCGCCAATAAAATGCCTTTCATCATAATGTATCTCCGACGCTGTCTGTTGGATGGTGGATAATGAAGATTGAATTGCTTAAATTCATAATCGGAAATATTCAATTTTTACTTTTGGCGGGATGCGGCTTGACTTTCTGCAGCATGCCTCAGGCCGGCGTCATCACCCTCGATCCCACTGCAAGGTAGGTGATGTCTTTGGCTACCAGTTCATTGTGGTCGGGTATCATCCGTCTCCCGTCCATCACAAGGTAGGGAGGTTTCACCGTATCTTCGATGGTCCGGGAAAATCCTCTGAATTCCTCGCAATCCGATGAAATGAATAAGGCATGCGATCCTTCGATAGCTTCCTTGGCGGAATTATAATAACTGATTTTTTCGAACAAGATGTTTTTCGATGGATCAAATACTTTAGCGGCCGATTCATTTGCCAGGGGATCATAGGCATGGATAGCCGCCACCCCCTTTCCGAGCAGAGATTCAATAACTTTTATCGACGAGGCATCTCGCATGTCACTGGTGTGCTTTTTAAAAGCCAACCCCAAAACCGCCACGGTTTGATTGTTGAACTTGAATCCGGCTTCGGTGATCGCTCGATCGATAAGGTATACCTTTTGATACTCATTGACTTCAAATGAGGCTTCCAGCATCTTGGTGCTCACGTTCACCCGACGCAGCTGGTAAATGAGAGAAGCGATATCTTTGCCGAAACAACTTCCGCCCGCCCCGTTGCTCACAAAAGAACCCCATGTGCTGATGCGGTCGTCAGAGGTAACACCGAGCCGGAGGTCATCGATATTCACATTGGGCATTCTCTCGCCGATTTTAGCCCCCACACCGTTCCAGAAAGAAATGTAGGTCAGCAGAACGGTATTGGCCACGTATTTGATGGCTTCAGCGGTCTCCGGTGTGGTCTCAATATATTTTATTCGGACATGATGGACAAACTGAGAGTATACCCGTCGCAGGATGGTAAAATCTTCATTGCTGTCACAGCCCACGACGACGCGGTGGGGCCGGCGTGCATCCACCACTGCTGTTCCTTCCGCTAGAAACTCGGGATTGGATGCGACACCGAAATTTTCAACCCCGTGCGATTTCATGATTTCTTCCAAATGGCGTGCCGTACCGATAGGAACGGTGCTTTTGTTCACAAGCACGACGCGGCGATTATCTTTTCTTTTGGCAAGGACTTCTGCAATAAATTCGGCGGCGGCATCATAAAAAGTAAGATTTGTAGATCCGTCAATATTTGAGGGCGTGGGCAAACACATAAAAATCGTATCTGCCCCTTCAATGATGGCTTCCAGGTTATGGGAAAAACGCAGGGATTTGTCCAGTGTTTCTCGAATGATATTCACCAGACCGGGCTCGTTGACGTATTTTTCAATGAGTTCGGGCTGACCGCTGGCAAAATCCTCGATCTTTTCCTTGTCTATGTCGTGTGCGAAAACATCATGACCATATTCTGAACACACCGCTGCATGAACGAGGCCGACATATCCGGTTCCTATAACAATGATTTTCATTGCATCCCCATCCCATAATTTTATTTTTTTGATGTTTTAACTAATAAGGTTTTCTTTCCATTTAAAAACGAGTAAATTTAAAGTTCAATTGCAGATATGGATAGAATATCGTATATGTCCCATAAGATCAATATTTTAAAATCTAAAAGAAAAACTCTTGCATAGCAAAGAACTGGGAATTGTTACCTGATTTCCTCGAACCATTGGGAACAGGAACTTATAAAATATGCTCGATCATTTTGATCTCATTGCATCTATATACGACCGGTTGATCGGCCCACCGGACACCGAACGTCTGCAGCAATTGTTGAAATTGCCGACGGATGGCTGGTTGCTGGACGGTGGCGGCGGTACCGGAAGGGTTTCTTCCCACCTGAAGGAACTGGTCGGTCAGATAGTTGTCAGCGATTTATCCCATCGCATGCTGAAAAAAGCAGGGGGCAAAAAAATCCGCCCGGTGCAATCCCATGTCGAGAAACTTCCTTTTGCCGACGAAATTTTTGACCGGGTTCTTGTGGTCGATGCCCTGCACCATTTCTGCGACCAGCGCGAAGCGATTGAAGATTTACTGCGTGTGCTCAAACCCGGTGGCCGTCTGGTCATCGAGGAACCGGACCTGAATCACAAAGGCGTTAAAATCCTGGCTTTAGCTGAAAAAATATTGCTGATGCGCAGTCATTTTTACACTCCGCAAAAAATCCGACAAATGATAGCGTCCTATGGTTGTTCGGCAAAAATTGAACATGACGACCGTTATACCGCCTGGGTGGTGGCAGAGAAGTAAAGAATCCTGGCCCAGCTTCCGGCCCGCAGGGCCTACAGCCCGGCTTCCGGCTCGTAGAGCCTACAGCTCGGAGAGAGGGAGGACCAGACTTTGGTTGGCCCTTGGAAAGGGCTTTTAGCGTTAGCCGGCGTTGAAACACAGAATTCAGGAGCCAGAAGTCAGGAGTCAGAATAGAATGATGTCGCTTCGCGCCGACACATTTTATATTTTCCGGCTGAGCCGAAGGCGATTACTTTATTCTGAATTCTGTCTCCTGACTTCTGTATTCTTGTCGGCCCTTTTCACGGCATAGCCAACTGCCTCTGACTTGGCCCAGAGGACTAGTTTTCAATGTTAGAATTAACTAATCATTACTTGCCGTCAACTTTGAGATTTCAGCTTTTCACCTATATTTGCGAAACGATATCATGCCCGTTCCCGAGCTGAAGCGTGTATTGAAACTTCCCGCGGTGGCGTTTATTGCAATCGGCTTTACCATCGGCGGAGGGGTGTTTGTATTTACCGGAGTCGTGTTCAAAATAGTCGGCCAGGCCCTCCCGATCGCCTATTCACTGGCCGTTTTGCCCGTATTCATCAGTATGATGCCTATTGCCATGCTGGGCTCGGCCATCCCCACCACCGGTGCCAATTACAGATATCCCAGCCGGATGGTATCGCCGGGGCTGGCATTTGTGGGTATCTGGGTGTATGCACTGGCTTCATTTGTCGGACAGATTCCATTGTATGCGCTGGGCAGTGCACGGTACGCCCAGGTCTACCTGCCGAACTTATCACCCACAATAGGCGCCATAAGCATCGTAACGTTTATATTTGTGATCAACCTTTTTGGCGTAAAACTTGCGGCCCAAATCCAGGGTATTCTTGTTATAATCCTCATTGCTGCTCTGATTTATTATTCTACAAAAGGTATTCTTGTCATCAAGCCCGAGAATTTTTCAAACATGTTTCTGAAAGGTTCATCTAATCTTTTCCTTGGCACAGCCTTGTTGACGTTCACCTATCTTGGTGCCAACGGAATCATCGAACTTGGAGGGGAAATCATCAATCCGGGCAAAGTCATTCCGTCAGCCTTTTTTATCGCTTTTCCAATCATATTGGGGATCTATATACTGGTGGCAGTAGCAACCGTCGGTGCGGTGCCTGCTCAAACTCTGATGGAAGCAGACGAACCGCTGATTCGTGTCTGTCAGCTCATCACCGGCAGGGCCGGGCTGTTTTTCTTCATCACCGGCGGTGCCATACTGGCATTAATCACCACCCTGAATGCCTTGTTTATTGTGGGAACCAAATCCCTGTTGATGATTGTGCAGGACAAACTTCTGCCTGAATGGCTGGGCTGCTTGAACCGGCGATTTGGGACGCCCCATGTTTTTTTGACCATCATCTGGATTTTTTCCGTCGCGGGTATCATCTCAGGATTCTCCCTGGAGACATTGGCATCCTATGCAGCCCTGGGCGCTTTGATAATTTTTATTCCTATCCAAATTGCAGCCATAAAGCTGCCGGTATATTACCCGGAGCATTACCGTAAATCAGGTTTTAAGCTGAAAGGATTCTGGCTGTGGTTCTGCCCGATCGTGGGAATATTGATGGTTGTTTTTTTCTCCATCATTATACTGTATGATTTAAAGTCGCCATTGAAAGTCGGCAGCTTTATCCTGTTTATTCTTACCGGATCGGCATATTATTTTAGGCGCAAAAAGTATCTTATTTCAAGAGGAATACGATTGGAAGATCTGAGCAACCATGGACAAAACTGGGATACCTGAAAAATCAGAAATTCCATTTCTATTCAGAAATTATCCTGAACTGAAACAAAAAATAGCCTGGCTCCCCCTGGGGACATTCCCCACGCCTGTTCACCCATTGCGGCAGTTGGGTTATGAAAACCTTTGGATTAAACGCGATGATCGGAGTTGCACGCTGTACGGCGGCAACAAAGTCAGAAAGCTGGAGTTTATCCTGGCCGAAGCCCGCAAACGTAACATCCGGCATATCGTCACCTTCGGCGGGATCGGCACCAACCACGGACTGGCAACGGCTATTTTCTGCGACCGGCTGGGGATCGACTGCACCCTGTTGCTGTTCCGCCAACCGCTCAACGGGCGTGTGAAACAGAATTTGCTTCTTTTCGAAAAGTATCATGCCGTCACAATTTATAAAAAAACACGCTGGCACACCGTGCTATCCTATTACCTGCTGCATAGAATCAGGCACCCTGGTGCCTGCTATGTATTTGCCGGCGGTTCCAATGCTGCGGGTACCATCGGCTATGTCAACGCTGCCTTTGAACTAAAAGAACAGATCGACAACGGTGAGATTCCCGAGCCGGCGGTGGTTTTCTGTCCGTTGGGATCCGGCGGCACCCTGGCCGGATTGTCACTGGGATTTGCGCTGGCCGGATTGCAGATCCGGGTGGTCGGTGTGAGGGTGTCGGAATCTCATCTGGGTCCGTTTCAAGCCTGCACCGAACGCACAGTTGAAAAACTGATGAATAGAACTTATGGTTATTTAAAGAAAAGATACCGGCGCCTGCCGGATTTGACAGCCAGAAAACCTTCAATCGTGCAGGACTATTTCGGAGGCGGTTACGGCGTGCCCACGCAAGCCGGAACCACCGTATGCCGGCTGGTAAAAAAAGAAGAGGGCATCACCCTCGATCCCACTTACACCGCCAAGACGTTTGCCGCCGTACATGACTACTGCCGGAAACAGGGCCGGGATTCAGGCCCGGTTTTATACTGGCATACGTACAACTCGGTCGATCTTTCTGGCCAGGCGGATAGTGTGGATTATCGGAATTTACCAAAAACACTTCAGGTTATTATTAAAGAAGTATCTAATGTTTCGTAAAATAAATCTCTCAGCCGATGTCATCGTAGTTGGATCCGGACCCGGCGGGGCAACCGTTGCCAGGGAATTGACCCAAAAAGGGAAAACCGTTCTCATTTTAGAGCGCGGCTACGATCACCGCAACAAATTTTATTACGGCACCTATCTGGGAGCCCTGCGCTATTCGGACCGCATGAGTTTGCTGTTTACCGAAGAGGGCCTGAATATCATCTCCCCCATCATGGTGGGCGGCGCAACCAGCATGTACGCAGGCTGCGCCGCTGCACCACCCCCATGGCTAAAAGATAAGTACGGTGTCGATATCGACATCGAGGTAAAAGAGACCATCGATGAATTGAAAATCAATCCCCTGGCTGCGGATTTAAGAGGTATGGCATCCACCCGAATCGCCAGGGCCGGTCAAGCCCTGGGTTACGATTGGTTTGCTCAGCCGAAATTCATGAATCCTGAAAAAAGTAATCGTCACGGTAAACATTTTAATTGTCAGGCGAACTGCATGCTTGGATGCCGCTGCCATGCCAAATGGAATGCTGCCGAGTGGGTGGATGAGGCAATTTCCGGCGGTGCCCGCCTAAGAAAGTGTGCCCGGGTTCATAATGTTCTGATCGATGATGGCCATGTGGTTGGTGTGGAGGGAAGAATAGGTGGCGTAAAATTTACGGCCGGGGCCGAAACGGTGGTGCTGGCGGCCGGCGGCATCGGATCTCCCCGGATACTTCAAAACTCGGGAATCAACGCAGCAGGTGTCGGCTTGACCATGGATGCCACAACCATGATCTATGGTGTTATCCGTGAAAAAGGTACCGGCAAGGAGCCGCCCATGTCGTGGTCCTGGGAGAACCCGGACGCCGGTTACATGCTCAGCACTTTAACCGATCCCTGGCTTATGTATCCCCTGGCAGCCGCGCGCCAAGGGATCGGCCCTGCCCTTCGCTGGCTTCAATGGAACCGGATGCTGGGAATCATGATTAAGCTAAAAGATGACATCTCCGGCGGCATCTATCCGGATGGCAAAATCCGCAAACCCCTTACGGCCGGTGACAATGAAAGATTAAGCCAGGCCTATGAAGTCTGCAAGCGCATACTGATTGAGGCCGGCGTAAAAAAATCGAGCATTTTCATGCGCCCTATGATCGGAACCCATCCCAGTGGAACCGTCAGAATCGGTGATATGCTGGATACAAATCTAAAGACCGAAATAGATGGATTGTATGTCTGCGATGCCAGTGTCTTTCCGGAGGCGCTCGACCGACCCACGGTCCTGACGATCATCGGGCTGGCGATCATCGGGCTGGCAAAACGGTTGGCAAAGACCTTAATTGGACAGGATTAACAGGATTGTCTGGATAAAAAAAAATTTCGATCCTGTAAGTCCTGTCTAACTTAAACCAATCCCGGACAAGCCCGGACTTAAAAGAAACAAATAGCTCAATTCGGGTAAAGTAAAGAATCCAGGCCCAAAGGACCTGGCTTTGGTTGGCCCCCTGGAAGGGGGCTCTCCTTGACTCTGTACTGCTCAATATACCGATGGAGTGTTGGAAAAACGAAAACCCAACACCGATCTAACGTATCTTTAAACAGAGGCCATCGAGATTCTCTGATGCATAGAGTTCAGGTGCGTTAGACTATCACTCCATCACTCCTTGAAACTGTTACAGGCAGAGCCGATTATCTCTGACCTGTCCCAAAGGACCAGGATTTTTAAGTTTGATTAAAATTGGGGGCAATCTTCCATGAGCACATTAGTTACGGGTGCAACAGGCTATATCGGATCAGCAGTTGTTCGGGAGCTTTTGGGCAATGGAAACAAGGTTCGCTGCCTGGTGCGGGAAACCAGCGTTACGAAAAATCTGGAGGGCCTTGATGTCAAGCTCGTATATGGCGATATTCGCGATATGGATTCCCTGCACCGGTCACTTGAAGGCTGTGAAAAGGTCTATCATCTGGCAGCAATCTATGCTAACTGGTTGCCGGATGCCGGCGTGATGTACCAGGTCAATGAAGAAGGCACCCGCAACGTGCTCAGGGCCTGCAAAAAAACAGGTATACAAAAAATCGTGTATTGCAGCTCAGTGGCCGCCTTGGGAGCCCACGGCAAAAACCCGGCGGATGAGTCCGCTGTATTTAATTTAAATTCAACAAAGGATCATTACTACATTTCCAAATACCGCGCCGAGCAAGTCGCACTGGGATTTATCCGCCAGGGGCTGCCGGTGGTCATTGTAAATCCTGCCAGCCCCATCGGTCCCGGGGACATGGCTCCCACGCCTACCGGGGCGTTGATCATCAGTATCCTCAAAGGTAAACTCCCGGGCTATGTGGACGGCGGCATCAACCTGATCGATTTGACCGATTGTGCCCGGGCAATCGTAGCCGCCATGGAAAAAGGAAAGGTGAGCGAAAAATATGTCCTCGGCAACAGAAATGTCAGTATCAAGGAATATTTCGATCTCATCGTAAAGGTGGCCGGCCGCGGGAAATCACCGTTCATCAAGCTTCCCCGCTGGGTGGCGGTGTCTTCGGGCTATGGATATCAACTGCTGGCCCGCGTCACTGGAAAGCCGCCGGTCACCAGCGCCTCCTGGGTGCGGGTAGGCAGCCACTACTCCTGGTGGGATTGCAGCAAGGCCAGGAGACAGTTGAACCTCGGACAAAGACCACTGGAAGAAAGCATCGCTGAAGCGGTCAAGTGGTTTGAAAAAAATGGGTATATATAGGAACCTCCATACCCCAACAGTTATTATTACAAAATATCATCGTCACCAACCGCCAGCGGGCGCTGGTAGATAAAATCGGCAAACCACCGAAACATTTAGATTAAATCTATTCACCGCCCGAGCTTGCATCCCGCTCCGCGGGGCTTCGCTCGAGGCACAGAGGACGCAGAGGGATTAATTTTTTTCGGATCTATGACCCAAAAGAGGGTAATCCGTCATGGTAGCTTTCAATTTCAATTAATTTCGGAGTATTGGAGTACTGGAGTGTTGGAGTAATGACGATAGGATTGATATCTTTTTTTTTCAACACTCCAATACTCCAGGGCCGATATTTTCTAGAACTTTTGGCAACCTTTAATTTACTTTTTTATTGGTCATAACCCCGATTTTTTATGGTTTATCCCCGATCGAATTCTCACGATCGGGCAAAAGAAAATTCTCTCTGCGCCCTCTGCGCCTCGAGTGAGTGAAACGAACGGGCGGTGAACAATTAATTGAAAGAGGCCAAAAATGAACAAAGTAGAAAATTTAAAAAAGATCACATTATCTATACAAGCGGGAAAGATTCAAGACACCATGAACCTCACCCCAAAGCACCCGGAGATTGAATTCATTTTCGGCCTGGGTCCGAAAGGCATGATGCCTTTTGAATATGAATTGGTGGGCAAAGCCGAAGGCGAGAGCGTTTTGCTTCACCTGAAAAAGGAGCACATCTTCAGCTTCTTTGAACACCTCAATCCCCCCCTAAAGGACTTGTTTGACGACGGAGACGATGTCTACCTGCAGGTCAAAATTGAAGCCGTGACACCCGCTGAGAACAGAGAAATTGTAAAGGCTATGGCCGATATGTCCGCCCACGGTGGGGCAGGATGTGACTGTGGCTGCGGGTGTGGCGGGTAGCATATATAACAAGTTAATCAACTTTTAGAATTAAACAGACATATCAATTGTTGGGCATTTTTTATTCAGCGGGATATCAAAAAGAATGTTCCGGAAGACTTAATGGTTCTAAATACAGAAAATTTGAGTGTTCGACTGTTCTCGATGGATGATGCGGAATTTATCTCGACGCTTTTAAACGAGCCTTCTTTTATAGAGAATATCGCGGACAAAGGCATCCGAACGCTCGAAGATGCAAATTTTAAATTTGGGACACACAATATAGGACATTATAAGTCAGGAGGCACCTATTTCGCATCCACATATACCGCAGTATCCGGGTGAAACGCCTGCCAGGCGAACCAATAGGCGAAGATGAAGGGGATCATCCGGGTCTGATGATCCAGAACATCCATGACTTGCCCTTCCTTCGATAGGATGATTTGGACCGAATTTTCACCGATTTCGTCTTTGAGCATACCGTTTTTTCGCTCTATTAACGATAGTGGGTAAGCCTTGGCGGCACCGTTGATTTCAATTCCCAGCACCATTTCTTTAGCCGGCAAATCCGTGCGCACATCGCCGACCGGAAACATGATTCCCAGCGCCCGGTAATAGCCTTCGTAAGGATCGACAGCATAATTACGGGCATAGCCGGTGTCGATGGAAAGCACCCTTGTCAGAGGGTGTTTTTTCAACCAACGCTTCCAGGTCGTCCGTATTGCAGATATTTTTTTCAGTTTCTTGCCCACCATCGGCCCGGCAATCGCGGTTTCCTTCAGCTGGGACCACAGGCTTTCGGTCTGATGATCATAAATCAGCACATTGCTCTTATAAAGGCGGCCGGACACGCCAAAGGTAAATATCTTATCATCGACCTTGCCGGAGTAGACCACTCCGGTTTGGGTCAGTGGTCAAAACGTCACCACGATGGGCATATCGCCTACATAGTCATTTACCACCTCGTGCCAATTGAGGATTTTTATTGGGTAGGCCTTCGGCTGACCATATAAAAGCACTCCGATCACCTGATCTTCAGGACTCAAAAAATCGGCTTTCACGGCATTGACAAATTTCGGTTCCAGTAAAGCTGGGATTCCATCCTTTGGCGGACCGCCAGCGAGGATTTCCATTTGGGGCACGATGGCATTATCAAGTGTAAATCCCATCACGACAAGGGGAAAAATCAAGAAAAAAACAATAATATAAGGCTGTTTCATAGCGGTGTATCTCCTTTTGGAATCAAATGACTATGGTGTTCGTCGGTCCATGTCATCAAAGCTTACAAACAACCGCATGTTGCCGACTGATGGGCTTTGGTCTATAGACTTTCGGCCTGAATTTATCGGGGTGCCAGCAGTTGCTGAATCTAAAAAGGCTTGAAGCTTAAATTATAGACTATATGGATACAGTTTTAGGTAGATAATGATCTATTCAAGCGAATGGCGGTTCCATTCTCGGATATGGATGCCAACAGGAGGATAATACGATTATCATAAACGGTAGCTTTCTAGTTTTTATGGTAAAAGCTCCGCAACAGCCACATGCCTTGCGCACCAAATAAAAAACCCGGAATCAGAATCTGATTCCGGGTTAAAAAAAATTCGGCGGCGTCCTACTCTCCCACACAGCTGCCCGTGCAGTACCATCGGCGCTGAAGAGCTTAACTTCCGTGTTCGGGATGGGAACGGGTGTTACCTCCTCGCTATTGCCGCCGAAAATAGTCATTCGTACATAGTATTATAGTGCTTAATGCATTGATTGGATGAATTTTTACAATCGGACATTTAACACTTATTATAATTTGTATCCGACACGAAACTTTGACATACAAGATGATCATGTGAATTATTTTGCGGCCAAGCCTCACGACCAATTAGTACCGGTTAGCTAAATACGTTGCCGCACTTACACACCCGGCCTATCAACCTTGTGGTCTACAAGGGGTCTTCAGTTCTGCATGTTTCCATGCGGAAGGGATATCTAATCTTGGGGTTGGCTTCCCGCTTAGATGCTTTCAGCGGTTATCCTTTCCGAACTTAGCTACCCAGCAATGCCGCTGGCGCGACAACTGGAACACCATTGGTTCGTCCATCCCGGTCCTCTCGTACTAGGGACAGATCCCCTCAAATATCCTGCGCCCACGAAAGATAGGGACCAAACTGTCTCACGACGTTTTAAACCCAGCTCACGTACCACTTTAATTGGCGAACAGCCAAACCCTTGGGACCTGCTCCAGCCCCAGGATGTGATGAGCCGACATCGAGGTGCCAAACC
>CALZJV010000027.1 GCA_945787595.1 uncultured Desulfobacterales bacterium | reverse complement strand
CAGGCGGCGCTGCTCGAAGCAATGGAGGAACAGCAGGTGACGACAGCCGGGGTGACCTACGAACTCGACAAACCATTTTTCGTACTGGCGACCCAAAATCCCATTGAGCTCGAGGGGACCTACCCCCTGCCGGAAGCCCAGTTGGATCGGTTTATGTTTAAGATATTGATCGACTACCTTGCCGAAGAGCAGGAGATCGAGGTCGTCAACAACACCACCCGGATCATCGACCAAGCGGTGGAGAATGTCCTGACGGGGCAGGACATCATGGATTTTCAGCGCATTGTCCGTCAGGTGCCCGCGGCCGAAGCAGTTACCCGGTATGCCGTCAGGGTTGTCCGGGCGAGTCGGCCGGGTCACGTCACTGCCCCCGATTTTATCCAGGAGTGGGTCAGTTGGGGCGCCGGGCTGCGCGCTTCACAGAACCTGATACTTGGCGGGAAGGTACGGGCCCTGCTCCACGGGCGCTACAATGTCTCTTATGGCGACATTCGTGCGCTCGCACACCCGGTGTTGCGCCATCGAATCCTGCTGAATTTTCACGCGGAAGCCGAGCGCGTCACGACCACGCAGGTAATCGACCGACTGCTGGAAGTGGTCCCGGTACCGACTTCCGGTTTAAGATAAGTAAAGATCCAGGTCTAGGGGCCCGGCTTTGTCGAGCCTCCTGAAAGGGGGCCAAGCACCGAGTATTTTTAAGACAGGTTAGCCCGTTGAGCCGGTTTTGCCGGCTGGCCGGTTATTGGAGGACATAAAAAGCTAATTCGCCTAAATTAAGCTTAACAATTATTTCACGCATTGTTTTCCTCTTGCTTGGATATGACAGCTTTACGCTTCAGCGAGGCCGACGGAAACAGACGAACGGGCAAAACCGGACAACCGGCAAAACCGGCTCAACCTCTCTCGATTAATCTCTTATGGTATAGCCGATTGTCTCTGACCTGGCCAAAGAACCGGCTTTTCGATGATAGAAGGAATCATGAACCAAGAAATCAGTTTTCTCGACCCCAAAGTTCTAGCGGGCATCTCCAATCTTGAACTTCGCGCGCGGACTGCTGTGGAAGGTTTTCTGTCGGGACTTCACAAAAGTCCTCACCGCGGATTCAGTATGGAGTTTACCGACTATCGGCACTATAGCCCCGGAGATGACATCAGACACGTGGACTGGAAAATCTATGCCCGATCCGGCCAGTACTTTGTCAAGCAGTATCAGGATGAGACCAATGTCCGCTGTCATATTTTGCTGGATTGCAGTGCGTCCATGGGATACGGATCAGACAACATGACAAAACTGGAGTATGGGCGGACACTGGCCTCCGCACTCTCGTATTTCATGTTCAACCAAAAGGATGCCGTCGGTCTGACCACATTTGATGACAAGATCCTGGAGTATCTGCCCTCCAAATACCGGCGAGGGCACCTGATGCAGATTCTACGGGCACTGGCGCACCTAAATCCGGGAGAAGGAACCCATCTCGCCCAGGTGATTTCCGATCTGGCCTTTGGTTTGAACCGCAAAAGTTTGGCCATTGTTATCAGTGACCTCCTTGACGATGAAGCGGACGTGGTCAGGGGATTGCAGCATTTGCGGTTCAAAGGCAATGACGTAATTGTGTTCCATGTAATGGACAACGCAGAACTGACCTTTCCCTTTGAACGAATCTCGGATTTTGAAGACTTGGAGAGTCATGAGTCAGTGGCCATAGCGCCGCAGTCGATGAGAGAGACCTATCTTGAGGAGCTGGAAAAGTTATGCGAGTTTTACCGGCAAAAATGCCGGGCTAGCGGGATCGACTACTGTCTGTTGAATACCGCCAAGCCCCTGGACACGGCCCTGTCCTCCTATCTGTCGAAACGGGCGAAGCAATTTTAATGCATTATATGAAACTACAACTGACCGAAACAGTAGACTGATTGAACGTCGAACATCGAACGTCCAACATCGAACGTCGAATATTGATGACGCTACGCTTTTCGATTTTAAAACAATCGAATCACGCTGAAGAGGAGATCTAAAGACCCAGAATTTTGAAGGATAGATTCGCTTTGTTCAGTCTCTTTTATTTAACTGACAGAATACATTATTCGATGTTGGACGTTCGATGTTCGATGTTCATTTTTTTTAGTTAACCCCTCATAGGAAACTAGCCAAGAGCAAAGTTTTTTTAAGATTAAACTGGCCGCTTTTCAAGCCGACGGCGGGGCTGACACCTGAAGCTTGAAAATAGACCTAAAGGTTAAATCATGTCATTTTTATCACCATGGTTTCTTCTGGGGCTGTTGGGCGTGGCCATTCCCATGGCCATTCATCTAAGTCGCAGGCAAAAGGCAGAAAAGGTGGTCTTCAGCACTATCCGGTTTTTGAAAAAAACACCGAAGAAGATAATCTTGTTCCAGCAGATCCAGCAATGGCTGCTGCTGCTCATACGAGCCGCCATTATTGCTCTGCTGGCCATCGCCTTTGCACGTCCTTTCCTTTCGCAAACCGTCTCTGCACGAGCCGGATTTTCCCCCCGGTCCGTGGTGATTTTGCTGGATACTTCCATGAGCATGCATTACGGCGACGCCTTCGAGCAGGCTAAAAAAGCGGTGGTCGCGATCCTGGACTCGCTTCATACGGGGGATGAAGCGGCCCTGGTCACATTTTCAGACGGTACTGAGAAGGTTAAGGAACTGACCATGGATCTGACCCAGCTTGGGACATTCGTGCGAAATCTTGATTCACCGGGTTTTAAATCCACAGCGTATCTTCCGGCTTTACGCCTGGCAGATCAGATTCTGCGCTCATCCCGCCACCCGGACAAGACCGTATATTTGATTTCGGATTACCAGCGTCGGACGGTTGTCAACTTCGACACCCGCTGGCGCTTGAGTCCCGGTGTGGCCTTTGAAGGTATTAAGATCGGCGACGCGGAGACCACGAACCTGGCGGTGACGGAAGTAAAATCAACGACCCAGCTCATCCTCAACCAGGAGGAACACGTCATTTTAGGGCGGGTGCGGAACCTGGGGACCCGGACCATATCCGAAACACAAATATCACTGTCAATCGATGAAAAAACCGTCGACACCCAAAGAGTTGACCTGACCAACGGAGCCGACGCCGTTGTGACGTTTCGCACCAAATTTAGAAGGCGGGGCATTCATCGCGCTGCAATAACGGT
The DNA here is from genome assembly GCA_945787595.1 of uncultured Desulfobacterales bacterium. The sequence goes on along the minus strand of CALZJV010000027.1, from coordinate 20,725 downwards.
GGAGGATGAGTCCTTCGCACCCGACAACATCTATCACTTTACGGTCAATGTCCTGCGGCCCCTGGCGGTTTTAGGCGTCGTTGAAGAAGCAGCGACCAAAGCGCGTGCAGATAAGGCCCGCTGGTTTGAATCTGCCCTGGGGAAACGGGGCCGGTCACCGTTTCAACTCGATATGGTTCGGCCCGGGGAGATCACAAACAACGCGTTGCAGCGTTATCATGTTATCGCGCTTCTCAACGTCGATGAACTGGTTTCAGCCCCGTTGGAAGCCATCGCGACTTATGTGGAGAAGGGCGGCAGTCTGTTAATCGCGCCGGCTGCCCGGGTGGCGGCTCGAACCTTCAACCGTTTTTTTCATGGACTTACCCCTGCCGCTCTTGATCAACAACATATCGCTGCGAATGGCGTTTTTCTGTCGATTGCAGGGATAAACCGGCGGCATCCCATCATCAAATCAATGGGTCTCAGCGAAAACAGCGATTTCGGTACCGCTCTTTTCCATGGACACTGGTCCACGAAGCCGACGGAAGGTAGTAAAGTCATCCTGCGATTCGACAACGGGGCGGCCGCCCTTCTGGAAAAAAAGGTCGGCAAGGGCCGCGTGCTGCTTTTTACTTCCTCTTTGGATACGCAGTGGAACAATCTTCCCCGCCAGGGATTATACGTCCCCTTTGTGCACGAAATGCTTCGCTATCTTGCGTTGCACGAGGAGAAGAAGCCGTCGTACACCGTCGGCGAGCCGGTACGCTTGATCCTGCCGGCGGGCAACGCGGTGCGGATCATCAGTCCAAACAGTGCCGAGACGATCCTGACTTCGACCATCAGAGATGATGTCTTTTATCGGGCAACAGATCGCCCCGGTTTTTACCATGTGCGCGGCGGCAGTCAAGCGCAGGACGTTCTGGCTGTTAATGTATCCGCTGTGGAATCGGACCTTGCGTCCATCGCCCCCGAGCAGATCGGCGCCGGTCTGATCAACGAGGCTGCCCGGGTGCCCCAGACGCAGCGCGCGCAGGCAGCAGCCATTGCCGCCCATGCCGAAAAATCGCAGCGTTTATGGTGGTGGCTAATGTTGGTAGTCCTTATTCTGGGTCTGGGAGATACGCTATTGGCGAATCAAACCTATCGGTAAATACATCACAGACGATCCACCTGGGGACCATTTCAAGCCGTTTGAGCAGAGGCAAATAAAGATGTCTTCAAATTCAATTGATGAGTTACGGGGAAATGTCCGCCGGATTCAGCGACGCAGAGCGCGTCTGTTGAGCCTGCGGGAGATTAGTTTGGGGGTTGCGTCCATGGCGGCCCTGTTTGCGGTGCTCGGGGTTTTGGAGATGATATTTCAGTTGCCTCCGGCCGGGCGCATCGCGCTGACAAGTATCCTACTGGTTGCAGCCGGCGCCCTCGTATGGCGCTTCGTTCAAATTCGCCGGCGAACCGACAGAGACGAGCGGCGTATTGCCCACTATGTTGACGAGCACATTCCGGAGCTTGAACAACGCCTCATCACGTCGATGGAATTTGGCGAGAAAAGATCAACCCGTGGCGCCCCAGCTCTGGTAGAGAGGTTGTGGAAGGACACGCTGGTGCGGCTCCAGGACATTGACATGGCCCGGGCATCATCCATCCGCAGTGGCTGGCTAGCTGCAGCTGCCGCCCTTCTGGTGCTCTGTGGCCTATTTTATGCCCTCCGAAACTTCAACGATTTTTCGCTGGCCGGCATGCGGCTCATTATGCCATTAGCGCAGCCGCATGCAAGCGTGGCCCTGCCGGTCGGGCTGACCGTTAAACCGGGGACGCTAAAAATTCAGCGCGGAAACGATGTCATGCTCATCGCGCGGGTCGCCAATGCCGTCCCCAAACGGGTGGATGTTTATCTTCAAACCGATTCGGTCAACTGGCAGCGGGTCCCGATGACGCGAGAGGAAGCGGAAAATACCTGGGTATATTTTCTGGCAGCGGTAAAAAAAGACGTGGCCTACTACGTCGACATCGGTGTGAAACGCTCCGATCGGCACATGATCTCGGTTCTTGACCTGCCGCGGGTCGAGCAGATTGGATTGGATTACGTCTACCCGGAATATACGGGTATTAAAAACAGGACGGTCAAGGATGGCGGCGACGTGATTGCACCGCAGGGGACCCGAATCACATTGCATGCCGTCTTCAACAAGGCCGTCGACAAGGCAGCGATTCTTTTCGGCGACGGGACGACGCTTGATCTCGCGACGGACAGTACAGGACGGACAACGGCTAGCGGTACTTTCGTCGTCACCAAAGATTCGACCTATACCATTAAAGTGATCGACACCGAACAACTGGAAAACGAAGGTCCTTACGAGTATTTCGTGCGGTCCGTACCGGACGCCCCGCCGGCGGTGACATTGGTCCGACCCGGCCGTGACAGACGGGTGATGTCCCTTGAAGAGGTCTCTGTCGTCGCCGCCGCTGAAGACGATTACGGTTTGGCGGGATTTGCGTTGAATTATATGGTGGCCGGCGGTGAGAATCGGGAGATTGATTTCCTGGCGGCGCACAAAGAACAGCCGAATGTCAAAATTCACGGCAAGACGACACTGTATCTGGAGGATCTTGACGTAAATCCGGGTGATTTCGTTTTTTACTATCTCACTGCACGGGATAACAATCGCCTCAAAGACGCCTCTGAAATTGTCTCCGACATCTACTTTCTGGAAGTCGTACCGACGGAAGCAGCGTTTCGTCGCGCACCGCAGCAGGCAGGCGGCGGTGGCGGTTCGGGGGGACGCGGCAGAGACTCCAGCGCTCTGGTACAAAACCAGAAGAATATTATCGCCGCCACTTGGAAATTGTTGAAACAACGCAAGGAGATAAACCCTGACAAGTTTGAAGAAAATGTTACGACCATCACCGATTCTCAACAGCAGGTCATGCAGCGCGCGCAGTTATCGCTGCGGCGGCTGTCGGAACGGCTGTCATTCTCCAACGAAAGCTATCAGCGTGCCGTGGATCACCTCAAACAGGCCGTCACCCATATGGAGGCGGCCGTTGAAAAACTGACGTCCCGGCAGCTGTGGGAAGCCTTAGGCCCGGAGCAGTCGGCGTTGCAGGCCATCATGAAGGCTCAATCTGAAAGCCGAAACACCATGCTTCAGATGGCGCGCAGTCGCGGCGGCGGTGGCGGAGGAAGCGGACAGAATCGTGAGCGCGAGGATCTCAAAGAGCTTTTTGAAATGGAAATGGGGCGCCTGGAAAACCGCTATGAAATCCCAAAGCGGGCCTCAGGTGATCAGCAGGGCGGCGAGAAGGATGACACCCTGGAGAAACTGCGTGATCTTGCCCGTCGACAGGAGAGTTTAAATCGGGGGCAGAAGGATTTCTCCCGTCGTCAGGATCGCATGACCGCCGAACGAAGAAAACGGCGCCTGGAGGAACTCCGTCGCGAGCAGGAGCAATTGAGACGTGAGGCCGAGGAACTGTCCCGCCAAATGTCGCGGCTTGCGCGACGGGACGGTTTTCGACAATGGTCCGACCGCCAGCGACAGCTGGAAGACGCTGCTCGACGGATGAAGGAAGCCGAGCACAATCTTCGACGGCAGGACACGGGCGCCGCCTTGACCAAGGGCCAGCAAGCCTTTGAACACCTCCGTGATCAGGGAAAGGAAATGCGCCTTGACCGGCAAGCGACTGTTTCCAATCTGATCGATGCCTTGAAGCGCAAAGCACAGGCATTACAGCTGCAGGAAAAACGGATCTTGCAAACGCTGCGAGCGCTGGAAGACAAAAAAGACAGCAAACCCTCGCAGGCCGAACCCCAAACCTTTCGGGAAATAAAAGATGTGCTCGCCGATAAGGAGAAGATGCAGCAAGAATTAACCGAGGCAGAGACCATGCTGAAAACCATCGGCGAAAAGGGGCGGGAGAATCAACCGGATACTGCCAGCCGGGCCAGGGAGACTCTGCGGGCTCTGAAGGCCGAAGGGGTTAAAGGGCGTATCGAGGAAAGTCGAAAGATGCTCGAAGAGGGGTGGCTGGGCCTTTCGATGGATACCGAGAAGAGGATCGAGCAGTCCGTCGAACGGGTGAGTAAACGGCTTCGCAATCTCGACCGTCCGGCCGCCCCCTCCCGGGATGAACAGATCCGGCAGGCAGCTGCCGACGCCGGCAGGTTGCGTCAAGAACTCGAAAGCCTCCAAAAAGAAATCGAGGCGCACGAGCAAGACAGCGCCCGCAAGCAGCAGAGCCTGTCCGGCATGGACTCGCAGCCGGATGGGCAGGTGAAGGGGACACCCGGAGATGTCGATGGAAGTGCGCAGGAGCGGTTGCGGCAACACCTGCAACGCAGCCGCCGTTACGCCCAAGGGCTTGTCCAACCGTGGATGCGCGGGGAACGCTGGGGAATCGACGCTCGCTCGATTCAACGCGAACTGTCTCAAAAGGATATCGAGGACTTTCTCACGCAGCCCGATCTCTGGCAAAAACTACTCGAACCACTTAGGGAATTGGAAACAGCACTGTGGGCGGAGGCAAAAGACGGTCAGTTGAAGAAAAGACTCTTTTCGACTCCGCAAGAAACCGTTTCTGCACCATACAGGAATCAGGTGGAAGAATATTATCGAGAACTGTCTCGGGTGGATACCACAAATAACCGGCCATAGTTAAAAGTGGATCGTCTTTTCAGCCAATTGGCGATCAAAAGCCGGAAGGGTAAAGGCTGGGAGGCTGGGAAGCTTTGAGGCTGGGAGGCTCGAAACGGTCTTGACCTTCAAGCTTTCCAGCCTCCCGGCCTTCAAGCTCCTTAATTTTTCGGGTAGATGTTAAACCAACTGTAATGTTACGGCCGATAGTAAAAAGTGCAAGTTTTGTAGAAAATAGCCATGTCTAATTTCTTTGAATTTTTGCTGGGACATGATCCGATCGAATGGGTTGGGGGAAAGTTTTCCTTCGGTGCTCCCGTTCACGTTGCGGTTATAATCGGCTGTCTGGCAGCGATCATCGGCGTCGTCTGGATATTGTACCGCAAGACGACCATATCCACCGGCGGCCGGCTGAAAGTGCTTTTGATCGCGCTGAGATCGGCGGTGCTTATCTCCATTCTTGTGTGTCTGCTGCAACCGATGTTGATCACCTCCATGCCGGTTCCGCAGCAAAGCGACATTGCCGTCATCGTGGACAACTCGCGCAGTATGACCATTCGGGACATCGCGGACGACCGTTCTCGGGGAGATGTCGTAATCGACCTGATTTATGGGGAAAATGGTCTGGTGGATCGTCTGCGGGAGAATTTCCAGCTACACGCTTTTCGAATCGGTGCCGGCAGTCATCCAATCTCCGGTCCGGTGGATCTGACTTTCGCGGCTCCACGGACATCGTTGGCAGAGGGTCTGAAGCAGGTTACCCAAACTTTGAAAGGATTGCCTCTTGCCGGTTTGATCCTGATCAGCGACGGTGGAGACAACGGCAAGCAGGATCCCATCCGAGAGGCGCGAATCCTCGATGCGTTTGATATTCCCGTCTTCACCGTTGGGGTGGGACAAACCGCCATCCTGAAAGATCGCGAGATCACCAGGGTCACCACTGCCCGGACCGTGATGGAGGAGTCGATTTTCAATGTGAATGTAACGGTCCGAAACCGGGGATACGCGCAACGGGAATTTGACCTCATCATCGAAGAAGGAGACAAGATCGTTGCGAGTAAAAAGGTAAAACCCGGCCAAAGCCATGCGGCCCAACGCTACACCCTCGAACTGACGTCCGAGGATGAAGGTTCGCGGGTTTATGTCGTGCGGATTCCTGAGGAGGAAGATGAAACGATCGTGCAAAACAACCGACGCACGTTTCTGGTCAACAATGTGCTCAAAAAGTCAGACGTTCTTTACATCGAAGGCCACCCCCGCAACGAGTATAAATTTATCCGGCGCGCCCTAGAAGGAGATCAAAGCCTTCGGCTCGTGACCTATTTGAAGACCGGCCCCCACAAGTTTCTTCGCCAGGGAATCAATTCACCGCAGGAACTTGCCAACGGGTTTCCGGAAAACAAGGAGGACCTGTATAAATACGCAGCGATTGTTCTCGGCGATATCCCAAAAAGCTTTTTCACCGTCGATCAGCTGGCCATGATCCGGGAGTTTGTTTCTGAACGGGGTGGTGGTTTTCTGATGCTCGGCGGTTCTACGGCATTCGAAGAAAATTTCATTGGCTCGCCGATTGCGGACGTCCTGCCGGTGACCCTTCTGGGTCAGGCGCAGCTTCCGCCGCAGCTCCGTGAACTTGCTGAGGGTGGTAAATTCAATCTGCGGCTCACCGCAGAGGGCGAACACACGGCAGTGCTGCGCCTGGAAATCGATGGTTCAATGAATCGGCAACTGTGGGAAAAGATGCCTCAGCTGCAGGGAATCAGTGTGACCGGTCCGGCCAAACCCGGCGCCGCGGTGCTCGCTGTCCACCCGACGCTCAGTCTTCGCAATGAACCCCTGCCGGTGATCGCCCACGAACGATATGGTCGCGGTCGCAGTATGGTGATCGCCACAGCCTCAACCTGGCGCTGGCAGATGCTCCTGTCCTACGAAGATATGTCTCATGAGCGGTTCTGGCGGCAGGTGCTGCGTTGGCTGGCAGTCCCTACACCTTTGCCTGTTGAACTGAGTTTGGACAAGGATTCATATGGTGCCGGGGAGCAAGTCAACGTGCGCGTCCGCGTCTGCGACAGTGCCTACGCGCCGGTTAACGATGCCACGGTTTGGCTGAAGCTGACGGAGCCTACGGGCACTATCCGGGACGTTCAGCTGGAAAGGACGATCAATGATGAAGGGTTCTATGCCGGGGCCTTTAATGTGCGCAACCACGGCATACATCAAATCGAGGTCGCAGCGACATCGCCCAGCGGGGAAGTGCGGGAAGCATCCACCCGATTTTTGGTCGTGGAACCTATTGCGGAGTTTATCGATGCCGGCATGGACGCTGCCTTGTTGAAGACAATGGCCGCTATTAGCGGCGGAAAATTCTACACGCAAAACACTGCAGACCGGTTGGTGAATGATTTGAAAGGCCTTCAGAAAGTCGTGCCGCTGGAGGTTGAAAAAGATATCTGGGATATGCCCGTTTTCTTGTTTCTGCTCTTCGGGCTTTTTGCCCTGGAGTGGTCGATCCGGCGAATAAAGGGGATGTCATGAAGGTGTCGGCAATTCGGCTGTCGTGTTTGACTGCGGTAATGGTTTTTGCGATCTTTGCAAATGCAGAAATGCAAAGCCGGGAGTATTTCCTCACAAGACCAGACACGCAGAAATACGCGGTCATCTTCGGAGGGGCTGCCGCCGACGAGAGTTATCAAGCCCAATTTCGGCAGTGGGCCCTCAAGCTCCATGAGATCCTCGTGCGGGATTACGGATATCCACCCGATTACATCACCCTTCTTTTAGGTACCGGCGATCCCGAGGCGTTGGAAATTGCGGGTCCCTGCCGACTGGAGACCATTCTGGAAACCATGGGAAGACTACGGAAGAAGGTTCAGCCCGGGGATCAGATCACCATCTTTTTCGTCGGCCACGGCACCAACGATGATCAGGACGCCAAATTCGTTATGGTGGGACCTGACATCAGCGGCGCTAAATTCGCAGAGATTCTGGAAGATTTTTCAGATCAGGACATCGCGGTGGTGAACACCACAAGTTCCAGCCATCCTTTTTGTACCGCACTTTCTGCACCCGGGCGGGTGATTGTCTGCGCGACGCGCTCGGCGGCTGAAAAATATGACACCATCTTTGCCCGATTTTTACTGGAGGCCTTGGAAAGCCATACCGCCGATCGCGACAAGAATCGGCGGGTTTCCCTGTTCGAAGTCTTTTTGTATACACGGGAAAAAGTCAAAACATGGTACACAGACCAGAACCGGCTGCTTTCGGAGCATCCGACACTCGACGACAACGGTGACGGCCGCTTTCACACCGCTCCGGACCCTGCCCGGGATGAAGGCGGACTAGCGCAGATTGCCGATATCGACACCCTCGCGGTTTTCTTACCGGAAGCCGTCGTCAGCGGTCCGGCCTCTGTGACGCTGCGCAAGCTGACCGCCCGGGTGCGAGCGCTCGAAAGATCTGTCATACTTTTGCGCAATCAAAAGACTGAGATGTCCGATAGGGACTACCGGCAGCAATTGGAAACCCTACTGATCGACCTTGCCCGTTCCACCCGCCAGTTGAAATTCCTTCGAGCCGATCTTCAAAAGAAATATCCATAATGCCACCTGCTGGGACAATGCGTTTGAGCACGGCTGATTTGAGGTTGTCGACCATTATATTGGTGGGAACCGGTTTAAAGGGTCAAAGCCTGAATAGTGAATAGCAAATATGGCTCAAAGTTTAATTCACTATTCAAGCCCCACCCCCACTTCCTTTCGGCTTATCAGTAAATGGGCGGACAAATGATTTCAGGTAAACTCAGGTGGTTTTTTTTAAGCAATCCTTGAGGGACTATTTGATTATGGGTAGAGGATATGAAAAACCGAGTACTATGATGGCATTGTTGGCTTTTTGTAGCTGGAAAATCATTGGTGGGTGCCGGACAACCATTTTTGGGCATACCGTTTTTTTGAGGATCTTTTGTAAATAACCTTCGTTTTGGCATCCACTACATAAACATCTTTCATGCCTAATCGGTTAAGTTGCCTGATACGTCCTAACGCATCTCCGAAGCGATTAAACCCGTTTTCAATCTCGTTTCCAGCTTTATCGACAATTTTGTACATAACAATATGTTCACTCACAGTCGGCATTTGATTTTTATTTTACATGTCGGCATTTTGCAGAAAAACTTTAGGCTAATTCTGTGTTAGAAAGGGGAAAAATCTTCGATAAAGTGAGAGTATGGGGGTGTATGATGAATGTGTATAACTATCTCGTTTAATTCCGATGTTTGTTATAGTATTATGGTTTGTATCCGTAATGGTAGTACCATCTGTTATAATGATGCCGGTATCCAGAGTGTAGATACTTAACCTATCCCTATTTTTCAGCAAATATCACATAAACGCGGTATTCGTCTTTCATGGCCAGCACTGGAAGGCCGCCAAAACAAATCGACGGCCAACTCCTAATACAAGGACGCCGGGACAAGTTGGATCACATCCCAATTGAGGATAAGTTTGGCCAGGGCAAGCGCAGTATTTGTGGATTTATTTGCTATTGATTCTTCAAAATATCCTCGAGAATATTCCATTCAGAAATCATGAAATTGTTATAACCTTATGATCTCGTCAAATGTCATGCCTCCGGCTAGTTTTCGTAAGATGTATTCAACCGTAGGGAGCTTAATCTTTATGGCGGGCTTTTCAAACATGACATCCGGCCTGATTACGATCCTGGGACCTCTATAGCCTTCCGGAACATTCTATGTTTCTTTTGTCAAGGTAATCTTTATAAAATTTTTTATTGTTTAATATCTAGAGGTTAGCTGTAGGGTTAAGTATATTCGATATTTCAAAGCAGAACGGTCGTTTTGGATAAAAATTTCTCAAGGAATTTCCAATGGGTTTCATAACCCATTACAGATTCCCATAGCGTTTTTGAACCATGAAATCCTTCTGTTTTTGGTTTAAATTGAAAGGCATATCTGGAATTCACATATCTAAGCACTTTTTTCACATCGCTAATTTCCCTTTCAGTCGATGTAGCAAATATCGGTTAAGCCAGTGTCTTAATTTCTTCGGTGACTGTCTCTCCCATCCAGTCTAACACGGATATTGTGCCGGTCAACAACCGGCCTGATCATCGTATTGTCCCAATTTTAGAAAATAGACCAAAAAGGGCCCCACCAACATAAACGCCCCGGCCAGCCTGATTCCGGCCGCAAAGGTGTAGTTTTCGCCCATATAGCCGATCAAGGCCGGCAAGATGCCGCCGCCGATGAGAAAAGCGACAGGCGGGATCAGGGCGTTGGTTACACTGCGTAAATAAGGTGGTGCAATCCGAGAAAGAGCTGCAAAAGCTCCCGGAAAGAAGGCGTTGATCAAAACAGGTTGGACAAATATTACCACCATGAGCCAGCCGCCATCGAGTAGCCCGATGAGAATGGTGGCAATGCCGGCCGTCAGCAGGACAACTGTCATGGCGGATTTTTGGCCCACGCGATCGGTGATCCAGCCCGCCACAAAAACCATCATCAAGCCGGCGATCTGGGAAAAACCGATCAAGGTGTTGGCTTTGGTGAGGGTGAAACCGTGCTCGTTGATTAAAAACAGGGGCAGCATGGTTAAAATACCGGCATTGCCGCCCATAGCCATAGCGAAAAGCAGCACCATGAGATAAAAAGATGCTTTGCCCATAATAATTTTAACATTCTTGGGGCTGGGCAATTGTCCGGGGAAATCGCCACCCTTGCCCTTTAAGCTGAAGGCCGTTGCGATGCAGATCCCTACAGCAGCCCCAATCAACAGAACAACGCGCCATGAGAAAAAATGCAACAAGGAGGCGGCAATGAGCGGGGCAGTGACAAAACTTAGGGGCGGGGCGGATTGATGTATGCTAAGCGCTTTGCCCCAGTCGGCTTTGCGAATCTCAGCTGTAATGGTGGCGATGGCCGAAGGCAGATGGAGACCGGCTGCAAATCCTATGATCATCAATAGTCCTCGAATGGCCCAAATAGATTCAACGAATGCAAACGGAATCAGGATCAATCCAATGCTCCAAGCGGAGACAATCAAGGTACCGCGGTGATTGATTTTGGAAGATATCAAACCCGAGCACAATGGGGCCAGCAGTAATCCGATGGAGATCATTAGAAAAAGACCGCCGGCCTGAGCATGGCTGAGGCCCATGTCAGTCTCAATGGCGGGCATGAGGGGTGCAAATATCATCCGGGTGATAAATCCCTGATAAAAAAGACCGGCTAAAAATATCGTGATACCGATTTTGGCCTGAAAAGGCTCCGACATGGGACAATCGGCCGCCTCATAGTCTTGCATCGCTTCCTCCTTATTGAATCTTGATTTAAACGTAAGGTAGCATCCAGGCATTTGTCGACATCACGACAAGGTGTGCGTTGGCATTTCCACTTCTGAGCTTGAGGTAATGCTGTTGAAACCACGCCAGGATTTCTTATGTCTTGTGAAGTGCCCGCCCTCGTCGAGTGCCCCCCCCTTGATAAGGCCAAATCCTTTCGCGAAAAGAGAAACGAAGTATTCGACAAACTCCTTGAATAGCTCCTTTGTCGTTTTCTCGTAAATACTAACGGTCATGCGGCCTATCTCCTTTGTTAAATACTTGCTTTCCCATTTTTGGAATTTCGAGCCGGCTATGCTGGGATTCGAGAGAGCTTTTAACAAAATGTCTAAAGTGGTGATGATACAAAAACCCCTCTCATTCCGGTTTTCCGTTGCGCATCCCCTTTTGCAAGATTTATTCAGGCCCCAATCACGGTCTGTATCCGCTGTGCTGATATATTTTCTGCTGTTTTTCTATCATCATTTGCTGAGCAGCTCTTGGAGCTCGGACAGTTTGACACGCGAAGTCAAATCAACGCTCAAAGGTGTAACAGACACAATTCTGTCGATTGCAAAAGCATAAATGTCTGATTCAGGATCAAGATCCTCGTTATTAACTTCTATGATTGTTTTCCTTCACCTATTTTTCTTTTCATAGTCGGATTTTCGATAGTTTTGGAGTAATATGCTACCTTTGCTAACCTTTTGATTTTACATTGAGTAAAAGGGGTTGCATCACCAGGAACATCTATTTTCAAAACATCAACATCTGTTTGCAATTTTTCCAATAATACATATTTGGTAAACTGATTCAAGAAATATGATGATGCAGACCAGTCCTGATCTGTATAATTGTGATGTGATTCTATATAAGTTTGTTTGGATATCGCGATACCAGGTATACCGGAACTGGATGCTTCTAATGCGGCACCTATAGTGCCTGAGCATGTAATATTGATTCCAAGATTTTCTCAATAATTGATACCAGAAATGAGCAAATCAGGTTTCTTTCCTTTGAAAATAGTTCTTAGACTATGCCTTACAATTAGTGCAGGAGATCACTCACAGTGATAAGCTCTAATCTTCGTACCATCAACTTGATATTCAATCGGTTTAAGGCTTGATTGTTTATCTCCGGTCAAGCCGCGACCGGTGCCGGTCTGCTGATAGCTTGGGGCAACTACTGTGACAGTTCCAATCTTTAATACTGCCTCCACCGCAGCTCGAAGACCTGGTGACTCAATACCATCATCATTAGTTATTAAGATGTTGTGGTTTTGCATTATACTTTTAATTCTTATGATTCTAACCGCTGGAATTGAGCTACGCCGAGTATATTCCTGAATAGTGAATAGCAAATAAGGCTCAAAGTCTAATTCACTGTTCAAGCTCCGACGCCCAAAACTATGTAATTGGTAAGGATCAACCATAAAGGTGTCCTAAAAAATAATTCATCTGCCGATACCACCAAGGCCAGTCGTGATTGACATCATGGCCCCAGTAGTCGATCCATGCCGGGACGGATTTTTCCCTGAACAGATAATCCAGGTATCGGGTATCTTCAATGGCTTCATCTTCCCAGGGGCCCTGCCCCACACAAACAACAATCTGACTCCGGCGGTATTGTTCCAAGTACCACGAATCAGTCAAGCCGGGTAAATAACTTAAGGGGGAGTTGAAATAGAATCCGGGCAATTCGTCTGCGGTCATTTGAAATTCGGGTCGATCAAGACGGTAGAGACCGCTAAGAGCAATGGTTCCTTCGAAGACATCCGGATGCTTTAAAAAAAAGTTTAGCGCATGATAGGCCCCCATGCTGCAGCCGTTGGCCATCACCCGCTCATGCGATGATTGGCAGTGGTTACGGATAAACGGAACAACCTCTTTAACGATGTAACGGTCGTAAACCTCATGCCGGGCATTACGATCCGATGGGGAGATAGCAAAGTTGTACCAGGACTCTTCATCGACACTGTCCACGCAATACAGCTTGATTTTGCCGACGTTGATAAAACCCTCAATCGCTTCGATCATTCCCATGCCCTCATAATCAAAATAGCGGCCCCGGGAGGAGGGAAAAACGATAAACGGTTTGCCCCAGTGACCGTAGACCTTCAGGGCCATATCGCGGTTAAGGTGGTTGCTCCACCACTGGTGTTGTTCAGTATGCATTGTACGGTCCTCTCTGCTCTCGGTAAAATGATAACCTGTCTCAATCCATTTGTGACCGGTTTATACACCGTTATTCCTCTGTTTGGTGAATAAACCGAGCAATTTCCAAAGTTTCATCCAGACTTTTAGATCTGAATATAAAACTAAATCGCAATTGGAAAACACGAAATCACTATCCCTTCTTAGCGTTTTTTCGTTCTACCGTGTTTTCGCGATTTGTCTTTATTCTATTGGTATTCTGATTCTGCTTCTTTAATACAAACTCTGCAATGTCTAATATTTCCGCTTCGTTCGGCGAACGAAAAATATATCTTTCAGTTCCCATGGCTTGCTGGAAAACAGGCGGGTTCTCATCATGTTCTACCAGACAGTTCCCGAAGGCAGAGAGGATCTCATCATGGCTGTGCACATAGTCCTTGTCTTTACGTCCGATATAGCAACAATAATATTTCTTTTGCGCTTGAACAGCCGCCCGGCCCCTGGTAATCATGCCGGCATAAGCACGGTACAAATCATCATCGACACTATAGTTCATCATATCCAGTATTGCCCCACCCGGCGGCCGGCAGTTAATCTCAATAGGTGTAAAGATTTCGCCGGTTTTGAAAAATTCAAAATGGAAAAATTTGCGACGGATGTCAAATAGCGGTACCAGTTTCCGACCGACTGCACGCAGTTCATCCGGAATATGACGACTGACATAAAAGAATGTGTCTTTGCCCAGAACGTATTCAAGAACACCATCACCGTATATTAATGAATTCTCGAAGACAATGTTTCCGTCGTAATCGGTCAACCCGTCATAGGTGACGATATCACCTTCAATAAATTCCTCGATAAGGTAATCCTCTTTTATTTGGGATAGATGCGATTTGAGCTGATGTTTATCCTCAACCCTGTAAATGCCGCCGGCGCCAACCCCTTCGTCCGGCTTTAATATCAGGGGGTATCCCAGTATGTCGGCCAGATCCACAGCCTTCCTAATATCCACAATCCGCTCCCCCCTGGCAACCGGCAACCCGAGGTCTTTGAAAAGCTGCTTCATTACGGATTTCTTCTTCAACCGAGGCAAATCCTGCTTCTTGATACCGTCAATGCCGTATTTTTCATTGATGATTCCTTCCAGAGTCAGCCACTGCTCATTGTGAGATTCTACCAGATCAAAGGTTCCCGTATACCCGCAAGCCCTCTTTTGCCTCAAAAGCCTATCCAGGGCGTGATGCACCGCATCAACATTATTCAAATCCGCCCGAACATACCAGGTTAAAGCCGATCGCAAGCTTTCAGGCATGAAATAAAAATCCGCCTCCCCCAATCCCCAGACTTTAACGCCCAGTGAGTGTAATTGCTCGATGAAATGAGCATAATTGGAAGGAAATTCGGGTGAAATATACAGATAATCCATTTATCTCCTGACCGCCACAAACAATAATTGACCTGCTTCCCGCACTATGACTGATACACAGGGTGTAACGTTAGGGTTCACGAAGAAATTAATTCGCAATTTTAGGCGTTGAGGCGTCCGATTGGCAAGGCGCGAAAACGTAGGAATATCTGGATATTCCGAGCTTTCGCAACGCCGCCAGGCGGGATGCATCGGCGTATAAAATGTGAAGTTATTTTTGAGCGAGCCCTTAGTGGCGGGGTCGAGCACATTTAAATTAAGGATGCTATTCGAAAAGTAAATAATAATTATCTGAAAGATCTTGGATGCTTTTGGCTCAAGGCTTGATTCGTGAAGAGCAAATATGGCTCAAAGTTTAATTCACTATTCACGCTTTGACACCTTTCTCTTATCGGGCAAACCAGTGAGCTATGTCCGAATTTGCCTAATTGCCTAAATCCATGTCAAAAAATCGATGTTGACAATAAATCCAACTATTGTTATCCGAACAATTATAGATTACATGTAATGGAAGCCTCAATATGTTGGGCTGCAGCTGAAGCCGGTACACAATTAACCGTTTTCGAATCACCCGCTTCGAAAAAGCAATTTCTTATCTTTCACTGTGGGAGGCTGCCGAACGCTACTGGTGAGAAATTGTTCTGGTCAGCACTCCTGTGCCCCGGAGGAGGCATCGGCGTGGAAAATCAAATCGCACACGACCCGAATATCGAGGCGCTCTGCCGTTCATACTCCCGGGGGCCGATCTCCCTGTTCACGGGTGCCGGCGTCTCATTCACCAAAGCCACGCATTACCAGACGCCTGGTTGGTGGGACCTTCTCGCCGAGGTGTACCACCGGAATCATCCGGCCCTCGATCGCGACGCGGCCGTCTCCAACTTCGACCGATTGCGACGGTCCTGTGGCACTGCATGGGACGTCGCCGAGGCACTTTATTGCCAGGTCGGATACGACGAACTTGCGCTCGCCGATGTCATTGCGGAAGCCCTCGTTCGTCGAACCACCCGATCCGATCGGTACCGCCGGCTCCCACGGGCCTACCTAGAGCAAGCAGCCACGCTCAACGCCGTCATCGCATTCTGCTCCGAACTGAGTGCGATCCGTGTGCATCCCTGCTATGCGACGAATCCACGAGTGGCTTCCGTGCTCACCCTGAACTACGACTGTTTCCTTGAGGCGGGCGCGACGACCAAGTACCAGAACGGGAGGGTCCCGTGGCCCGTTGCCGCGGTCGGTATGGCTACATGCGTGCCCGACGCCGCGACCCATCAGTACGCCTCCATCCCTCCGGGATTGCCCGTCATGCACGTCCACGGCTACATCCCGTACCGGCGGCATCTACCACCGAGCAAGTTCGTATTGACGAGCAGCTCATATGAGCGCGCCTATCGTACGGTATCGCGGACAACCGAAGTGATCCGAGACGCTCTCTCGCGCCGTCCGGTCCTCTTCGTGGGACTGTCATTCAGCGACGAGTACTTTCTGCAGCACCTCGAGCAATTGCATGGCGCGAGTTCGTCGTCGAGGCACTTCGCGCTACTGCAGCGGGGAGCCACCGATCAGGCGTTGCTGGATCGCCTCGTTACGCGAGCCGGGGTGCGACAAATCCTCTACGGCGAACACCGCGAGATACCCGACATCCTCGGCTGTGTCTATCAGGCCGGGTTGGCCGGAGCGGAGACCGTCGTGCCCTTGGAATCGAAGACCGGGCAGGTATGCGGGGAACGGAGCATTTCCAGCGAGGAGTACTGGAAACTCCTTCTTCACAATAAGCGCTGAGTACCCAAACGTGAACAAAAACGCAAAGTGTTAATGGGGTCAAAGCCTGAATAGTGGATAGTAAATATGGCTGATTATGTATACAGGGTATTTATCTCTTACAAACACAGTGCGAGCGGCACCACGGCTTTGGCATTGGAAAAAGCGCTAAGGCGATATGCAAAGCCTTTATTCAGACCACCCATGCGAGTGTTTAGGGATGAGGAACAGATTTCGGCCGGACAGAACCTCAAGGAGACAATCAAAAGCGCCCTGAATAGATCTGAGTTCCTGATTTACATTGCGACCCGTGAAGCGGCCGAATCACCCTACGTAAGTGAAGAACTCGATATATGGTGCCGACAGCTCGATCGACAAGATCGATTGATTATCGTCTGGCAGAAGGATCATTTGGCAGACGATCCCAATGCGAATTCACTTTTATGGGAGCAAACGAATGCTGTTCCCCAAAGTCTCAAAGAGCACATTGTTGGCATACCAATCTGGGTTGATCTTACTTGGGCGATGTCAGATGAAGATCTTGACCTGAGAAATCCGCGTTTCAAAACTCTGATCAATTCTATTATCGCACGGTTTCGCAATATCCCGCCAGAGGAACTAATGGGAGAAGAAATCAAAATTTATCGTCGTAATATTCGTATCAGGAACTGGGGGCTGGCTACTTTGGTTTTCTTGCTGGTTACCGCAGTCGGAGCGGCGGGAATTGCTTGGTGGCAGCTAAACAGAGCGAGAAGTACTATTCTAATGAGTCAGTCCAACAACATTCTGGATCAAGACAAAACGGTAGCATTACAATTTGCCGGAGAGGCATACGCTTTACAACACGGCGATTTATCGCCCCTAATTACTGATACCGTACTCAAGGCCTACTATCATGATGGATTCCACATCAGTAAAAAATACATTAAGAAGCTTCAACATGGAGAAGGTGTAACAACCGCAAAATTTTCGCGTACAGGTGAAATGATTCTAACTGGTTCTACTAACGGCAAGATAAGTCTCTGGTCTCTGGACGGAGCTTTGCTGAAGTCATTTACCGCTCACAGATTCGATATATTATCTGCTGATTTGTCACCGGACCGCACACAGATTGTTACTACCGGATATATGGATACTGAAAACGTTAGTGTCGTTAAATTATGGGGCATAGATGGGAATCTGATCGATACACTTGAGGGTCCTCCATCCGAATATACCTTCGCAGAGTTTGCTCCAAATGACAACGCTATTCTTGCCAGCTTTGGAACACCCTACCACCTTAGGAGCGCTAAATATTGGGAGCCTGGAAAAACGTCTATAGAGCTTTTAAAAAAACCACGCGATGGCGCCAAGGCTGTAACGTTTTCTAAGGACGGTAAAGACGTCTGGATGGTTACAATTGGGGGGTCTCTTGAGTTGTATAGTCGTACTGGTGAGAAAAAGAATCGCTTCAGATTGGGCAACGAAAATGTAAATTTTGCAAAGGGGGGTGAGTCGGTTGTCACTACTTCCCGTAACACAGTGACCTGTTTTGATCTGAATAAGCGGCGAGTGGTCGGACATTTCAAACCTGAGGTTTCTAAATTCACTGTAGCGATTTTATCCCCGGATTCAAAACATATCTTAACTGTTCTTAAAAATGGAGCGATAGCCGCATGGACATGCGGGGATGGACATGCGGGGGTGAAATGCGATCTTACTTCGAGCCACAAGGAAAAGAAATTCAGTTTATTGATTTCGTCGGAGAGGGTGACAAGATTTTTATTGCATCGGCCTTAAACTTGGGTGGTCTTTGGGATCTCGATGGTCGCCTTTTAAATACTTTCTCAGCACATTTTAAAAAAATAAGCGCAGCAAGGGTTTCTCCGGATGGTAATTTGCTTCTAACCGCATCAATGGATGGAACCGTGAAACTATGGCCAATGAGAAACGATGTCTTATCACCATGTGGTGCGGAAAGACTAAAGATAGCTTCTTTTGACCTCTCCCCTGCAGATGATTCTCTGCTACTAATGGTAGACACCGATCAACAGGTACATCTTTGGAATCTCGAACACAACTTGCCCGCCTCGGATCTCGAACACGAAAATAGCGTTCGATCCGCTTTTTTCTCACCAGACGGTAATCGTATTGTAACGGTTCATGAACAAGATATCGAAATAAAGCTTTGGAGCAAAAACGGTAAATTTATAAAAAAGTGTTGTAAACATTCTGACCCGATCCTTTCTGCAAAGTATTCACCTGAGGGAGGTTTTATTGCTACATCTACTCGATCGATAGATGAAGGAATCAAGCTCTGGACAGAGAATGGTGAATTATTCGAGATACCAACTATTAAGGGAGAACCTATTTCAAGGATTAAATTTTCTCCCAACGGAAAGCGAATTTTCGTTCAATCGGAGAGTAAGATATTGATATTAGATCGGAGCAGAAAAAAATCCCCCCTCGAGATGAATATACAAGATTATTACAATGTTAATGTTAGTTTTTCCCCTGATAGCCGTAGGCTTCTTGTTGCAAACGGAAATGAGCTAAGCGTATTTGATTTTGAAGCTCAAAAGAATCCTACTGTGATTAAGGACAATGAAATTTATCTTCATTATATATTGTGGTTACCAAATGGTGATGGTTTTTTAGCTGCTAGCACAAGCGGTCAGGTTGGTGTGTGGGATAGGAACGGAAAAGTGCGCTACACATGGAGTTCACTTGGCGAATCTGGTTCCTTTTCACCTCTTGTATCGCCCGACGGTGATATTGTTTTTAATACCAAAACAGGCGCATTGTTCAACTTGCAAGGTGAAAGGCTCAATTCGATAGACTTGGATAGATTTATAAAATACCTGCCTGATGGAAAATACATCCTGACTGTCCTTAGAGGTCGTGGGAGGGATGACCCTAATACGTTACACTTACGGGATCGGTATGGGAATATTGTAGTTTCTCTTGGCGAAATAAATGGTGATATCATAGAGGCGAAGATATCCAATAGCGGAAAGTTGATTGCGATCCAGACAAGCAATAATAATCTAGTTTTACGCTGCACTCCTGCAGGTATATATGATGATCTAAATAAAACCAACCTCTATAAACCTGATTCTTTCGATCGTCTAAAGTACGGCATAGATTGGTAAATGCCAACTTTTGCTAATTCATAATGGGTCCGTCTTTCCATTTTTAGAGGGTCATTTTTAGAGGTTTGGCCACTGTAAATAATCGATAGTTTGAGAAGAAATGTAAAAATGGCGTCGATTTTCAAGATTAGCGTCGCCATTTTTGGGGTAACATAAGTGTTTTAAGAAATATTGGATTTTATGCAGTTGATATGCGATTATGCGTCCAGGAACGTAAAAAACTCGTATAAACTCACACAAACCCACATTTAATTAACCAACGTCTTGTTATCATCAAATATCTAAAAATCCCGACCGTCGACACCAACTACAAAAAAGTAAGCGGTTCCAGAAAATTGCTGGAACCGCTTTTTTCATACCCGAGTAATGAAATCTCCAGTAATCGATCACCTCGCCTGGCGTTAACCTCATGCTTGCTTGAGCGTCGCCAGGACTCTTTCGGGAGTCAACGGAATGCGCCTTATCCGCTTTCCCGTGGCGTTGAAGACCGCATTGGCCACAGCAGGGGCTAACGGCATGATACCGGGTTCACCAATGCCACCGATATCCTCATTGCTTTTCACGATATGAACGTAAACATCAGGTGTCTCACTCATTCGAGCGATGCGGTAATCATCAAAATTCGCTGATGCCACACCGCCATTGGCAAACTGCACCTCCTCGAACAGGGTGGTGCTCACGCCTAAGGCGACAGCGCCCTGTATCTGAGCCTCCAGGGGATCCGGATTGACCACCGGACCGCAGTCGACAGCCACATCAATCCGGTGAACCTGAATTCTTCCACTCTTCGCGTCCACTGAGACCTCCGCCACTTCCGCGATGGTAGTGCCGAAACTGCGGTGCTGGGCAATGCCGCGGCCCCATCCTTTCGGCATGGGTTTGCCCCAGTTCGAGTTAAGGGCCACACTTTCCAGAACCCGACTGGCCCGCTTGTCATCCGTCAGACTTTCCAGACGAAAGTTAAGGGGGTCTTTTCCGGCCATATGGGCCATCTCGTCCATAAAGGACTCGGTCGCAAAGGCATTTACCGCGTTTTGAACGGATCGAAAGGGAGCCACCGGAATGGGCAGATCGGACAGGACCAGGTTTACGGAAAAATTCGGGAATTTATAAGTCATGTTAGCTTTTACGGGTGATTCAGGTTTATCCCACAGGCCCCACAGGCAATACCCATCGATTCCGTTTTTGAGCTTCCGCCCCAAATGCTTTAGCAGTGAAGTGCTGGAAAATTTATGGTCCCAGACGATCAGCTTATTGCGTTCATCTAACCCTCCCCTGATTTTGTGGGCCATAGCCGATCGGAAA
>CALZJV010000026.1 GCA_945787595.1 uncultured Desulfobacterales bacterium | reverse complement strand
TTGGCATCCAACCCGGATCGTTTATTGATTTCTTCTTCCAATTCCACCCAAGCTTCTTCAGATGCAAGATCGGTCAACTTCATTTTTTAACTCCTTTTACATGACTCGTTTTGAGCCAATCTTCAAGTCTGCGCAGTCCTTCTTGCATTGACACTTTCGGTTTATATCCCAGATCTTTTTTTGCGGCACTTATATCAAACCAGTGGGATTTGGCAACCGCTTCGGCAAGAAATCGAGTCATTTGAGGTTCACCGGGTAATTGAAAGGTACGGTAGAAAAATTCCATGACAGCGCCGATGGTCCAGGCCGTTTTATACGAGATGGCGCCTTTTACCGGTGGAAGTCCGGCGGCTGCCAGGATGGCATCGACCATGTCCCAGACCGGTATCGGCTCTGACTGGCTAATAAAATAGACGTTGCCGGAAATTTCAGGATTTTTTTCTAGAGTATCGGCAGCCAGTAGGTGGGCGTCCACGGCGTTATCGATATAGGTCGTATCGACCAGATTTTTACCATTGCCGATTCGTTTCAATTTTTTTGCCCGGGCGATGAGTCGCGGTGCAAAGTGGGGATCGCCCGGACCCCATATTTGATGGGGCCTTAATACCACAACGCGCAAACGCTTGCCGCTTGTCTTCACTACCAGCTGCTCGGCAATTGCTTTGGTTTGCGGATAGAAGGCATTAAACTTGGCGGGGTAGGGGACCGATTCGTCCACGCCCTGCAAATCGGTGCCATCAAAAACAACACTGGGTGTGCTGGTATATACCAGCCTTGAAATGTTGTTGCGGATGCACCCGTCAATAACGTTTTGGGTGCCGATAACATTGGTTTTATAATAATCCCTGTATTTTCCCCAGGGCGGTGGTTTGGCTGCGACGTGAAATACCAGTTCCACTCCGGCACAGGCAGTTTCGACGGTTTGCCGATCCGCGATATCGCCCCGGATCTGGTCAACGCCCATGGCCGCATGCTTTGGGTAATTGCCACGAGACAGACTGCAAACCGCATCTCCTCGCTCAACCAGGCGCGCGCTGATCGCGCTGCCGAGAAAACCACCACCGCCGGTTACTAAAACCCTGGTTCCGGATGCTGCTTTATCGGACACTGTTGGAAAGATTTTCGAATTGTGGCGAATATCCACGGGAAAGGCTTTGTGAAATAAAACAGATTCGATGTTTTTGGTCAAGGCATTGGTTGCCGCTATTTCGAGCAGCTCATGCGTCAATCTTGGGATGTCGATGCGCCTTGCCGTCTTCTCAAGCTCAATGATAATCAGCGGTTTTTGTTGCTGCCGGGGGCCGACACCCACGAGCGCACTGCGAAATACGCAGGGATGATTGTTGAAAATGGCCTCACAGGGTATGGTAAAAAGGGTTTCCTTTGCGGTAATGACGCGATGGCTCTTGCGACCGAAAAACCAGAGGCGGCCCTTTTGATCCAGCCTGCCCAAATCTCCCATACGGTGCCGGATTTCATGGCCTTCTTTTATCTTGGCAAGCGCATCGGCATCAGAGTTTTCGAAATACCGGCGGCTGACCAGGGCCCCTTTCACCGTGATTTCGCCTATTTCACCCTGGGGGACCATCAGGTCATCGGTCCATCTTTCTATGGGATCGTCCCCGATCCGTATAATTCGAATGTCAATATTGTTAATCGGTCGTCCGATGCAGATGCCGTATCCTTTTTCCGTGAGTGTCCTGGTTTCCGCCAGGATCTCCCTACTTTTAATCGAAATAATCGGTACCGCTTCAGTAGCCCCATAGGGTGTGTGAATTTCCGCATCATCGTCCAACAAGGCGCTGAAGCGCTCGATATTATCTGCTGATACCGGCGCCCCAGCCGAAATAACGCGCTTCAGCGATGGCAGTTTTACCCCATTTTGTTTGCCGTAGCGGCCGACGCGGTTTAACAGTGCCGGTGAGGCGAACATGTTGGTTACGCCCAGGTTTTGAATTGCCTCGATGATCCGCTCGGGGTTTACGCGGGCCGGCCGGGTGGGGTCCATGTCGGGGATGACCGAAGTGACTCCGAGGGCTGGATAAAAGAGGGCGAAAAGGGGAAAGGTGGATAAATCAATTTCGTCTGATGACATATTCAGATGGGTTTGAATTTGTCTGAGCTGAGCATCGAAATTGCCATGGGAGTAAACGGCCCCTTTTGCCGGTCCGGTGCTGCCGGTTGTAAAAAGGACGGCCGCCATATCATCCCGGCCGGTTTCGGCACAGGTATAAGAAATGCCGGGCGATCGTCGGAGTTGCTCTAATGTGAGGCCTCCCCAGAACCAGCGTCGACCCACCGTGATCCAGGTTTTAACGGTTTTAAAAAATCCAGGGTAAACAGTTCGAACGATGTGAGCCAGGGGGATGCCGATGAATGCCTCGGGACGACTTGATTTAAAACAATCCACCATGCGCTGAATTCCCATTCCGGGATCCACCACCACCGGCACGGCCCCGGTTTTGAAAAGGGCAAATATAATGACAAAAAAGTCCAGGCTCGGTTTAACCATCAGAACGGTTCGGGTGCCACGGGTGACACCGGCTGACGTCAGACCGCGAGCCACACCATCCGATTCCTGATCGAGCTGCAAAAATGTCAGATGTGAATAGGAAATACGGCCCTTTTTATCCCGATCCGCCGGAGAGACCACTGCCCGCTTATACGGTTGGGTTTTAGCCGCCCGTTTCAGATAAGTGGCGATATTAACGTAGGTGTTGTTATTTGGGGACAGTTTGCTCAAACTATTATTATCCCAAATCTCGTCATTACTGGCTGCTTGATGCTCGATGCTGGATAATCGATACTCGATGCTGGATACTCGATACTGGATGCTGGATACTCGATACTGGATGCTCGATACTCGATACTATCTACCGGTTACTGGATTCTGATTGTCCCATTTTTATGCAATCGCTTTTAATTTTGAAAGTTAATACCATATTTTAGCTATGGATGATATGGTCCGAATTCAGAGCGGATTCTGTTTCAAAAAAGTTTTTGTCAGCGAAATAATTTTTTCAGGTACATCTTCAAACACATAGTGGCCTGCATCCGGGAATCGATGAACCTCGGCCTTCGGAAAGCGGCGATGCCATTCAGACAGGTAATCATTGTCAAATACAAAATCGTGTTCTCCCCAGCAAATCAACATGGGTAATGTAGATAACGTCTGCAGTTGTTCGTCGACCTGTCTTACCAGCCGGTAACTTGGATCTGTTTCTGCCAGCGGAATATCCTGAACGAACTTTAAGGTAGCAATACGATTCTTCCAGCAGTTATAGGGTGCTGTCAGCCCTTTTTTGACCTCGGCGGAAAGTCCTTTATCAGAGGCCATGTGGAGGGCGCCCACTGCAAATAGATTGAAGCCGAGAACTGCCAGGGTTGCCAGAGGTCCGCAACTGCGAATCAGGCTCAGACGCCAGGGAATTCGCTTCGCTGGAGGCGGCAAAAAGGCGGCTGTATTCATCACGACTATCCGGCTTATTTTTTCAGGATGCCTGACTGCATAGGCCATACCGATCATTCCGCCCCAGTCGTGAAGAACCAGGGTAATTCTTTTGTCGATTTTCAAGTTATCCAGCAGGTTTTCCAGGTCGTCGACCCGATCTCGGAGTCTGTAAGCATAACGGACGGATCCGGGCTTGTCCGATAGTCCGCATCCGATGTGATCGGGCACTATGCAGCGATAGCCGTCGCGCAATCCCTTGATCAGTTCTCGAAAGTAGAAAGACCAGGTCGGATTACCATGAACCATGACAACCGGGTCACCTTGACCTTCGTCGATATAATGATATTGAAGACCGTTAAAATTCAGGTAATGGGAGGTGAACGGATACAGATGCTGGAAATCTGATATATTGATGGGTTTTCTTTTCAACGGTTTTGAATAGTTTAGATCGTTTAGATGGTTAAGACGGTTAATTTCGTTTTAATCGTTGATGATTCATTGCTTCTAATTATAGTCATTAGCGCTGTGTTGTTTTGCAAACATACACAGGTTTCATTTATCCCATACAGGGTTGTTTTGAAAGATGAGCATCGAACGTTCATCTTTTTTCCGTCCTCTGTCATCTGAACTCTGCCTTTTCTACCACCGCATTCCCAGCATCAAACAATTGAGGCCACTGCCGATTCCCAGGAATCCGACCAAATCACCGAGCTGTAGAAATTCTCTTTCATCCGCAATTGCGGCAGTGATCGGTAAGGAAACCGTTCCGATGTTGCCCAGATACTGGAATGACGTAAAATCCCTGGAGCAGGGCATTCCGATGGCGTTGAGAATCGTCTGCTGATGGGCGGCTCCCACCTGGTGACAAATAATCTTATCCGGCTGGTCAGCGGTCCAGGACAGTTCCTCGCGAAAGGCCGCGAAGGTTTCAATTCCCAGGGTTACGCCGTTTTTCAGAACACCGACTGAATCGGTCTCCATGATATGTAACCCGCTTGCGGGAATCCCTGTATCCGGTCCCCATACGCAAAGCTTATGAAATGATGCGGCGTTTCTGGCAACCGCTCCCAGGATGCGGTGACCGGAGGTGGAAAGAGATCCGTCCGTCAGGAGAACCGCTATGGCCCCGGAACCACCGGTCAGCGTTGCAATGGTTTTTTTAAAAACATCCATATTTGCGGTTTTCAGGAGCCGTTCAATGGCTGTATCCATAATCTGGCGGGCGGATTCGCAGGAAACGACAAGCCCGGCCCGGATTTGTCCGAGTTCGATGGCATTGGCAACCTGGACCATTCCATTTAAAATACCCAGACAAGCATTGGAAACATCATATAGCTGAGTTTCAGGACCCAATCCCAGGCCGTCGGAAACGGCGCAGGCAGTGGCAGGTTCTAAATTATCCCGGCAGACACCACCATAAATAAGCAGGCCGACCTCAGCGGCTGAAATACCGGAAGCGTCCAGTGCTTTTTGGCCGGCCCTTATGGCGCCTTCATGCATTTTGAATCCCGGATCCCAGAAACGGCGTTCCCGGATACCGGTGATCGCCTCCAGTTGTCCCTTCTGGAAATGGAGTGCTTTGTAAAGTGGTTCCAGGCGTTGTTCCAGATCCTCTGAAGTGACGACATTCGGCGGCAGCTCATAGCCGATGGCATCGATGTAGACTCTCGAATAAAGCATATCATACAGTCCGTGGTTTTCTAATCGCTGTAAATTTAAATCATCAAAGCGCAAAACGCTGCGGGTTGTTCGCTAAATAGTCACTAGGGTAATACCAAAGTTTTCCATCTCGTAAATGTATAGCCCATCCACTTTCAGATAGCCTGTGGCGGTTAATGTTGGAAAGGGTTGCTCTGCAACCTCGGTAACCACAGCTTCAACCGTGACCAACCGGCTTTTAGGTAAAATCTGGCCGCGATAGGTCCAGTTGTGGGGTTTTTCCCTCTGCAGGCTGAACCTGTGGCTGTCAGTCAGGTGCGGCCAGCGTTGCCGGGCTATATACTTGAGTACCTGAATGAAAGATTCAATTCCCAGTGAACCCGGCAACACCGGATCCTGATAAAAATGGGCATCAAAGAACCATTCCCGTGGGTCGACGGTCTTGGTGCCCCGTATAAATCCCAAACCCATCGGGCCGCCGTCGGGTATATAGGCTTCGATCCGATCGATCATTCGAATAGCCCTGGCCGGCAGGGCCAACCCGCGGCACGGCTCCCATTCCGGATCCTGCGGCGATATCGGGGATCGGTCACTGAACTCGTAAGTTTGGCTGCGCTGCATCTCTGCCCCGATGGGTGTATAGGCCTTTTGGTCCGCATCACGGATGCCTTCCTGGACAGCCAGGGTTTCAACGGTAAAAAACCCGAAGTCGGTTTTGCCGGCATATATTTTTTGATCTCGATGCCATACTTCGAAATCAAAATGCTCGATGATCATGTCACCGGCCTCGGCAGCTTTGGTTAGCCGTGTTTTGACGGACACGGTCTTTACATCCGGCGTAAGTTCGCCATAAAGGGTCGCCCGGCCGCCGAGATTTCTGAAGCGCAGGTCCTTGTCGCTCTTTAGGGCCGATCCCATATATGCCGCCAGCCAACCGCAGGGCTGGAGGGCAATTTCCAGGATAATGCTGATGGGCGCCGTCGGTGCGCGTTCGGCTCTGAAATACCAGGCTTCCGGGGGGACGTCATATTCGGCTTCGATCCAGCCATTTGGTTTGACTACCCAGGGTTCGGGTTCAACCCGTGTTATCCTGTCGATGAACATAAAAGGGGGGCCCGGCAGCCGGGCGATAAACCTGTCGCGATCGAAGGGTTTATAGCGCTCACCAAATGCTTTGGAAGGACTTCCGATTGCGATTTCAAGGATGTGGCTACGTTCAAAAACAGCGGGGCGCTTGATCGAGGGCTCCTGCCTATCGATTGTCTTCGCTTTCCTATCCCAAAACGCCTCGATTTCTTCTCTTGTGATGCCGCTCATCTGCAGGGACATATCCTTAAACCGCACGATCCGATCCCCGTCCGCATACATATGTGCATCTGCGATAACGTAGGGCTGTGGCCGATAGCCGATTTCCTTGATTTCGACCTCATAGACGACATGACGGGTTTCAGGTGTTACCGGTCCACGGCACTTCAGGATGCTTTGCACACCGATTAGGGGCTGGTAAAAAACTGCCGGATTGTCCGTTACCCAGCCCATACGCTGCATTAATACTCGCAGGGTGTGGGCGCAGCATTCATACATCAGGGTTCCCGGCATAACCATGTCATCTACGAAATGACAAGTTAAAAACCAGTCCTCGGCATGAATATCAGCTTGTGCCTGAATATGTCCCAGGCCGTATCGCCCACCCGTAGGATCCAGATTGATGATACGGTCGATCAATTTCATGCGGCCTGCGGGAAGTCTGAGTGAGACAGGCAGGGTGATTCCCGCAAAAAGATTACCGAAACATCCGGCCGCATTGCCGGTGCGAAGCGCCGCTAGCGCCGAATCATCATAACTTTCTTTTTTCATTGTCACCAGTGGTTTCCAGTCGGAAGTCTTTTTGCCGGCAACGGGTTCAGTGTCATCGTCGGTTGATATGATGCCACCGGAATTTTTGACTTCTTCTTCGGTGAAGAATCCGGCACAACCGTCGGTCATGGTGATCAGGGGTGTGTCGTCGATAAAACCGTTGAAGCAGAACAGAAATAAGTACGTATCTCCCTGACGGATGAATTTTTCAATTTCAATTTCATAACGAATGGTTTCACCGGGGAGGGGCATTTCACGGTGAAATTCAACGGCGGCATCCAGCAGCCGGTATGTTCTTTCGCCTTTAACCGCCAAGTCGATGCCCAGATATGCACACAGAAACAGATCAGCCTGACCGGCTTCAACGGATATACAAACGGGGGCATGTCCGCCGTCCAGGTACCAAGCTCCCGGCAATACATCATGTTCGGTGACAATACGTCCGGGACCCAAGGATCCTTTATTGCCTTCAACCGACAGGATGCGATCTACTAACATCAGGGGTTCATCAGGTAACCGTACTCTGGCCGGATAAGCGTCAACCACGGCAAACTCGGGTCCCAGTACCCTGGCGACGGAACCTGTGGCAAATTCAAGGCAGTCCCGGCGGGAGTAGGCGATGCTGGGGCTGGAAGGCAGTGTGGAGAATTCGGAATTCGGAAGGCGCAAGGCGGCCTCCGGCCCATAGGGGTCATTGGGGCCTACGTCCCGCAGGGAAGGCGGAATTGACTCTTCGGCCTGCTGCATAGCAAGTTCCAAGAGTTTGGTTTGCAGGGCAAAGGTCTTGCCGTAACCCTGGGTGAGTTCATTGGAGAATTCCAGGAACTTTTGATGGGCTTCGGCGGTGGTTTTGGCGATTTTGTCGGCAGATTCGATCATATCCGGAAATCGGGTATCGATGACATCTGTCCTCTGCCCTCTGTCCTCTGTTCTCTGTCTTCTATCTTCTGCATACGGCAGGGCAGGGGAGAGCGTTCTTCCGCCGACTACCACCGTTATCTGGTTTTGCGAGTATTCGTCGGCCGGTTCAATCATCGCCGGAGGATACGATCTGTGGCCGTAAAGCTTTTCAAGATCAACCGGCACCCGCTCAGCGATTAACGCAGCCAGAACCTTAACGATGGTGGTGTAGTCATCTTCTCCCCGGATACAGGCTGAAAGCGCCAGATGAGGTTTGTCCTGCAGGATACTGTCGATCATGCGGGTACAGGAAGAATAGGGCCCCATCTCCAGAAATACCCTTACGCCGTCCCGGTAGGCCTGATGCACCGTGGCCGTAAAATCAAAACCGTGCAATGCCTGGTTAAGGATCGAGTCGGCAGCATTTTTTGCTGTCAAGTTTATCGTACGGCCGAGGGCGCAGCTGTAAAAGCGGATGTCTTCCGGTTGATAGGTAGGGAAAACATGCAAATCCCGGTAGTCATCCATAACCGGCCTTAGGGCGTCACAATGCACCGTAACGACACCGTCCAGATAAATGGCCTCGCATTTGAGTTCTTTTATAGCGGCCCGGACATCCTGCCTGCGTCCGCCAATAACGCATTCATCGGGCGTGTTTATGATTAGCAGGCGGGTGGTTGCATATCGGCCGGCAATCCGGCGGACCAAATCCGCCGCGCGGTTCACTACCGCCACGCACCAGTCGACATCTTCATCAGGAGTGATAGTCCATACCTTGCGGGCCGCATTACAGGGACCGGCTAGTTCAGTGGAAAATAGATCGGTTTTTCTCATACGCTGCAGCATTTCACCACGTTCGGGCCACACACCCATGGCGAAATAACCTGCCGACTCACCCAGGCTATAGCCGATTACGGCTGAAGGTACGATGCTGAAATGCGCCATCAATTCGGCCACCACAGATCCATGAACCACCTGGCCGAAGATCATTGTCAGAGGATCGGATATAATTTTCTCATAGGCTGATTTTTGCCAACCCGGTTCCCACGAAACCCGCCAGGGGACAAAAAATTGCGGTAACAGCTGGGCCTTCAATTGCAGGGTTCGCGCATCCATGCTGTGTAATATCTCCGGCCAATGCACCCCGATATCCCGACCCATGTTCAAATAATGGCTGCCCGAACCCGGAAAGACAAAGGCCAGTTCCCCTGTCTGACCTAAAGGATTTGGCGTATAGTTGATACTGCTCCTTCTCGATAGGGTCTGAGGGCTAGCCGATACCACCGACTGCCGGGCTTCAGCAATCCGGTCTTTAAGTTGGGACAAATCATCTGCAACAATTGAAAGAGCATATGGACACTTTGGATTGACACCATTTTTAAGATACCATGCGCGGGCGGCCGCTTCGACGGGGGCACCTCGGACATTACGATCATCTTTGCTGTGGCCAGCGAGGTGCCTTTCAACATGCTGCTTGAGTGCGTCCAGACCGCAAAGCAAGGACTTTCTACTCTTTCCCTCAACGGCAAAGAGCCCTAAACGCTGAAATCCCTGTGGTTTTTTTCTCTCCTGCCGAATCTTTTGAATGACATCATTGGTAACTTTAGTTTCCGACTCGTAATCAAACCCTGCAAGCATAACATGCATGCAATTGCCGTCGGCTGTCATGGATCCGACCATGGCGTTGCGTACACCGTCCTTGCGATCTCTGAGCCAGAACTGGGGATAGGCAGGGAAGTGGAACTTATTCTGATGCCAGAGCAAATTTTGAGGCGTCGTGAAGTTTGTCAACGGAGGGATAATTTCATGATAAAGGCTCAATCCGGCTTTGACCACGGAAGCCAAAGCGGCTGCAGCACCGGTGTGTCCGATATTGGCCTTAATCGATCCAATGGCACAGGGAGCATCTTGATTCCCCATGAATTCATGCAGGGCCAGGGTTTCAAGGTCATCTTCTGCAGGATGGCCACTGCCGTGTGCTTCCATTAATCCAATCGCCGAGGGCGCAATATCGGCTTCCCGGCAGCAGCGTTTAAGAGAGCGAACATAGGCTTCTTTGGAAGGCAGATTTGTGTCAACGCCGCCGCCGCTTGCGCTGCCGATTCCTTTAATTACGGCATATACCCTGTCACCGTCGGCAATTGCGCGATCAAGCCGTTTGATGACCAGTGCTGCCGCTCCTTCGCCCGGCAGAGTCCCGTCTGCAGAACGATCAAAGGGGCGGATGCTCTGAACCTGTGAAAAGGCTCTTGCCCGGTGTGTCAAAATAATGTTGCGGACATCACCGCTTAAATCCACAGCCCCCACTATAAATGCGTCGGCCTCATTTTGCTGTAGAGCTCTTGCGCCGATATCAAGTGCCTTTAATCCGGAGGCCTCTTCACAGGATACTACGAAACTTGGGCCGCCGAGGCGAAACTCCCGGGCGATCCGGCTGGCGACGATGCCGCCTAAAGCGCCTAATGTACGGTTCGCGGTGAGAGGCGGGTTGCAGGCGTCTTGCAATGATTCCAGCCATGTGTAATTCTCGCCATTTTGGCGATTCCATCCGAATTTTTCTGCCCATCGGTCAATCAAATTGGAGAGATACCAGCGCAAAGAAAAATTGGCGGCTTCGAAATCAAAATCAATGCCGATAAGGGCTCCCATGTCCGGCCGTTTTTCTCTCAATGCAAATCCGGCATCCCGCATGGCTGCCGCAGCGACTTTCAGCATAAGGAGCTGCTGAGGGAGGATATCAGGGATTTCTTTGGGCGGGATATGAAACTCACCGGCAGCAATGGATACATCGCCGCAGAATCCTCCGATTAACGATCGACTATGGAGCACCCGATTGGCTGCCCGATCGCATCCCTTCCAACGATGGCCGGGCCGTGGTTTTATATTGGTTTTACCGTTAAAAATCAGTTCCTGGAATTCGCGCAAAGAGGTTAACGAACCAAAAACTGTTGCCATACCGATGATAGCGATTTCGGAATTTTGAATTTTAAATTTTGAATTTAGAGTTAAAGAGTGAGTTAAAGTGGACTTTTCTTTTGTACTTTCCACTTTCAATTTTCGGCCTTGTAAGTTTAAAATTCCTGCCGGCTTACCGTCCGACTTCCCTCCGGGGCGTAGGCTCTTATGGCCCCTCCGGGCCGGAGGCCGCTTGTCGTTTTCCGAGTTTGAATCCCATTCTTCCAGCAATAAATGGGCGTTTATGCCGCCAAAACCAAAGGCACTCACAGCCGCACGTCGCGGGCGATCTTCTTTCCTGCGCTGCCAGGTTTCAGACTGCGTTTGCACGCGAAATGGACTGTTAAATAAAGGGCTGTGCCGGGGAGGGGTATTGAAATTTAATGAAGATGGTAAAATTTTATGGTGCAATGCTAGCAGTGTCTTAATCATACCAGCAGCTGCTGCTGCGGTTAACAGGT
Source organism: uncultured Desulfobacterales bacterium (assembly GCA_945787595.1). The sequence goes on along the minus strand of CALZJV010000026.1, from coordinate 28,455 downwards.
GGCCGATCATACCTTTGACTGAACCTATGGCGCACTGATTTTTTACCCAGCCGGATTCTCCCCACAATTTTTTCAAACTGTGGAGCTCAGTCAGGTCTCCCAAAGGCGTTCCGGCGCCATGGCACTCAATTAAATCGATATCGTGGGGAGACCAACCACAGGATTCATAGGCGCCAGCCATGGCGCGTATCTGGCCATCACTTTCCGGAGCAAGCAAATTTCCCCCCATATCATTGGAAAGACCAACGCCATGAATCAAACCGAAGATCGGATCACGATCGCGCAGGGCATCCGCCAGACGTTTTAAAACCATTATGCCGGCACCTTCTCCGACAACAAGTCCATCGGCACCTTCATCAAAGGGGGCGCAGCGCCCGGAGGGGGACAATGCTTTTAACTGGCTGAAGCCGACCTGGGTAAACAGGCAATTGGGTCTTGAAACGCCGCCAGCCAGCATGGCATCCGTACGATGAGCATGTAATTCATCACAGGCCAACTTGACTGCATAGAGGGAAGACGCGCAAGCGGCGTCGAGGGTGTAAGTTCCGCCGCCAAGACCAAAGGCTTTGGCCAGAATAGCGCCGGGCAGGCTTGTTACCCTGCCCGACAGATAGTGAGCACGGGAGAAATATGTTAAATCGGTCTTAAATTTGTCCTGAGTCCATTCATCAAATAATTTTTCTTCAAAGGCGGAGCCCAAAATCTGGGTGGTAATCTCAGAAGTCGCGTCTGTCGGCAATGCAATGGCAGCCAGAATCACACCGGTGCGTCGGCGGTTTATCGATGATGCCCGAATGTCTTTAATGGCTTCTTTGCCGACCTGCAAGACAATGTGATAAAGCGGGTCGAGTGCAGCCAACAGACTTGGGTCGATTGCAATACCGGCAGGATCAAATTTAAAATCAGTTATGAGACAGCATCGCTTTGAATATGCTTTATCCGCTTGGGGTTCCGGATGATACATCGTGTCAGTGGCGATGCGCCAGCGATCAGGATGTACCTCACCGCAAGTATCCATCCCCTCAAGGATGTTTTGCCAGAAAATCTCAATGTTAGCGGCTCCGGGAAACAACCCGGCCATCCCGACGACAGCTATTGGTTCTTTTTGACTCATCGGTAACAATAATTTCAACTAACCCCAATGTTTCAACGTCAGGGATGATATATAAACTTAGCTAGTTTCCATCCATAAATGGTCTTTTTGCCCAATCTCGTCGTCAATCGGCGCGTTTGATTGTGCGACGTAGCCAGCTACGTCTCCGCACAAACGCTTGATTTCCTCGATCTTGGACAAAAATCCGCATTTCTGGATTGGAAACACTACTGAGTGCCCGAACTGATTTTAACCGATTTATGGACGGGCACTAGCTAACCGGTTAGCTGGCTCTATTTAACCATAAATTTGTACTTATACCTTAATGGACAAAGCAAGGCAAGTAGCAATAGGAACTTTTTTGCCAGAATAGCGAGTCGGGACAGGTATTTTTTAAAACTTTTAACGTAGACTATGACCAAAGTACAGAATTTCAAACTCTTTTAATAGCGAGCGCAAGGATTGGACATTCGCAGGATCGATGCTCTGCTTGCATTTCATCGCCACCTGAAGCATTTTGTGCAGCAAGGATAGCTTATCAGGGTACTTTTCTGCGTCCGGTCGTATACGCTGAGTCATAAAGTATTGGGAAATTGTATACTGAATCCTGGTTGCATGTTCTTCCTTGTTGGAAATCCATCGAACCAATTGATTGTAATTCACCGTCTTTTGCTTTTTCAATTCGGCGATTTTTATCATGGATTTCTCGATGGTGATTGAGTGCTCATAAATCAAATTCGCCCTCAATTCATCGTCATAGATACCACAAGGAATCTCACAATGGGCCGTGACATGGGCAGCTGTAATAACCAAAAAGATAAAATTTACCGCCAATGAAATGATTATGGTTCTCATGATTACCTCCTTATGTTTTTTCATTGTCAACGCTTCTGTCATAACGTTCTTGGGGAAAAAACCTACCAGAACACCCAGCATGATGGCAATGTCTACCAACCCACCTTAGCGCTGAAATTGGTATTGTCAAGGCAAAAAAGTTTTAAACCCAAAGATTCAGACCTCGTCATTACGTATACAATTGGGTCATATGAATTGGACAAAAACGTTGCAACAGCAGTAAACTAGTATCCAGCATTGCTTTGCGTTGCCAACCGCAACTGTTTCTGGTCGACTCGGCGTTCTGAGGCAAACCTTCGCTATCGATAAACTAACATCATGAAATTTGCCCCAATCAACTAAATTCTTTTACCTTATTTTCTGCATAATACTTGACAAAATTACTTCTTTAAAGTAATTTAACTATAGACTATTTATAGTAGAGATAGGTCTTCAAAAAGGACACTAAGAAAATCTTAAAAAATTAGTAAATAAAAATTAATCGAGGAGGACTACTAAAATGGCTATTTTAAAGAAAGATCTACTATCTTTGAGAAAAGAGTTTAAGGCCGTTGAGAAGAAGATGGAAATGCTGCTGAAGGCTGTTGATAAAAGCGGTAAGGCCTCTAAGGCAGCCGCAAAAAAAACCGTCACAAGCAAAACCGTAAAACCGAAAGTTACTAAAAAGGCACCGGTGAAGAAGATAGCGGCAAAAAAAACGGCCATCCAGGCTACTGCTACAGATCAGATATTGAGAATTATCAAAAGATTTAAAAAAGGGGTTGACGTTCCCACCCTGAAAGAAAAGACTGGTTTTGATGATAAAAAAGTACGCAATATTGTTTTCAGAGCCAGTAAAGAAGGAAAGATCAAAAAATCCGGCAGAGGAATCTATGTCGGTGTTTGATGCTTAGTTTTCTTTACTAGAAGTAGCTGGATTTTTGCACGGGCTGGAGGCTATCACCTGAAAGGCACTTAAGGGCGCAGTCATCCGCCTTTGGCGGATTGCAAGCCCTTAATAGCGCAACAGATGGGAACCTGCGGCCCGTGCAGTATTCAGGCTATAGCAGGGGTTTCGTTCCAACCGGGCGAAACCATCTAAATGACCGCTGCCCCTGGATGGTCTCTTCACACTTTTTGGGCATGATCTTAAGCAGAGACGTCAGCGCTCGATAAGGCCACGCCCCCGGCAGTGAAAAAATGATTTGACGACCGATGCGCGCATATTTGAGCTCAGATATGATAACTCTATTTAGCTGACGGGCGTATCCATTTAAAGCCGACAAGGGCTCATGATAAGATCGTATGACGGCCTCAGCTGCCAGCTGCGCACTTTTATGCGCATAATAAATACCTTCGCCCAGCAGGGGATCTGCCAGACCGCAGGCATCGCCTATCAGCAAAATGTTTCCGTATCCAGGAATTGTAAGATAGTTGCCATAGGGCAAGGCATGGCTATCAGGGGCGGGGATGCGCTCCTTGGGGATGTGAATTGAGTCCAGGAATGCTTCATAACCCTTTCTCAGTAATCTACCTGCTTTGGCGTTTAACCCGCAAATGCCTATAACCCGATAATGTTCTCCCGGAAAACACCAGGCATATCCCCAGGGTATATGGCCAAAGTATATATGGGGGTAGTTCGGCAGCTCGGGTGTTTGCCGGCTTGGCACAAAAACTTCCAAGGCTGTGGCTAAATTTGATTTCCAATCCGTATGAACGAAGTTCTTTGAGGCCAGCAAACCTCTCATTTTGCTGACTGCGCCGTCGGCACCGAAAATGAATCTTCCAAAAAATTCACCACCTTTGTCAGTTGATATTTTTCCCCCCCCATCCAAATAATCAAGGCAGATAACTTTCTCGCCAGGTCTGAATTCAGCGCCGGTCTGACAGGCCAATTGCAGCCAAAAAGAGTCATAAGCAGTCCGTTGTACAAAATGAAAAGGGTAATCCAGTTGACTTTTGAAGGAAGTGCCGGTGCTGCTGACTACTCGGTAGTTAATGTTACTGCAGGTGATTATCTGTTTAGATTTCAGAAAATCGATATTTGTTTGGAAGATATTTTCCAGCAACTTTACGGTTTTCCATGTCAAAAGTCCACCGCAAAGTTTTTCTCTGGGGAAGGTATCTTTGTCGAGAATCAGGACCTTAAAACCTTTTGACGCCAGCAGGTATGCCGCTGTGGATCCTGCCGGTCCCGCTCCTATCACGATAGCGTCAAGGATGCGCTTGTGCTTCATTACCAGATACTCGCGTTATCTTGAATTTCGACATCACCGATCACGGTCGGTGCGATTAAAACGTTCAAGCCTTTTTGGAGATTTATTCCTTCGTATTCAATGATCATTTAATTTTCAATCGGCAATTCTCCGCCTCTCTCCGAACTCTAGGCTCTACGAACCGGAAGCTGGCGGATCCAATTTAGGTGATCTACCCAAAATATCCTAATAAATAAAAAAAATTATTTCAATAGCCGAATTCAGATGAAGATGGCTTGCTCTGTCTTTGTGAGTGAATTTAAAGGATTGAGGACCAGAGCTACGAACACCGTATTTATTTTATTATTTTTTTAAAATATAATTTATTAATTAAATAAATATAAAAAAATAATTAAAAAAATATATATATATAATAAATAAAATTGCTTGAATTAAATAAAAAAATATTGTAACCTTGTATGCATGAGTCCAAAAAAGACATTTTCCACCAGACTCGATATAAACTGCCTCAAGGCCTTGAAGCATCTTGCGGTTGATGAGGATAAATCCATCGGCGTCCTCTTGGAGGAGGCCATCAACGATCTCATTAGGAAATATAAAAAAAAGAATAAGAGTTGATAGAATAGTCGGCCAGGTTATTTTGACATGATTTCTGTTGATCTAGACCCGGATAAATCGGAACCAAGAATTAGGAGAGTTTAATTTGAGTATTTGGGAAGTCTTGCCACCTAAAAGTGCTAAAAATTTGTAGAGACCAAAGAGAGGTGTGAAAATGCCTGCAACCAGTAATAGCTTTTGTTTAGAAGAAGGTCAAAGCTGTGTCTATAACGTTGGGAAGAATAATCGCGATGGTCTTACAGTTGAGTGTGATTGTCCGAAATGCGGCATCTCCCATCGAATGAAACTGCTTTGGAGCGGACGAGGAAAACCTAAGAAATACTGCCAGACCTGCAAAAGCTTTGTTTCAACCATTGAATCCACAGAATTTTGCGGCCTTCCGGCAGATATTCACAAGAACATTGAAAAAGCCGTTTAGTGCATTCGTATTGCCATCTTTCAGCCAAAGATAAAATGGCGGGGTGGCTCTGTCCGCGACTCAGGCTAAAGCCCGATATCGTGGTTTAAAGGCCTTGATGAGGGATGCATCCAATATCGCCTGATAACCGGTCAGGCTTGCCACGATCTCACCATTGGAATCAGAAAATGTAAAATTCCCCCGCATTTGGTGATGATTAACTTCACTCACCTCCAGCACCGCTGTTACACCCTCAGCTGGGAAATGATGCCGAAATTGACGATATGAAGCCGCGTAACTTGGCAGTGAGACGGTTTCTTTTTCTTCAAAGCTCCATAGAATTGCCATCTGAAAGGCACAATCCAGCACCAGGGGATCGGCAATCCATCGATCCCTCAAGGGAGAAGAAATCCATTCTTTCGGCCTGGGCGCTGATGAAATTTGGGCTACCATTCCGCGGGATGAACAGCTTACAATTTTACGCAGTCCGCGAAGCTGGAAGCCGTGAAAAAGAATCTCATCGTAGACGTCCTGGATATTTTTGGTATATGCTCCGGCAATCATCGCCTTGGAAAATTGATATGGAGGTGCCGCAACCAGGTGATCACTTAAAATAGCTCTTGATCTAGCATGAATCACATCTAGTCCGCTCGCTTTACTGCCTCTCAATTCAACTGCCACTTCATAAAACTCACCCTTTTTTCGGAGCTTACCGGCAAACAGACGGATGTGGTGTTTCTCATGCTCCAGGCGAATTCCTTTTAGAACGTGAGTATCATCCAGACCATGCAGAATCAGCCCGGGGTTCTGATGCAGAGCGCCATGGGCAAACCATTCCATCATCAACGCAATTGGCACCACCGGTTTGTCGTCAATGATATGGGAATTTAAGACAGGATATTGCGAAATATCGATTTCACGTTCAAAGCATAGGGTTAGCTGTTGTTCTTTAGGGATAGCTGAAGATTTCACCAGTGCGGGTCTCTTCAATTCTTTGCGGTTTTCTAATCCAGCTCCGATGACGACTTCCACCGCAGCATTTTTACCTGTTCTCATTTCATGGATCAGGGACCTGGCCCCCTCGTCAGGAGGAATTAAAGGGATGCCCTTGCGTTCAAACTCGCGGCTCAAACCCGGTGTCACCATGCCGCCGTCCCATGGTCCCCAATTGATTGCGATAACTCGGCAATCATCTCTTTTGGACGATTCAGCCTGAGCGATCTTGTTTATCGTCTCATTGGCCATGGCATAATCCGCCTGCCCCTTGTTGCCGAATCGTGCGGCGACTGAGGAAAAAAGTATCAGATATTTTAAGGAATCACCGCGCGTGGCCTTTACCAGATTCTTCATTCCCCTGACTTTGGTATCAAAAACCCGTTCAAATTGATCGAGAGTTTTATCGACAATCAGGCGATCTTCCAGCACGCCGGCACCGTGGATGATGCCGGTGATGGGACCGTGATTCAAGCGGATGGCATCAATAATTGTGCGGACGGCTTCAAAATTACGTATGTCCACCGAGTAGTAATGGACATCCGTTCCGGTTGATTTTATTGTCGCCAGGTTTTGGCTGATTTCGCGATTTGCCATGTAGCTTCTATATACTTTTTCTATTTCAGCCGGCGACGACGGTTTGTCTTTAAATTCGTTTTCTAAGATGCCTTTTTTAATCGTGGCCTCATCTTCCAGGGTTGACAGCCACAATGGTTCAGCTGCGGGTTCCGGCGATCTGCCCAACAGAACCAGGCACAGTCTGGCCTGTCTTGCAAGTGCCAGCGCTGCGCTGGAAGTAATTCCCCTCGCGCCGCCGCTGATGACAATCACATCGTCGGAATCCAGATTTATCTGACCTGCGGGATAAGGTTTGGACTCCAGGATTAAGGTACAGCGGGATTCCGAACCAAGGCCGATTTCCACCGGTCCCGGAGCCAGAATTTCCTTTACAACTGCCGACGCAATTTTGCGATGGTCCGAGCAGTTTGCTGCGATGTCGATGGCATGGCAGCAAACATTTTTCCATTCGACGGCGGCTGTTTTTGCCAGCCCGGCCAGTCCACCCTGCACGGGATGAATGGTCTCTTTCTGCTTGAAACCAAAGGCGCCGTCCATACGGCTGATGGTAGCAAATAAAGCATCGCCCTCATCCGCAGTGTCCAGCAGGTTTGGCGCCAGATGTTTGGTAAGCCTGAACGCATCTTTGAGGTCTTGTTCCATTTTATGAGATTCAGGAGCCTGGATTATTATCAGGCCGGCCGCTTCGGAATACTGATTTATATGTTTCAATCCATTCAGATCGATTTTCGCAGTTTTTATACCGACTTTTTCCAGTTCTTCAGTGATGTCCTCGGATAAGCTGGTGTTGTCCTCTGTCACAAATACCGTTTTGTTGCCGGCGATTTTTAAGGGGGAAGTAGACACTTCAGGCGCTTTAACCAACTTTACCACATTTCGGGGAATTTCTAATATATTCGGGTCGGGTAACGCCTCCGGATCGGGCAACGGCTGGACCGATATGGCAGATCCCTCAGGGCTATGGTCGGCAGCGGTGGATGAGATTGTCACCTGCGCCACACCGGATTGTTCCCGCGGAGCTTCGGGTAGGGTGGAGTTGCTGAGATATTCGGATATCTGCCCCAAAGTCTTCAGTGCTCCCATGTTTTCAGGGGAAACCGAAGGAAGATCAGGCATTTTTTCTTCAAGGGCGGATAGGATTTCCACCCTTTTGATGGAATCGATACCCAGCTCCGCCTCGATATCCATGTCCAGCCCGAGCATTTCCACCGGATAGCCGGTCAATTCGCTGACGATTTCCAGCATCGTTGCTAGGATTTTGTTTTGGGGATTATCGGAGAGGTCGAATAATTTTGCCTCAACTAAATTGTGTTGGTCTTGAATGATCTCATCGGCCCGGTTTTTAAATATTTGTCCGTCATTGGATTCCACAAAGAATTCAGCAATTTGCCCCAGCGTTTTGAGACTGCCCATGATTTCGGGGGAAACCGGGGGCAGGTCAGGCATTTGTTCTTCAAGGGCGGATAGGATTTCCACCCTTTTGATGGAATCAATACCCAGTTCCGCCTCGATATCCATATTGAGCCCAAGCATCTCCGCCGGATATCCGGTCAGCCGGCTGACCACTTCCAGCATGACCGTTTCTATTATTTTTTGATCCGGTATGGATGGATCGGACTCTTTAACTTGAGAATCACCACCGGCGCTATCCGGCGAATACCCGTTTGCCGCCCCCTCATGAAATTCGGGTTGGACAGGGGAGGGCATTATTTTGTGAGTATCCAGCTGTAGTCCGGGGTTTGCAGGGACTACAAAATTGTCGATCTCCCTGGAGGTAATGTCATTTTCCTGTTGCGGCAGTTCATCGGTTGACTCGGACCGATGTTGGGGGTTGGAAGCCACCTGGATCGGTTCCATATTGATGCTACCAAGCGATCTCTCTGTTAGGCGCTGGGTGTTTCTCATCATTTCCTGCAAAGTGCGATTGGCCTCGGTTTGGGATTCCAAAAACTTTTGGTGTGCCCGGGCCGTCTCAGACTGAAGGTTTTGCATCGATTGCAAGCCTTGAGAAACCACTTTTAAAGCATTCTGGATAAGCTCTGATTGAATGATGTCGTTTTTATTCATGATGGTTTTGTTGTCATGGATTCGTTTGGATGGTTTTGATTGTTTGGATCGTGGAGGGTTGACTGAAGCCGGCGGACTTACGTTGCTCTTTGGATCTAAAAAATCGTTTCGATGGGATGGATTTTTTAACTCGTTTGCAACGTTTTGCGGGTTTAAATGGTTTATGGCTTCCGTTTTGTACTCGATGTTTTCCGGCTTTAGATCTCTGTCTGCTGTTTTCAATCCGCTGCTTTTAGCCCTCTGAACCCCGTCATGCGACTTACTATTTCTGTTTTCTGACTTCTGATCTTTGTAATTGGTGCCGCTCAAAAGTACATTCATGCGCGATTTTCGGACCGATGATAACGGGTTTTCCCATCCGGTTAATGCCAACGGATAACCAATGGATGCAAGCCGACAAAGCAATCTGGCGAGGTCTGTAATGCCGTGTCCTTTTCCGATCGAAGCATCCAGTGCCATGGCCTCAAAATCGCGATCTTGCAGGATGGCTGAAATCAGACCGGTCATAACCGATTTGGGTCCGATTTCCACAAATGTCCGCACGCCGGAATTGAACAGATTTTCAATCTCCTTTACGAAGTCAACAGGGCGGGCTAATTGGGTGCCCAATAGCATTCGGGCTTTATCCGGGTCGGAGGGATAGGCTTCTCCGCTTGTATTGGAAAATACTTTGACGGCAGTCGGATTTATGGGCACTTTTTTTAATATCTCTAAAAAGGGCTCAGCGGCATCTTTAACCAGTTCACTGTGGAAAGCCGTCGAAACCGGCAACCGAACGGCACTAATTTTCTTTTTTCTGCAAATTTTTTCGATACTGACTATGGCAGATGTCGTTCCAGATAAAACCCCCTGGCAGGGGCTATTGCGGTTGGCGATGACAACTTTCTGAGTTGAATTTTCAATCAGAGTTTCCAGTTCGTCCAGTGGTGCTTGCACTGCCAGCATGGCGCCTTCGGGTGCATTGGGATTTGCTCCAGCCGCTGCCATTAGGCGACCGCGGGTAACCGCAAGCTCGGTTAAGGCTTGTTCATCAATCCATCCGGCGGCGCACAGCGCCGTCAGTTCTCCGAAACTGTGTCCGCAGGTGGCGTCAGGGACAATTGCAAACTTCTGTAGAATTTTCAACATCGCCAGGCCGACAGCGCCAATAGCCGGTTGGGCAATATCGGTCCTTTTTAAGGTTTCGTCCTGTCTTTGCCGTTCTTCAGTTGTATGCGCTGTCGGCGGATAAATTAAATCGGTGAGAAGTGTCGGGTTTTTAAACTTTTTATTGGCATCTTCCAGGATCTTCATGGCCTGCGGGAATGTGCAGACAATATCCCGTCCCATTCCAAGATACTGGCTTCCCTGCCCTGGAAAGACAAAAGCAAGCTTGCCGGTTTTTTTAGGTCCGCCGATGTAGATATTTTTCAGATTCAGAGAACCTTGCCCGTTTGATGAATTCAGTGCAGTCAATGCTTGGTTGCAAAGATCTAATTGTTGGGAATCTCGTTCTTGAACCATCAAGAGGCGATGGGATTGCTCGGCTGAAAAATCTTTGCGGGATTCAGCGGCCCTGATCCTAAACTGATCAGCGGATAAACCGTTGGCCACATCATCCTGATACGCTTTGATACTTCGGATTAATTCATTTTTCCCTTCAGCGGAGAAGGCAATAATTTCAATGTTTCCGTCCCAGGATATTTCCGCCTTGGCCGGCAGGTATTCTTCGAGCACAATGTGAAAATTACTGCCGCCAAAACCAAATGCACTGACGCCCGCCCGGCGCGGTTGGCCATTTCCTGAGAACCAGGGCCGGGTGGATGAATTCAAGTAAAAATGACTGTTCTCGATGTCCAGATCTGGGTCCGGTGTTTCCGCTTTCAACGTGGGCGGTAATACTTTATGATAAAGGCTGAGTGTCGCTTTGATCAAACCGGCGGCACCGGCGGATGCTTTGGTATGACCGATCATGGATTTGACGGAACCCAGGGCACATTTGTTACCGTTGGCGCCGGATTCTTCAAATATCGTGTTCAGGGCCTTGAACTCCACTTTGTCGCCTACCCGGGTGCCCGTACCATGGGCTTCGACCAGCCCGACGGTGGCAGGATTGATTCCGGCATTTTTATACGCCGCTCGCAAGGCCTTGATTTGGCCTGCAACGCTGGGTGAATAGATGCTTTGCGATTTGCCGTCGCTTGAAGAGCCGAGTCCTTTGATTACCGCATATATTCTGTTTACCAGGATCCCGATGCCTTCACCAAGAACGGTGCCGTCGGCATCTTTTGAAAAGGGCCGGGCGTCTCCGGTGGCGGATAGAGTATGTGTCTTGGAAAAGCACATGTGCATAAAAATGTCATTGAGCGTGTCGACCCCACCGGTGACGACCATGTCACTTCGACCGGATATCAGTTCAAGGGCGGCAAGATGGATGGCACTAAACGAACTTGCACAGGCGGCGTCCACAACGCAGTTGGTACCCCTTAAATCAAGGCGATTGCTTATTCTGCCGGCCACCACATTGCCGAGAAGGCCCGGAAATGAGTTTTCCTGCCAGGGGATGTAGGATTCGGAAATTTTTTGAATGATTTCTTCGGTTTTTGCCGGAGGTATTCCTGAATCTTCCAGGGCTTTACGCCACTTGGGATGACCGAGTCTCGAACTTAACGGAATAACCAATTCTTGGGTTCCGGTAACGCCCAGGATAACGGAAGTGCGATCCCGGTCAAAGTCCCGACCGTTGCCGTATCCGCAATCTTCCAGGGCCATTTTTGCAGCCAGCAGCCCCAATAGTTGAGAAGTATCGGTGGCTTCGAGAGAAGAGGGCGGTATGCCGAATTCGGATGGATCAAATGAGACAGGCTCAAGAAATCCACCACGCTTACAGTATACATGATCCGGAGCTTTCGGATCCGTGTCATAATAATCGGCAGGTGACCAGTGTGATTCAGGGACTTCAGTGATGGCATCCCTGCCGTGGTAGAGCAATTTCCAATATTCTTTTAGACCGGTTGATTTTGGAAATAAACATCCCATTCCAATGATGGCCACCGGGTTTTGTTCAGGCATTCGCAGTTGGTCCTTTCCCGGCCGGCTTCTTGTCTGGGAAAACTGGCAGGAGAACTTTAACTTATTACTATAGTGCTAATGAGAGATATTTTCAAGAGGTTGATTTAAAAATAATTAGTTGATATGTTAATATAACAACTTAATAACTACTTCATAAATTTAATACCAAAACAGATACCATGATCAAATTTTACACCAACAAAGAGCTGTCCAAAAAATTCAGTGTCAATCTTGCCAGATGGAAACGCTGGTCCCGCGAGTTTTTAGCGCCCGACCCTCTGGGGGGATTACAGTCGGGTTATGCGCGTCAGTACAATCCTGATGAGGCATTTACAGTGGCCCTCGGAGGTCATCTGGTGGGAGATCTGAAATTTTCAATTCCAGAGGCAAAACAGATTCTGGTCGATTTGCATCAATGGCTGGTGGATCATGATTTTTATTTTTACTTTTCCAAGAGTTCAGACTCAGCGAAAAAATCAACGACAGAGGTTATTTATTATCAACTCACCATCAGTAGTCGCGCGGTGCGCTATGACAACGATCACGGTTTGTCATATTGGGATAGAGGCATTGTCTCAGTTGATTCCATCAATCTTCACGGAGTGCGGGTGCGACAGGAGCATTTTATTGAATCATCCATCGGCCCAAAAGAAAGTGAATCCCCCCGAATGAATTCTGTTAGCTATCGTGTTTTAAACATAAGCGAGTTCCGAAAAAGGTTTTTAAATCATCTCCAGGACTGAGTGCAGCCATTACGATTCATCCAGCAATTCCATGATTTTTGATAATTCAAGCGGATAGAATTTCGCCGCCATGCGAGGCAGGTCAACTCCCTGGTAACGAAGCCAATTGATCCGGGTGGCTACAGCCGCACCGTACATCAGATTCATTGCCACCGTGACGGTTTTGCGATTTTCGCGTATTTCAAGAAATGTGCCTTTCGCCCATTGGTTAAAAGCCCCCATCGACGGGCCGCACCATATTTGATAGTCGATTCTTCTTGACGGATCACCGCTGTTTGCCCAGTTCGAAGAGCGGCCAAGATAGGAACGAAAGACGAGGGCCATCATATGTTTGGGCTTATTTTCGGCAATCTGTATTTGTCTCGGGTCCCTTTGCGCGAAAAAATTCTTTGTTTTTTCCCATTCCTCCTGAAAGCTGCATCTGAAAATATCCCGTTGAAGAATCTCACGCTGGCTGATTGGTATCGCCGCATAACTGTCGTAACGGGAATACAACTCATAAAGTTTGGCTGCCCGCAATGCAAACATGGTGCCGCGTTTTAACACCTGAACCTTAACCCCAAGCTCGAACATATCGGCTGAAGGTGCCATGATGACATCTGCTTGTTCGGCTTCGGCCAGCATCTGGCGGACCGTATCCGACGTACCGGATTCGACGCATGCCTGGTTAATCGATCCTGTCAGCACAAAGGCAGCTCCCATGGCAAAAGCGGCTGCGGATGACTCCGGCGTTGCAATACCGCCGGCCAGTCCGATACGTACCGGATTCACATAGTTATAATTTGCCATGATTTCATCACGCAGAGCCAGCATTGTGGGTAAAAGCGTCAGGGCCGGACGATTATCCGTATGACCCCCGGAATCTGCCTCGGCGGTCAGATCATCCGCCATCGGAATCAGGGCGGCTAATGCCGCCTGTTCAGAAGATATTAGATTTTTGTCAACCAGCAATTTTAAAAATTTTTCCGGTGGCGGTGAAAGAAATTTTCGGGCGACCTCGACCCGTGACACCTTTGCAACAACCTTGCCGGGACAAATAACATCGCCCTTGTTATCGCGGTGGATACCGTTGACACGATAATAGACCAAAGGAAGTGTAAGATCCAGATAGGCCGAAGCGCTGATCAATTTAATCCCGCGCCTGATATACAGGTCCACAGTGGCTGCTTCAAGCTCCGGATCTGTAGGGCTATGAATCAGGTTTATACCATACGGTCTAGACCCCATGCGGTCTTGGAGCAAGTCGATGGCAGCCTCAATCTCATCCGGCAAAAGCCCGGCCGCGCCAAAAAAACCGATCATTCCATTTCGCCCGGTTTTTTCGACCATTTCAACCGATGTAATTCCATTGGCCATGGCGCCGACCACATAAGCATAGCGGAGGTTATGAGTCTCTTTGAACTGTGGATCGCCTAAATCCTTCGGATGCAAGGCCGGCGCATAACCGATTAGCGGCAGCGCATCGGACCCGGATGGTTTTTGGTTTCCAATGGTTATATTGCCTTCCGGGGATACGGCCAATTTGCCGCTATGATTGATCAGAAAAAGGGGATGGGTGACCCGATTAATAGCGTCTAATAGCGACTGATCGCCGGTTGCGGGCCGGTCTTGTGCGGGCTGCCACCAGCCCAGGGGGTTGGCATCCATTTTTAATGAAGGCACAATTCATATTTCCTGATATTTTTTAATGAAAATTTATTTTAGTATTCGATATATTGAATTAAAACAACCACTTTAACTGAAAATTCGGCTGGTGTCAATGCAATTATAGGATACACCACCTCATCTCAGCTACAAGCAGTTCGTTCATTCATGGTTCGGGGTTATCCCCTTGGATGAAAGCGCTTATGCAAATCTTTGAGGTGCTTTCGTGTGACATGGGTATATATTTGGGTCGTTGAAATATCGACATGCCCGAGCATTACTTGAACAGCCCTTAAGTCGGCGCCGCCTTCAAGCAGGTGGGTTGCAAACGAATGCCTCAAGCTGTGGGGTGTTATTTTTTTGTTCAATTGCGTCAGGTCGCCATAGCGCCGCAGTAGTTTCCAAAAACCCTGGCGCGTGAGAGGTTTTGCCGCCCGAGCGACAAAGATGTAAGGACTGATCTGATTCTTCAAAAGAGTATTTCTCCCATTTTCCAGGTAATACTCGACCTTTTCTTTGGCATGAAATCCAATGGGAACGATCCGTTCTTTTGACCCTTTGCCGAACACTCTTACAAAACCGGTTTCCAAATTAATATTCTGTAATTTCAGATTGACCAATTCAGATACTCTCAGGCCGGCAGCGTACAAAAGTTCAAGCATGGCGGCGTCTCTTGCACCGGTCGGCTTGGCGGGGTCCGGTGTACTCAAAAGCTGAGAGACTTCCTCCACCGAAAGGACATCCGGAAGTTTAAGGCTGGTTTTGGGAAGATCAACCAGTGCGGCGGGATCATGTTTGAGTAGTTTCTCCTGGACTGCAAAGCGGTAAAAGCCCCTTAGCGACACCAGGTGCCTGGCTCTGGATCGAGCGCCCAAACCGGCATTTCGCAGTGCGATCATATGTTTTAGAATCAATGCAGTATCGGATTGAGAAATACCCCGGGCACCGCTGTTTTGAATGAATTCCTGATACCTGACCAAATCTCGGCTGTAAGATTCCAAAGTAGATCTGGAAAGCCCCTTTTCGACCAGTAGATAATTCAGGTATTGATCGATCAAAATATTCATCGGGGGCATTTGGGATGGTAACATATGAGAATAACCTTGGGTGATTATACGAGTTGCTCGTAAAACGATAGTTAAAAACCATTGACGTGTCAAGCGGTGATAATCATTAACCGCTAACGGGTTCAGAGGTTCAGAGGGTTCTAAGGTTAAAGATTTTTTGACAGCGCCAATACGTTTTTATTAATCGTCAGTTGAAAATCCGGTTGAATGAACTCATGGTGCCCTTCATTAAAGGGCATGAATATGAGGGAAAAGCTTTTCGCATGAATCTGAATATCACAGAGCCGCTCCATAAGTGTTCTACGCGGTTTCATAAAATCGGCCAACGTAAGTTTTAGGCATTCAACGGCTTCTTCGATGGGTAAGGTGGTGGGATAAATCCTGGCCTCAGGTAGTTCGGATATTAGTTTTTCACGAGGTTGGGAAAGTGTGGTTTGGGTTGCGAGCTGCAGAAATACCTTCGGACGAACTTTAAAGGCCGGAATCCAATATCGAAAGGGGATGTCTTCCCAGCCGCTTTGAACAACCCTGGGAAGATTGGCAACCGCAATCAAGTCGGCATAGGAATCAAGGTTGATACCTGAAATTTCGGCATTTATGCGCCAGAAGGGTAGATAGATCGTACTGTCTCCCTTGTCCGGAAATTGTGCAAATTTTAACTCTTTCAGTTTTTTACCCACCGGGTACCAGGTCGAATTGCAGTTTTTGCAACCCAGCACCAATGCGTCGCGTTCACCCTCCAGATTCCATCCACAGTTCGGACACAAGGTGGAAACAAAACGGATGTTCCATTGGGGACGATCCCCGCTGAGCTCATCGAGATTGAAATTATCCGGCAGCTTCGCTGATAAAGGTTTGTCGAGAATGGCATCATGTAATTTATCTGTCAGATAAAATGGTGAATAGATCAGACTGAGCGTTTCTCCGATGTTCGATTGGTGCAAAATCGGCTTGGGTAGGGATTTTCCGAATCTTTCTTGAAATTTGCTTAGAAACTTATCAAAAGACTGCTGGGGTTTGAGAAATCTACCATCCATGTCAGCAGTTGCAAAACGAAGCTTCATTGCCTGACTGCGCACACCGACCGAAATTGGGAAAATGGGTGCGTCAATGGCCTGATGGCTAACGTCCACAAACCGATTCTGTATGCCGGACGGTCCACAGAAAAAGAGCATCCCCTTGAATCGCCAGTAGGGGAAATATACGATATCCTTGTTACCAGCAGGTGGATGCGGCAGCAGGTACCGAAAAAAATCATCTGCCATCAAATACGAATTAACCCGGCAGTATTGACAGGCAAACAGGCGGTCTGTTTCCTCTAAAATAGCAGGTGCCCCGCACTGGGGGCACTGATGTTCGATGAGAAAGTTAATCGTCGACTCCTTACATTTTTTCTCCGCATTCGTTACAGTAGATGGAATCTGACATATTTTCATTACCACAGCTGGCACAGGATTTGGATCGAGTTTTCTCTGCCACAACATGTCCGCAGCGTGAGCAAAACTTGGCGTTTGGCGTGAGATTTTTGCTGCAGGCGGCACATTGATTGAACACAAGTTGCTGATGGCCGCATTGGGGACAGAATTTAGCGTCAGCTGGGATTGAATGGTGACAATCCGGGCAGGAAATGGCCTGTTGACCTTCCTTTTTCTCGGACTGCGGCAGTGCACCAGCAAAATATTGGGCAAACATCGCAGGCATCATGAGTCCCATCCCGGTGCCCATTCCCATACCGGAGCCTCCCTCAGCTTCTGATGCCTTTTCCATGGCCATGGCGCTTTTCATCTGCATGAGCTTGTTCATGTCATCGAAAACACCCATGCGGCTTCTGTCGTCAATAGCCTGCTGAACCTCGGGGGGAGGTGTGATGGCATTGGTGTAGAGATGGGTCAGGTTAATACCGAAATGGCTGAAATCTTCATGTAAACGCTTGGCAAGGCCCTCTGAAAGCTCATCATATTTGGAGGGCAGATTTAAGATTGAATCGATGGTCTCTCCCATAAAATCGTTAAATCTGGAGACGATGACCCGGTTTAAATATTCTTCAATTTCCGCCGTTGAATACATACCCTGGGTTCCCACCAGACGGTTAATAAACAAGACCGGCTGCACGACTTGAAGATTAAAAACACCAAATGCTCTCAATCGAATGAGACCCAGCTCGGAATCCTTGAATGCTACCGGATCACGAGTTCCCCACTTCAGATTGGTGAAAACCTTCAGATTTACGAAGTACACCTCTGCTCGAAGTGGACTTTTCATAGCCCAGGGTATACTGGCTATTTTCGTCAGCAAGGGGATGTTTGCCGTTTTTAGCGTATGGCGACCCGGGCCAAATGCCCCGACCGCTTTGCCTTTATAATAAAATATGCCGGCCTGGCTTTCCCGGATGGTCAACTGGGCGCCGTATTTGATTTCGCCCGATCCCTGTTCCGGGAGACGATGAACCAGTTCCTGGCCGGTTTCATCAAACCATTCCAGATTTTCCAAAAAAAGAATGTTATTGGTGCCCATATCAGACTTCTCCTTTTATCCCGATTTGTTAGTTGATCTTTTTTATCATCAAGCCATTAAGTCCTGAACCTGTACGAACCGCAGACTCTGCCCGCTGGAGCTTAGTCTTTTAACGGGTGATGTCATCATGCCAATATCCCGGCTCCGCTGAAGACAGGATACCGTCATGAAACATTTCAATTGAGGTGTCGCCATTGGCTTTGCACATACACTGTATATCGGCCCTCTTTTGCTCAACTTAAGTTAAACCGATGTTGCCCGGTTCAGGGTTCCGGATTCAGAGGTTGTAATTCCATGACATTGCTTATGTTCATCGCGATGGCCGGATTGGCCTATATCAAACATGGGATGCTACAGTCTTGCCGCTTCTATGGATGTGAAATCCCCTTAGGATACACCGGTTAGGGCTCTTCAACCGGGAACCCTGAACGTTGAACCGCTCAGCCCGGATTATTTTTATTTGACAGAAACCTTACTATAGATGATAATACCTGATTAGATATAAGGCGGTTTTTAAGCCAGAAGCAGTTTATTTAGCTATGAGCGGTTACTTCGCATTGTCGCAGGTTTCTTCTTATCATCGGGGCGCAAAGCGTAATTTTATTTTCAGATAATACCTACTCCCTGCTCTATTTCAATCTAAAACCGGGAACTGTTCTACCGAATCCCAGCGACAGGAGGCATAGATGACGCGTTATGAAGAGAAAAGGGAGTATAAGCGATACGATTTTAAAGCCCCGGTCATATACGCTTATCAGGATTCCGCCCAGTTTTCAAAAGCCCAAATGTATAACTATTGCGAGGGTGGCATGTGCTTTGAGGCCCACAATTCGATTGAGCCAGGATCCGATATATACATTATGATGGAAGATTTTTCCCCGGATGCTATTGATGCTGAAATCTACGACGGCTATCGGGCAGAGGTACGGTGGTGCCGGAAAATATCCATTGATAAGAACGAGGAATTCATCGTCGGGGTGAAATACTATAAAACCACCATTAAGTAGATCCTCAAAATAACAAATCAATTTGTCCCGATTTAGTGATACTTTTTTGAAAAAACTCCCTTTCTATATCTTAAAGCTTCCAGGTGTCTATATTTTGATTACCCTGGGAATCATGCTTGATTTCATCCTCCATTTACCTTTTATGGCCATCTGTTCGGTTGAGAATTTGTTTCGTAGGCGGGCGCGTTAATTTCGGATTTGTGCTCGCCTTGACATCCCTGCTTAATAGGACAGCTTAAAAGCCTCCGATTAACGGCCGAATCCCAAGGGGTTATGGGCAATGGATTTTTAAATACATTATAAAATGTTAGAGGTGGTTAACGCTTATCGTTTAATCATCGATCAGCAAGAGAATAAGCGGCAGACTCAGGGCCGCAAGGATGATTAAACCCGGCACAGATACATAGGGTTTGTGCCAGGGTTCTTTATTTGTTTTTGCCTTTCTGGCTTCGGTCAAAAACCAATTACCAATGATCATTGCGGCAACGAGTACAGCGGCGTATTTGATAAGGTTGAACAAATTTATTCCATCCATGGGCGCAATTCCTTAAAAGCTTAATTGATCTCTCTGCAATCCGCCGCAGCCGATCCAAGGGGATAAGTTATCTCTTACCGGAAATATACATTGAAATTTTTCCATTTTATTGTATAGTGGATTCGTTGGTAAGGAGGATATTAAAGCTAAGATACATTAAAGCAGTCAGTTGTCGCAATCTGATCCAGATTAAAGACCGCAAAATCTTTGATTTCACTTTGGCTCGGAGTCAGCTCGTCAGGTTAAGCCTGGTACGCCTGGCAGGATTCGAACCTGCGGCCTACGGATTAGAAGTCCGTTGCTCTATCCAGCTGAGCTACAGGCGCACATAACCTGATTGAATATCATATGTCTCTTATTCTGTCCATATGTAAATTGTCGCCGTATCCGGCTTTTGTTTTGATTTTACCAACCCTGGTTTGATAGTATAATTTTTGAAAGTGAAAGTTTTCAACTCAATCGGACAGTATTCATGAAGAAAAAAGCCGCCATAAAAAAGAAAGCAATTAAAAAGCCGGCTGTAAAAAATACGGCGGCTTCAACGAAAAGCCGGCGCTCGTCGACGGAGAGTTCTGCCGATAAAGCCCTGGTAAAGTTTGATCCACTTCAACGTTACTTAGCGGAAATCAGCAATTACAAGTTACTGACCAGAGAGCAGGAAAAAGAGCTGGGCATTCAAGTTAGAGAACATGGTGACAAGGAAGCTGCTTATCGGCTGGTCACCTCCAATCTGAGGCTAGTAGTAAAAATTGCCTTGGAGTTTCAGCGAGTTTGGATGCAAAACCTTCTGGATCTTATTCAGGAGGGCAATATCGGGCTGATGCAGGCCGTCAAAAAATTTGATCCTTACAAAAATGTCAAATTCTCCTACTATGCTTCCTTTTGGATAAAAGCATACATATTAAAGTTTATCATGGACAACTGGCGCCTGGTTAAAATCGGAACGACCCAGGGGCAGCGTAAATTATTTTTCAAACTGAAAAAGGAAAAACAAAAATTAATTGATTTGGGTTTTGAACCGAAGCCCAAACTCCTTTCGGAAAGACTGGGTGTTTCCGAAAGAGAAATTGTTGATATGGATCAGCGCCTTGATGGCTGGGATGTTTCCCTGGATGCTCCGCTAAAGGAAGATTCAGATACGGAACGAATCGAATTTTTAAGCACCGATGCTGAATCCATCGAAGACCAAGTCTCCAAAAAAGAGATTGAAGCCCTGCTGCATAATAAAATCGCTGAATTCAGAAAAAAAATGACACCTCGCGAAATTGAGATATTTGATTTGCGAATTTTTTCTGATAATCCCGTTACCTTGCAGGAAATTGGAGATCGATACGGGATTTCAAGGGAGCGGGTTCGCCAAGTGGAGAAAAATATCATTAAAAAGATGCGGGAATTTTTTAAAAAAGAAATCCCCGATTTTGCTTCTTATACTGAATGAAAGTATAGCAGGATTATTTAACTTATGAAGATCTTTCGTATAATACGATTTATATCAATATTAGTTATTTTTTTTGCCGTCGGTTGCATGATGAACCCAACCAAACCAACACCGGCAAAGACAAAACCCCATGACTTTTATGGCCCGGAAAACCATTATTACTACTTCACCGCGGCTCAGGTTCAACGTAAAAAAGGCAATCTGGACAGGGCCATCGTTCTGCTCCAAAAAGCGATTGAACTTGATGAGGGCTCCTCCTATTTACAGCGAGAGCTGGCTACGGTTTATTTGCAGAATAGGGAAAATGAAAAAGCCATTGAGGTTTTGGAGGGGATGCTGCAAAAAAATCCCAATGATTTAAAATCGCTAATAATCTACGGTGGCATCAAACAGGTTCGCAAAGAAACCGATGACGCTATTGCCATATATGAAAAAATACTTGCCATAGATCCCAAACAACCCAGAATTTATTCATTATTGGGCGGTCTGTACATGGAAACCGGTGACCTTGAGCGTGCCGCAGAGGTCTTCAATCGGGAGCTTGTCAATTTTCCCGGATCGTATACCGGACATTTTTATCTTGGCAGAGTTTACGCCAAACAGGGCAAAGTTAAAGAAGCAGAGAAGGAATTTCGTAAAGCACTTGAATTAAAACCTGATCGCCCCGAACCAAGATTTGAACTTATAGATATTTACAAAACCCGGAAAAAAACCAAGAAAGCTATTGGACTCTACGAAGAAATTCTGCGGAGCAATCCCGGCAATGTGCGGGCAGCCATGGAACTCGGATATTATTATCATCAGCAAGGAATGAAAAAGGAGGCCGAAAAACACCTGATCAAGCTGGGGTTAAGAAGTCGTAATGAATTTGAAGTTATCATCAACGTCATTCAACTGTACATCGACTCTAAAAAATTTGACGAAGCCTTGGTTGTCATAAACGGAATGCTGAAAGGCACGCCGGATAATCCTGATATTCACCACCTGGCGGGAATCTCCCATTATGAAACCAAAAACAATGATCTGGCACTATTTCATTTTAAAAAAGTTACACAGAAGTCCAGATTTTTTCAGGATGCCGTGGTGCATGTCGCCTTCATATATCAGGATCAGAAAAAAAATGAAAAAGCGATCAAATTCTTAGGTTCAGCCATGGCGAAAGACCCGGACAACCCTGATTTTAGATACTATCTGGGGACCTTTTATGAGGAAACCGAAGATTACGAAAAAGCCGTGGAACACATCCAACAGGCCATTGAAATAGAGCCTGATAATCCTCGCTACTACTTTCGCTTGGGCGTCGTATATGACAAATGGAATAAAAAAGATGCATCCATTGAAACCATGCAAAAGGTCATCGCTCTCGATCCTAAACATGCCAATGCATTGAATTACCTCGGATATACCTATGCCGATCTAGGGCGGAATCTCGATGAAGCCGAGCGCCTGATCAAAAAAGCTTTAAAATACAAACCCAACGACGGTTACATTACAGATAGTTTGGGGTGGGTTTATTATAAAAAGGGACAATTTGACAAGGCTTTGAAATATATAAAGAAAGCTGTTGAATTAGTGCCTGATGACCCCATAATGCTGGAACATATGGGCGATGTCTATCAGAAACTGAACGATAAAACGAACGCTTTGAAATTTTACCAAAAATCATTAAGTATTAAAGAAAAGGATAAAGACGCGCTGGAAGAAAAAATCCGGCAACTTAAGCCAACCGGATCCTGATGATGACGGGCCGCGGTGTTACATATCAGATAGGTTGCGAATCCAGCAAACCCAACCCCTTTCAAGGATGCCACAGGCTGAAAACCTGTGGTTTTTATTTATTTGACAATCCAAACATGATTTGTAGATAAAAGGTCTACCATTTCCCGGAGACGAAGAGCTGATGAGAATCGCACGATATGTTCTGCGATCTGTAACAATCATAGTTGTGGTTGCCGTTTTGTTGGCTGGGTGCAGCAGTCTTTCCCGCAAGACTTCTGAACCTGACGATTTAGCAGCTAGGGCGCAAGCCCGGATGGTACTCCTTGCCTTGGGCAGCAAAAATGATAAATTGACGAATTTTAAAGGTATCGGGAATATCAAGGTCAGGCAAAATGGAAAAAAAAGAATCGATGAAAGAATCGCATGGATCGGATCGGAAACGGTTAAGTTAAGCATCGTGGTGTTGATTTCCGGGCTTCCGGCAGTGAAAATAGCAAATGACGGGAAATGGTTCTATTATTATGAAGCCCGGCAAAATGAACCGATATATAAAAAAATTCCGGCTACGGATGCCACCTTACAGCGTATCGTTTCGATACCGATTAAAACCAGCGATATTATTCAGTTATTGGCAGGCCGTGCACCAGTTCGTGAACATCACTCCGCATCATTGTACCGGCAAAGTTCCGGTACCGGCTATGTTCTAATACTGAAAAAACGGTGGTGGGGCATCGTTGAAAAAGTATTTCTGGCTGAAGATAAAGCACAGGTCCATCAAATCGAGTTTTATAATCGTTCCGGGGACCTGATTTATCGGGCCCGCTTTGATGAAATGCAGATTATTAGCGGGTATCAGGTTCCCTCCAGGTTAAGCATATCAAACGGAGAGGGGATAGATTTGCAGCTCGAGATCCAACAATACCTGGCAGATGTGCCCGTATCTCCTTCGATGTTTATGTTGAAACCGCCCGATTAAAGTTGAAAAAGCATATCCCGCCACGTGAAATAAATATTGAATTTTTTCGGACTTTAATTTAAATTAATCCAAATTGTTATATGGTAATTCTTCAAGTATGATTGCAGATATTTTAACAACTGGCGATGAAATCCGGTCGGGAGCATTGGTGGACAGCAATTCCGCTTACATCGCCCAAAAACTGCAAGAGATGGGCATCGAGATTGCCCGGCACAGTTGTGTCGGGGATGATCCGGCAGCGGCGGTCAACATTCTAACAGAAATCGGTCAACGATCTGATATTGCCGTGGTTACCGGTGGACTCGGTCCTACCGATAATGATCTTAACGCCGTTGCAGCTGCCAGGGCAGCAAATGTGAATTTGGTTTTGGATCCACAGGCATTGGAATCGGCTGAAAATTTTGTTAAAATCCGTAACCGGCCGCTGACGGATTCCAACAAGAAACAGGCGATGCTGCCAACCGGCTCGCAATGTCTCAACAATCCCATTGGCACGACCCCCGGCTTCCACCTTAAACTGGGACAGTGCAATTTTTTCTTTTTACCCGGAGCTCCTTTTGAAATGCGACGAATGCTAACAGAACAGGTCATTCCCCGGATCATGAAATTACTTGGACCGGCTGTCGGCGTTCGTCTGGTCAAAACTTTTTGTACCTTTGGTTTGGCAGAATCAGCCACCCGCTATTATCTGGACGAATTTAATCGGCTATTCCCGCGGATAAAACTCGGTTTTCGAACAAAATTTCCCGAAATTCAAGTAAAGCTTTATGTTCACGGGGCTGATGAAGGGGAGATGCGGGCTCAAATGGAAGCGGCGACTCATTGGGTGTACCGGAAACTGGGGAATAAAGTGATTTCAGATACCGGTGAGTCCACGGAAAGAGTGGTGGGCGATCTCATGAGGCAAAAAAAAGCAAATCTGGCGCTGGCCGAAAGCTGCACGGGAGGGCTGATTGCCGATTTGTTGACCAATGTGCCGGGAAGCTCGGATTATTTTATTTTTTCTGCGGTTACCTATTCCAATGAGCTAAAGATGAAAATCCTCGATGTGAAAGCCCGAACCCTTAATCTTTACGGCGCCGTATCCGAGCAAACTGCCAAAGAAATGGCCCGGGGAGTGCAGCAGGTCTGCGGTGCAACTTATGGGCTTTCTGTCAGCGGAATTGCCGGACCGGGCGGTGCCACGGCTGACAAACCTGTGGGGACGGTCTGCATCGGTCTTGCCGATGATAAAGCCGTCCACGGGTATCGATTCAACTTTAGTTTTGCTGACCGGTGGATGAACAAACACGTATTTGCGACAACCGCACTTGATTTGTTGCGGCGGGAACTTCTGGGAATTAGGCACTGATACAGGTGATTTTGGATCGATATTTATGAAAGAGGAGCTATGCCAGCCGCCGTTTGAACCATAGCGACGCGTCTCTGATAAAGTTCTTCTGGTGGGCTTCATTGCTCATCGGGTGGTCACCCTGTTTTTGTTTAATCAGTTTTTTTGGCTGTTTGGCTAAGTTATAAATTTCTTCAGCGTGGGAAACCGGAACGACATCATCCGCCTCACCGTGAAAGATGAGGATATTACTAATTTGCGGCAGCCTGCCGGTGACGTCGAATCGCCGTTTTCGGGCGTCTAAAAAAATTCCTGGACTATTAGAATTTTGGGATATTGGGGATCCATTTTCCAGAGTTCGACTGCGAATGGGGGCGGCAAATGTAACCACAGTATGGGCACCCAGTTCGTCAGCGACGCTCAGACAAACCGTACCGCCCATGCTGCTGCCGAACAGTCCGAAGCGGTCACTGGTTTCCGTAGTGCCGGTGATGATGGCCACCGCATCGATAAGGTCTCTGCAGCGAGCCTCAAGTGAGGTAACCTCCTCAAATTTACCCTCGCTGCTGCCGCAACCGCGGTGGTCGAAGCGGAAAAAGGCGATACCAAGCCGACTACATTGATCAGCCAGTGCAATTTGTTTTGGGGAATTGCTGCTACTGTATAATCCGTGGGAGCCGATCACGACCGGCGGGCGATTGGCCGATGGCAGATGCAAACAACCTTTCAAATTTAAGCCGTCAGAAAAGAAGCTGATATCTTCAATGATCGATTTTTGCGTGGACATTCTCGCTATCCTTCCTTGATTTTTTTCCTGATAATACTTGGAAAAATGGTGAGTTATGAAAATTAAAAAGGGCCTTCAAATGGAGGTTGAAATTACGGATGTCGCTTTCGGCGGCAGGGGACTGGTTCATTTGGATGGTATGGCCGTTTTCGTTGATCAGGCAGTCCCCGGAGACCGCGTTATAATTCACATTTTCAGAAAGAAAAAAAATTACGCTGAAGCCAGGATGATTGATCTGATCCAATCATCTCCCTTCAGAATTGTCGCACCATGTGAATACAGTGGTTTTTGTGGCGGCTGCAAGTGGCAATTTGTAAAGTACGAGCAACAACTGATTTACAAAAGGCAGCATGTTCTAGATTCCCTTGAGCATATCGGGCGCATTAAAGACGTGACGGTTCGTGATACCATTCCTTCCAAGCTCATTTTTGGGTATCGCAACAAAATGGAATTTTCCTGCGCAGACAGACGCTGGCTTTTGCCCCATGAACTGGAACGAACCGATGTCGATATGGGGTTTGCACTTGGGCTTCATGTGCCCGGGACGTTTCACAAAGTCATTGACACCCGGCAATGTCTGCTGCAACCGGATCTGGGAAATCAATTGATGGATGAGGTCAGAATGTTTATGCGATCATCCGACAAGCCGGTTTACGGATTGCGCAGTCACAGCGGGTTCTGGCGGTTTTTGGTTTTAAGACATTCGGTGGCCCATGATCAATGGATGGTTAACATTGTGACGGCCGAAGATGACCGCAAGACGGTTCAACCGCTTGCTGACCTTTTAATGGACAGGTACTCCGAGGTAGCGTCGGTTATAAATAATATTACATCCCGCAAGGCCGGGGTGGCGATTGGTGAATTTGAGCATACGCTGGCAGGTTCTGATCTCATATCGGATAATATTAACGGTTTTGCGTTTGAAATATCGGCAAATTCTTTTTTCCAGACCAATTCCCGAGGTGCTGCCCTACTTTTCAGAACCGTTGAAAAATATGCGGGGCTTACCGGTACCGAAACTGTATTGGATCTCTATAGCGGCACGGGAACCATTCCGATTCTGCTGTCCGAACGCAGTAAAGCGGTTACCGGCATTGAAATTATCGAAAGTGCAGTGGCGGATGCCGAAAAAAATTGCCTCAAAAACGGCATATCAAATTGTAAATTCATCAAGGGTGACATTCGCAAATGCCTGTCACAAATAAAGCAACGACCTGATGTGTTGATTATCGATCCGCCCAGGGCCGGTATGCACAAAGATGTCGTCAAGCAGGTGCTTGAATTGGGCGCCGGCCGCATGGTTTATGTTTCGTGCAACCCGGCCACCATGGCCAGGGATCTTCAGATGATGGAGGACAGCTTCCGTCTCGAGGAGGTGCAGCCGTTGGATATGTTTCCGCATACATATCATGTGGAGTCGGTAGCAAAACTAAACAAAATATAAGAAATAGGCAGTCACGTTCTGCAAATCTCAGTATTGGATGTGGTGATATGCAAGTAATTTTTCACCATGATTTTCACCGGGTTTACATAGCGGACCGCGCTGCTTCCGCCGAGGGGATTGAGGCCTTAAAACTTCGGGTCTCCCCAATTTACCAGCGGGACACCGACAAAAAAAGAAAAGAAAAAACCGATGGCCGCAAAGGTAAGACCGATTGTTGTGGCATGTTCAAAACCAAATGCCTGCCATACTTTCCCAATCGAGGGGGCCTGACCCGGTCCCTCTTCGAATCCAAGCGGTGCAAGAAATCCAAAGGTTGGAAAAAGCTTTATGCCAAAGATACCGAACAATGTTACCAACACACCTCCTGAGATGGCCTGCAGCGGAAAAATAACGGATTGGGTCAGGGCCATCCATAATGGAGCCTTGAAAAGGTGAAATATGGATTCAAACGGAAAAGGGCTTTGCATAATCGTCCTCCGGAGAAAGAACCCCAACGCTAGAATGAAATAATATTTGACTATGGTTGCTCGCAGAAGGTATAGTTGCGATAAATCTGGCAGTACAATATATGAGATAGCGTGATTAGACAACTCAACTTTGAATTCAGATCAGATGCCTTTGGCTCCGGTTGAAATCCTCACAGCAGCGCCCAGTTTTGAGCAAGACCTTACCGTACCAAAATAGCTTCCTGTCGGAAAAGCTGACGAACAGCCAAATAGGGAGAGAAGCGAAATGTTCAAACGAATACTTGTCGCATTGAAATTCGGTCCCGCCAGCATGTTTGCACTTAAAAAAAGTCTAGAGTTGGTGCGGCAAAACGACGCCGAGCTGCATATCTTCCATGCCCTGGATTATTTGTTACAGGAAACCGATGAAAATGATCCGCGATTGGTTGAAATTAGGGAAGAAATAGATCGTCGCTACAAATCGGAAATTGAGCCGTTATTGGGAAACCTGAGAAACATATCGTTTAAGTGCCGGCCTGCAGATCCCGCGTTGGAAGCATGTAAGCTGGCTCGTGATATGCAGGCGGACCTCCTGGTTTTAGGATGCCATTCGCACAAGGAAAAAATGTGTATGGGCCGGATCGATTATGTGGGCATGACTATTCTTGAAAATGCACCCTGTCCGGTGATGCTGGTGCCGCTGTGTGATTGATTCGGGCAAAATTTTACATTTTCCCATATTTTTCATTTAAACTTTCACCAATAGCGGAGAATTTCGGATCGGCAGCGATTCTGTGCAGATTCTGATGATTCTCATCGAATATTGAAGCAGCATTTCTTCTATGTCATTTGTCTGTTTCTTTATTCAAAATCGAAAACCTGGTCCTCAGGGCCAGGTCAGAGGTGATCGGCTCTGCCATAGATCAAATCTGTTCAAGGTTTCAGGTGTCAGGTTTC